>JBMLOS010000001.1:0-2538 GCA_049242845.1 Prochlorococcaceae cyanobacterium
CCGACTACGGCATCTGGGAGCGGGGCGACAAGGGCAACCACGGGCTGCCGGAGCGCAACGCCAGCTCCATCGGCATGGTCAAGGCGGCCCTGGAGGCCCTGGAGGGGCTCGATCTCTACGGCCCCCACGGCGACGGCAGCGCCTGCCTGGTGATCCCCCACGACGCGATCGTGCGGCTCCGGCGCGCCCTGCGCGATCTGCTGCCCCGCGAGTCGGCCAGCAAGGAGGTCGACAGCGCCTGCCTGTCGGTGATCGGCTACCCGGCCTGGGCGGTGGAGGACCACGACCTGGTGGCCCGCACCCGCGCCAAGATCCGCCGGGAGCTGGGCGGGGCCTACGGCTACAAGCGCTTCCGCCGCGACGGCCACCAGACCGTGGTGGAGGACGTGAGCCGCCTCCACTACGAACGGGAGGAACTGGCGGAGTTCGAGCACATCGAGTGCGAGTGGCCCCTGTTCCTGGCCTACGAAGCGATCACCGCCTGCTGCGAGGAGCGCTGGGCGGAGGCCCGGCAGTGGCGGCAGCGGCTGGCGGAGGTGAGCGTCGAGGTGGAGGGCGTGGCCCTGCTGCCCGAGCTCTATCTGGTGCCGGAGGCCGCGATCGCCGCCGAGCGCCGCAACCCCGGCAGCCAGGTGCGGGTGGCGAACGAGAACGTGCCCCTGCTCTGGACCCAGAGCCTCACCTGGCTCACCGATCTGCTGCTGCACGGCCTGATCCGGCCGGAGGATCTCGACCCCAGCGGCCGGCGGCGACCGGTGACCCCCGGGGGCCGAGGAGGTGCTGGTGGCCCTGGCACCCACCAGTGCCTGGATCGCCTCCGAACTGCAGGCGGCCGGACTGCCGGCCGACCTGGCCCGTGAGGAGGGCGCCGCCGAGGCTGACCCCGGCGACCGGCCCCGGGTGGCCAGCTCGCGGGAATTGGGACGGCGGCTGGCCACGGTGGGCGGCAACGCGCGCCTCGGGCTCTCCGGCCATCCCCCCGTGCGGATGGAGACCATGGCCACCGCCCGGCTCTACCGCCACGGCGAGGAACTGATCGCCTTTCTGCCTGCCGCCCTGGAGGAGGACACCTTCTACCTGGCGGACGATCCGGGCACGCTGGTGGATGCGGTGGCCGCGGAGGTGCGGCTGGTGCAGCGCCACTGGCGCGGTCCCAGCTCGCCGCTGCTGGTCGTTCCGATCGCGGAGGGGGCCTACCGCCGCGACCCGGAGTCCTTCCTCTCCCTCTGCCACCAGTTGCGCGCCGGATCCCTGGAAGGGGTGCCGGTGCAGCTGGCACCCCTGGCCGACCTGGTGAGCCAGGCGGGGCTTGTGGAACTGCCGCCCCAGGCGGTGGCGGCCTGCCAGCTGTGGCCGGTGCGCCAGACCCTGCTGCCGCCGAGCACCAGCCAGCAGCCGCTCACCGCCCGCCAGGAGCAGGAACTGGAGGACATCTCCGTGGCCGAGCTGGCCGAGCGGCTCTGGCAGAGCAGCTCCCTGCCGGAGCAGGCGGAGGTGCTGGAGCTGCTGGGCCGCCGGCTCGGACCCAACGCCAGGCTGCAGGGCCCGATGGGAGGGGCACCCGTGCGGCTGATGGTGCTGCTGCAGGAGGTCTACCGACGGGGGCTGGTGGAGGCCGACTGGAACGTGGTGCGCCGGGCCGCCGGGGCCATGGGGCTGGTGCATCCCCAGCTGGAGGATGCCCTCACCGATCTGCTGGTGCGCCAGAAGCAGGTGGTGGTGGGCCGCAACTACACCGGCGACTCCCTGATCAGCCAGCCCCAGGGCAGCCGCACGATCGCCGCGATGATCCGGCGTTTCGGCGGCGAGGACGGGCGGGAGTGGATGCTGCAGCAGGAGCTGCTGCTGGCCCTCGACGGCCTGGCCCGCCTCGAACCCAACCTGCTGAGCGGCAGCCTCACCCTCCAGCTCGGCCAGTTGCTGCTGCTGCTCACCGGTGAGCTGGCCGCCGAGTCGAACCTCAGCCCCAGCGATGCCTTCGAGGCCCTGTGCGCCGAGCCGCCCCACCGCATCCGGCGCCGGCTGCGGGCGGTGCTGGCCGACGTGGAGCACGCCCGGGCGGCGCTGCAGCGCAAGGAACAGCTCCATCTGCGGGGCCGCGTGCGCTGGGAGGTTCCCGATCCCCTCCAGGAGCTCCCCCGCTCCGGGGGCTGGCTGCAGCACCGCATGCGGCTGGGGGCCCTGGGACGGGTGCCCCGCGATTTCTATCCCGGCATCTGGGATCTGCTGCACCACTGCCGCGGCATCGTGATCGGCGACAAGCTGGAGCGCCGCAACCGGCTGGAGAGTGCCCCGCTGCTGAGCGAGAAGACCCCGGGCGAGCGCAACTTCGCCTCGCTGGTGGAGCACCTGCTCGGCAAGATCGAAGCGCCGGAGTACCGGCAGCTCTGCTCCGAGACCCTGCTCACCCTGATGGCCTTCGTGGCCGCCAACCCCGAGGTGCGCTTTGAGGACGACCTGGCCCTCGACGTGGTGATCGGCCATGCCGTGAGGGTGGGTTGGCAGGAGCTCCATCCCCGGGTGGCCGAGGCGGAGTAC
>JBMLOS010000002.1:0-4837 GCA_049242845.1 Prochlorococcaceae cyanobacterium
CCGTCTTGCGGGCTGGCTTGGGGGCTGGCCATGGGGCGGCGGGGATGAGCCTGGGGACGCCATCCTGGCCCCCGCTGACGGAGAATGGGGCGATGCAAGCGTTTCTCTCCCCCGGCAGCCTGGTGACCGTGGCCGGTGCCGTTCTCACCGTGATCGGATCGATCGCCTACGCCACCGACAGCCCCAACATCAGCCTGGCCGGTGTCTTCTACGGCGTGCCGATTCTGCTGGGGGGACTGGCCCTGAAATCCTCCGAGCTGCCTCCCGCCGAGCGGCTCACGCCTGCAGCCAAGCTGCGCGACCTGCGCCAGCAGCCCGGCAACGAACCCCTACGCAAGCTGCTCGCCGATGTCACCCGCTGGCGCTACGGCCAGAAGGCCCATCTGGAGAGCTCGCTGGAAGCACTCAAGCTCTGGGACGACGACGAGCCCCCTCAGCTGGTCAGCATCGAGGAATTCGCAGCCCCGGGCGGCTACGGAATACGCCTGCGCTTCGAGTGCGGCGGCATTCCCTACGGCCGCTGGGAGGAACGCCGCGACCGGCTCGGCCGCTTCTTCGGGCCCGGCCTGCAGGCCAGCCTCACGCGCGAAACCGGCAACGCCTTCACACTCACGCTCGAGCCCGCGGCCGATTCCCCCGCAGCGGATTCCTCCGCGGCCGACGGCTGAAGCGGCCCCCCATCGCCCCCTCCCCTCCCTCCGTTCCCTCCAGAGCCTTGAGCCCCGATCCCTCGATCCACAGCCAGGACGCCCTGCGGGTGTCCGTTCTGAGCGAGGCGCTGCCCTACATCCAGCGCTTCGCCGGCCGCCGCATCGTGGTGAAGTACGGCGGGGCCGCCATGGTGAAGGAGGAACTGCGCGATGCGGTCTTCCGCGACCTGGCCCTGCTGGCCTGCGTGGGGGTGCAGCCGGTGGTGGTGCACGGCGGCGGGCCCGAGATCAACCAGTGGCTCGGCCGGCTGGCGATCGAGCCCCAGTTCCGCGACGGCCTGCGGGTGACGGATGCCGCCACCATGGACGTGGTGGAGATGGTGCTGGTGGGGAGAGTGAACAAGCAGATCGTGAACGGCCTCAACCAGGTGGGCGGCCGGGCCGTGGGGCTCTCCGGCAGCGACGGCTCCCTGGTGCGGGCCCGCCCCTACGGCAGCGGCGACCATGGCCTGGTGGGCGATGTGGCGGCCGTGAACCCGGCGGTGCTGCGCCCCCTGCTGGAGAACGGCTACATCCCGGTGATCTCGAGCGTAGCCCCCGATGCCGCCGGGCAGGCCCACAACATCAACGCCGACACCGTGGCCGGCGAGCTCGCCGCCTCACTGCAGGCGGAGAAGCTGATCCTGCTCACCGACACCCCGGGCATCCTGCGGGACCGCCAGGACCCCGCCTCCCTGCTGCGCCAGCTCTCCCTCTCCGAGGCCCGCGCCCTGATCCGCGAGGGGGTGGTGGAGGGGGGCATGACCCCCAAGACCGAGTGCTGCATCCGCGCCCTGGCCCAGGGCGTGGCCGCCGCCCACATCGTGGATGGCCGGGTGCCCCATGCCCTGCTGCTGGAGGTGTTCACCGACGCCGGCATCGGCACCATGGTGGTGGGCAGCGACCGGAGTCTGGGTCAGCGCTGAGCGGCGGAGGCCACCCATGGAGCAGCGGCGGGAGAGCGCAGACGGCCCCGATCCCCTCGCGGCGGCCCGCTGGGGGCTGGAGCGGGGCGAGTACGGCCAGGTGCTGCGCCTGCTGGAGCCCCTGGCGGCGGAGCATCCGCCCACCGGAGCCTTCGGCGGGGAACTGCGGCTGCTGATGGCCACGGCCCTGATGGGGCAGGGCCGCACGGACCAGGCCGCCGAGTGCTGCCGCAGCCTGCACCGCTGCCGCGATTCGGTGCTGCGGGCCCAGGCGAAGAACCTGCTGGAGGTGCTGGAAGCCCCCTCGCTGCAGCGGCCGCGGGAGTGGTCGATGACCCTGCCGAGCCTTGGCGAGGCCCCCGCCCTGGAGGGAAGCCGGGCCGGAGGGATCCGCCGCCGCCGCCGGGATGAGCCGCCGCCGCCGCCACCAGTGGGCGCCACCCGTGCCCCCCTGGGGTTCGCGGCGGTGGTGATCGCCCTGGTGCTGCTGGCCCTGAGTCTGGGGGGCTGCATGCAGGTGCACAGCGAGATCCACTTCGAGGGTCCCGGGCGCGTGCGGCTGGAACACCGGCTCCGGAGCGCCAGCGGTCGGATCACCCCCTGGCAGCAGCAGCTGGGCCGGGTCCTGGAGGCCGAGGGCTTCCGCCGCAGCCTGGAGAACGGCACCGAGATCCTGCGGGGACCCACCCAGCCGGCCGCCGCCGCCCTGGGAGCACTCACCGAACAGCTGGAGCAGGCGGCCCGGCTGGGGGGCCTCCACCTGCCGCCACCCCAGCTGGAACTGCAGGAGCGGAACTGGGGCGTGGGGGTGCAGCAGCGGCTGCATCTCACGCTCGATCTGCTGGAGCTGGAGGCCGTGCCGGGGCTGGACCTGGGCCTGGAGCTGGCGCCGCTGCATCCCCGGGCGGTGCTCGAGGCCCTGCCCCGGCCCACCGCCCCGGGCCGCGTAGCGGACAGCCGGTTCTGGCCCCTGGAGGCCGGCGCCCTCAACCGGCTGGAGCTGCGCTGCTGGCGCTGGAGCCCCCTGGGGATGGGGGGCCTGGCCGTGGCGCTGCTGCTGCTGCTGGTCTCCCTGCTGCAGACGCTGCGGCGCCGGGCGGGCTTCGGCTGGCCGGAACTGCCGGCCTGAGCGCCTGGGTCCGAGCGACCCGAGGGCCTGGATCAGAGGGTGAGCGGATCGGGATCGATGGTGAGGCTCACCCCGGCCGGCAGGGCCTCGCGCAGGCTGGCCTCCGGCGGCAGCGGCAGGTCCGCCACCGGCGGGCCGTGCAGCAGCAGCTGCCAGCGGCTGCGGCCCGCCACCTTGGCCACCGGGGCCGGGGCAGGCCCCACCAGCATCCAGCCGGCGGCCTCAAGGCCGGGGCGCAGGCGCTCCGCCAGGGCCGCCGCCGCCGTGGCGGTGGCGCTCGCGCCGGGCCCGGCCAGCCGCAGCAGGCAGGCGCGGCTGAACGGCACCAGGCAGGCCTGGCGGCGCAGGGCCAGTTCCTGGGCCAGGAACTGCTCGTAGCAGCCGTCCACGAGATGGCGGATCACGGGGTGCTCCGGGCAGTAGGTCTGCACGAGCACCTCGCCGGGCCTCTCGCCCCGGCCGGCCCGCCCGGCCAGCTGGAGCAGCAGCTGCAGGCTCTGTTCAGAGGCACGCAGATCCGGCCGGTGCAGCAGGCCGTCGGCGGCGAGCACCGCAGCCACGGTCACGCGGGGGAGGTCCATCCCCTTGGCCAGCATCTGGGTGCCCACCAGCACGTCGGCCTCGCCGGCGGCGAAGCGCTCCAGCAGGCGGCGGTGGCCGTCCCGGCCGCGGGTGGTGTCGCGGTCGAAGCGCAGCAGCCGCAGCTCCTCGAGTTCGGCCGCCAGCTGCTCCATCACCCGCTGGGTGCCGGCGCCGAAGGGCTTGAAAGCAGTGGAACCGCAGTGGCCGCAGCGGTCGCTCACCTCCTGGCGGTGGTCGCACCAGTGGCAGCGCAGCCACTCCCGGCCTTCCCCACCGGCGGTGGCGGTGCGGTGCACGGTGAGGGCCACGTCGCAGTGGGGGCAGAGCACCACCTCCCCGCAGCTGCGGCAGCTGAGGAAGGAGCGGTAGCCGCGCCGCGGCACCAGCACCACCGCCTGCTCGCCCCGCTCCCGCAGAGGCTGCAGACGCCCCAGCAGGGCGCGGCTGAGCAGCCGCCGGTTCCCCTCGGCCAGCTCGAGGCGCATGTCCACCACCCGCACGGGGGGAAGGGGACGGGCCCCGATCCGCTCCGGCAGACGCAGCAGCTCGGTGTCCGGGGTGGGGCCCTGGCAGCGCAGCCAGGTTTCCAGCGAGGGGGTGGCGCTGCCGAGCAGCAGGCGCGCCCCGCCGTGGGCGGCCCGCAGCCGGGCGACCTCCCGGGCGTGGTAGCAGGGCATCGGGCTGTCCTGCTTGTAGGAGTCGTCGTGCTCCTCATCGAGCGCCAGCAGGCCCAGCCGCGGCACCGGCAGGAACACCGCCGAGCGGGTGCCCACCGCCAGCAGCGGCTCCCCGGCGGCGCCGGCCTCGAGGCAGCGGCGCCAGGCCCGCACCCGCTCGGCCTCCCCCATGCCGCTGTGGTACTCGAGCACCCGCTCACCGAAGCGCTGGCGGCAGCGATCGAGCAGCTGGGGGATCAGGCCGATCTCGGGGGTGAGCAGCAGCACCCCACCGCCGCCCTCCATCACCGCGGCGGCGGCCTGCAGGTACACCTCGGTCTTGCCGGCACCGGTGACCCCCCAGAGCAGCAGATTGGCCGCGGGTTCTGCCGCCTGGATGCGCGCCACGGCCTCGGCCTGGGCGGGGGTGAGCCGGGTGGGCTCCGCCGCGGCTGCCGAACCCGCTGCAGCGGGATCGGTCTCGGCTGCCGCCTCTGACGGAGGCGGACAGCGCTCCAGCCAGCCGCCCCGCTCCAGGGCCCGCAGCACCGCAGGGGAGTACCCCTCCGCCGCCGAGAGGTGCTCGAGCGGAACAGGCCTGGCGGCGGCGCGCACCATTGCGAGCAGATGGGCCTGCCGCTGGCTGCGGGGCGCTCCTGCCGGAGCCCCCGCCGCCAGCACCACCCAGCGGCAGCCACGCCGGTGAGAGGGGCGGGCCGCGGCGGTGCCGATCCGGCCGGCGCGGCTCCCCTGCCCGAGCCAGCCGGCCGGCAGCGCCGTCTTGAGGGTGCGGAACAGGCTGGTGTGGCACTGCCGGGCCACCGCCGCGATCCAGCCGCGCCAGTGGGGATCCAC
>JBMLOS010000003.1:0-4474 GCA_049242845.1 Prochlorococcaceae cyanobacterium
GCAGGCCGCGCAGGTCCACCGAATAGAAGTTGCGGCCGGTGGGCAGCAGGTCGGGGCGGCCCCGGGTGGGGGCCCCTGACGGGCCGGCAGCGATCCGCTCGCCTGCCAGGCCCTCCAGGAAGGCGCGGCGCTCCGCCTCGCCGCAGGCCACCAGCCGCGGCCGCAGCTCCCTCTCCACCCAGGCGAGGGCTTCCTTACTGGCGGCTCCCCAGGGGCTGCCGCCGCCCTCCTCCAGCAGGGCCAGGGCCGCCTGCTCCAGCAGGGCCACCCCATCCCCAACCCGACGCGGCGGGGTGGCAGTGCTCCCCAGCCGGCGGGCCAGGGCTGCCAGGCGGGGTCGATCCTCCGCCGGCAGGGGATCCTCCTCGCGGTCGCTCCAGGGATCGAGCGCCAGGCCCAGATCCTGGGCCAGCGCCTGGGTGAGGCCGGCCCGCCGCTCCTGCGGCGCCCGCGCCAGGCAGAGCAGCAGCTCCTGCAGCCGCTCCGGCGGCGGCAGGCTGCCGTACACGTGCAGCCCAACCCGGATCTGGGCCTCCTTGAGCTCGCAGAGGTAGCCGTCGGCCGCCTCGATCCGCTGCTCGAGGGCCTCCGCTCCGGCCCGCCCCTCCCCGGGCAGCTGCAGCGGCTCCAGGGCGGCCGCCAGCTGTCGCCGCACGGTGTCGAGCCTCTCGGCCCCGAGCTGGCTGGCCTCCCAGTACTCATCGAGCAGGGCCTCAAGCTGCTGCAGCTCCCCGTGCAGGCCGGCGCGCCCCAGGGGCGGGGTGAGGTGATCGAGGATCACGGCCTGGGCCCGGCGCTTCGCCTGGGAGCCCTCCCCCGGGTCGTTCACGATGAAGGGGTAGAGATGCGGCAGGGGCCCGAGCGCCCACTCGGGGTAGCAGTGGGGCGAGAGGCCGAGGCCCTTGCCCGGCAGCCATTCGAGGTTGCCGTGCTTGCCCACGTGCACCACCACCTGGGCGCCGAACCGCTCCCGCAGCCAGAGGTACTGGGCCAGGTAGGCGTGGGTGGGGGGCAGGTCGGGGCTGTGATAGCTGAGGCTGGGGTCGCGGTCGTAGCCGCGTTCCGGCTGGATCAGCAGGGCCACCCGTCCCCAGCGCAGGCCCCGGATCGGGAAGCCCCCGGGCTCCAGCCCCGCATCTCCCTCGGGGGAGCCCCACACCGCCTCCAACCGCAGGCGGCCCTCCAGCGGCAGCTGGCCGTACCAGGCGAGATAGGTCTCGAGGGGCAGGTGATCGAGGGCGGGCCGGTGCTCGTTCTCCGGATCGTTGGTGCGGCCGAGCAGGAGCTGCTGGATCAGGACGTCCCCGCCAGCGGGCAGGGCGACCGCGCCGTCCCCGAGGTCGTATCCCGCCTCCGCCAGCCAGCCCAGCATGCGGGCGGCACTTTCCGGGGTGTCGAGCCCCACCCCGTTCGCCAGGCGGGCGTTGCGGGTGGGGTAATTGGCCAGCACCAGGGCCACCCGGCGCTCCGGCGCGGCGGTGGTGCGGAGCTCGATCCAGCGGCGGCAGAGCTCGGCGATCCAGGCCAGCCGTTCCGGATCGGGGCGCAGGCGCGGCAAGGCGGCGGCGAGGCGATCACTGGCCTCGGGGCTCTCCTTGAACGCACCGATGCGGGTGGTGAGGCGGCCGTCCAGTTCCGGCAGGGCCACCTGCAGGGTGAGGTCCACCGGGCCCAGACCGATGCTGCTGGCCTGCCAGCGGGAGCGGGGCTGGCCGCTGGTGAGCAGCTGCAGCACGGGGACCCCCAGGCGTTCCCAGAGGGGCGCCCCCAGCCCCGCCTCCTCGAAGCTCACCGAGGCAAAGGAGGTGGCGCAGAGCACCGCCTGCACCGCCTCCCGCTCCAGCAGATCGGCCACGCCCCGCTGCACGGCGGGATCGCGCAGCCCGCTCACCCAGAGGGCCCGGGGGGCCAGTCCCTGCCGCCGCAGGGCCGCCAGGGTGGCCTCCACCAGCTCCAGGTCGCCCGCCTGGCGCAGGGAGCGATACAGCAGCAGGCCCACCCGGGCGCCCGCTTCGTCGCGCCAGTCGTGGGGCAGGGGATCGGGCAGGGGTTCCACGGCCGGCAGATCCACCAGTGTTCCCTGGCGGAGCTGCCGCAGGCACTGCAGCACCCGCCGCAGGTTGGTGGCGCCCCCCTCCCGCAGGCAGGCCGCCAGGGCGCAGGCCAGGGCCGGATCCACGCTGCCGAGGCTGGCCAGGGGCAGGTCCTCCTCCGCCGTGCCCGCCAGCACCAGCAGCTGGCGCTGCGCCGGAGCCTGGCTCAGCCAGTCCCGCAGCCGCTCCAGCCCGTAGCTCCAGTGGCCGCGCCCCCCCAGCAGGCGCACCACCACCAGATGGGCGTGGGCCACGGTGGTGGCGAGATAGTGGTCGAGAACGGCGGGATGGGCCAGGGCCGCCAGGTTCAGGGCCCGCAGCTCCTCGCCCAGGAGGCCGGGTTCCTGCTGCAGCAGGGCCTCCAGGGCCACCACGTCGGTGTCGGCGCTGGTGAGCAGCAGCACCGGGGCCGGCGGCTGCTCCACGAAGGCTCCTGCTGCCGCCTCGTCCGCCGAACCGGGAGCCGTGGCCAATCGATGCATGCCCCCATCTTGGGCCGCGCCCGCAGGGGTGGGGGGCGGCAGTGAGAAGATCGGGCCAGATTGCCCGGCCCGCATCGTTCTGGCCGGCCCTGCCCCCCGCCGCCGCTCCCCATGCATCAGTTCCTCCCCTATGCCTGGTTCGGCGGCAAATGCGTGCCCTTCGCGGAGGCCACCCTGTCGGTGGCCACCCATGCCCTCCACTACGGCACCGGTGCCTTCGGGGGGATGCGGGCCATCCCCAACCCCGGTGATCCGGGCGAGATCCTGCTGTTCCGGGCCGACCGCCACGCCCGCCGGCTCAGCCAGAGCGCCCGGCTGCTGCTCACCGAGCTGAGCGAGGAGACGATCCACGCGGCGATTCACGCCTTCCTGCAGGCCAACCGCCCTACCTGCCCGATCTACCTGCGGCCGTTCGTGTACACCAGCGATCTGGGCATCGCGCCGCGGCTGCACGATATCCAGACCGATTTCCTGATCTATGGCATCGAACTGGGTGACTACCTCTCCCCCGATGGGGTGAGCTGCCGCATCAGCTCGTGGACCCGCCAGGAGGACCGCTCTCTGCCCCTGCGGGGCAAGATCTCTGGCGCCTACATCACCAGCTCCCTGGCCAAGACCGAGGCCGTGAAGAGCGGCTTCGACGAGGCCCTGCTGCTCAACAGCCGCGGCAAGGTGAGCGAGGCCAGCGGCATGAACCTGTTCATCGTGCGCGACGGCGTGCTGATCACCCCCGGCGTGGATCAGGACATCCTCGAGGGCATCACCCGCGCCAGCGTGCTCGAACTGGCCCGCGACCTCGGCATTCCGGTGCTGGAGCGGGCCGTGGACAAGACCGAGCTGTTCGTGGCCGATGAGGTGTTCCTCACCGGCACCGCCGCCCGGGTGACGCCGGTGCGGCGGGTGGAGACCACCGACCTCTCGACCCACCGCCCCGTGATGGAGACCCTGCGCGATCGGCTCACCGCAATCACGGAGGGCAGGGATCCCGCCTATGACCACTGGGTGACGCGCATCCGCGTCGACGGCTGAGCGACACTTCCACCATGCCGACTTCCGCCCCCACCAGCGCCGCCCCCTCCCCTGACGTGGCCCCTTCGCCGCGATCCCAGCGGGTGGGTTTCCTGGAGCGGTTGCACGGCCCCGAGAGGCCGGTGCTGGTGTTCGACGGCGCCACCGGCACCTCGCTGCAGCAGATGAATCTCACCGCCGAGGATTTCGGCGGCGCCGCCCTGGAGGGCTGCAACGAATACCTGGTCTTCACCCGGCCGGACGCGGTGCAGGCGGTGCACCGCCAGTTCCTGGAGGTGGGCGCCGATGTGATCGAGACCGACACCTTCGGGGCCACCTCCCTGGTGCTGGCTGAATACGACATCGCCGATCAGGCCTTCACCATCAACCAGCGGGCGGCGGAGCTGGCCCGCGAGATGGCCGATGCCTACAGCACGCCGGAGAAGCCGCGCTTCGTGGCCGGCTCGATGGGGCCCACCACGAAGCTGCCCACCCTGGGCCACGTGGACTTCGACACCATGAAGGCCTCCTTCCAGGAACAGGCCGAGGGCCTGCTGGCGGGGGATGTGGATCTGTTCATCGTCGAGACCTGCCAGGACGTGCTGCAGATCAAGGCGGCGCTGCAGGGCATCGAGGCCGCCTTCGCCCGCACGGGCGAGCGCAGGCCGCTGATGGTGAGCGTGACCATGGAGACCACCGGCACGATGCTGGTGGGCAGCGACATCGCCGCGGTCGTGGCGATCCTGGAGCCCTTCGCGATCGATGTGCTCGGCCTGAACTGCGCCACAGGGCCGGAGCAGATGAAGGAGCACATCCGCTATCTCAGCGCCCACAGTCCCTTCGTGGTGAGCTGCATCCCCAATGCGGGCCTGCCGGAGAACATCGGCGGTG
>JBMLOS010000004.1:0-6067 GCA_049242845.1 Prochlorococcaceae cyanobacterium
CGATCTCACCGAGCAGATCCTCTCCACCTTCGATTTCCGCAGCTACGAGATCAACTTCTCCACCCGGCCGGAGAAATCGATCGGCGAGGACGCCGTGTGGGAGCTCGCCACCCAGGGGCTGATCGAGGCCCTGATCCGCAAGGGCTGGGCCTACAAGGTGGATGAGGGCGGCGGCGCCTTCTACGGCCCCAAGATCGACCTCAAGATCGAGGATGCGATCGGCCGGATGTGGCAGTGCTCCACCATCCAGCTCGACTTCAACCTGCCCGAGCGGTTCGACCTGGAGTACGTGGCCGCCGATGGATCGCGCCAGCGGCCGATCATGATCCACCGCGCCATCTTCGGCTCGCTGGAGCGGTTCTTCGGGATCATGACCGAGAACTACGCCGGCGATTTCCCCTTCTGGCTGGCACCCGAGCAGATCCGGCTGCTGCCGGTCACCGATGAGGTGCGCCCCTACGCCCACGAGCTGCTGGCTCAGCTCAGGGCAGCGGGCGTGCGGGCCACGGTGGATGCCTCCGGCGATCGACTCGGCAAGCTGATCCGCAACGGCGAGCAGATGAAGATCCCCTTGCTCGGGGTCATCGGAGCCAAGGAGGCCGAAGCCGGCCAGGTGAGCCTGCGCAGCCGCCGCGACGGCGATCTGGGCAGCCTGGCGGTGGCCGATCTGCTCGCGGCCGCCGCCCGGGCCAACGCCGAGCGGGCCGCCGGGCTGGGCCTGCCGGCCCCGCTTCCGGCCTGAGCCATCGCCATGGGCACCCTTCTGGCGGGAGACATCGGAGGCACCAAGACCCTGCTGGCCCTCTACCGCTCGGCGGAGGGCAGGCTGGAACTGCTGCGGCGCGAACGCTTCGTCTCGGCCGACTGGCCCGATCTGGCTCCGATGGTGGCCACCTTCCTGGGGGAGGAGCCGCCGCCGCAGGCCGCCTGCCTGGCGGTGGCCGGTCCGGTGCAGGGAGGCAGCGCCCGGCTCACCAACCTCCCCTGGGAGCTGGAGGCGGCGGCCCTGGCCCGCTCCTGTGCCATTCCCCGCCTCGAGCTGGAGAACGACTTCGCCGTGCTGGTCTACGGGCTGCCCCATCTGGAGGCCTCCCAGCTGGCCTGTGTGCATGACGGCCGGGCGGAACCCACGGCGCCGCTGCTGATCGTGGGGGCCGGCACCGGCCTGGGGGTGGCCTACGGGGTGCCCACCGCCGCCGGGCTGCAGGCCGTGGCCAGTGAAGGCGGCCACGGCGAATTCGCCCCGCGCACCGAGGGGGAATGGGAGCTGAAGGAGTGGCTGCGGCGGGATCTGGCCCTCGAGCGGGTCTCGATCGAGCGGGTGGTCAGCGGCACCGGCCTCGGTCATGTCACCCGCTGGCTGCTGGCCTCCCGCCCCGGGGCCGGCTCCCATGCCCTCGCTCCGGTGGCGGAGCGCTGGCATCGGGCCCTGCAGCAGGGCGCCTCCGCCCCCGAAGACCTGCCGGCCGCCACCGCCGCCGCCGCCGCGGCCGGGGATGGGCTGGCGAGCGAGGCGCTGGATCTGTGGCTCTCGGCCTACGGCAGCGTCTGCGGGGATCTGGCGCTCACGGCCCTCAGCCGCGGCGGCCTCTGGCTGGCGGGCGGCACCGCCGCCAAGCTCCTCTCCGGTCTGCGCGGCCCCACCTTCCGGCAGGCTTTCCTGGCCAAGGGCCGCCTGCGGGCCCCGCTCGAGGACATCCCGATCACCGCGGTGGTGGATGCGGATCTGGGCCTGTTCAGCGCCGCCTGCCGCGCCCGCATGCTGCTGGCCTGAACCGCTCTGGCTCAGGGATGCCGGTTCCGCGGGCAGGGGAGTGGGACACTGGCCCCCAAGGAACAGACAAGTGACGAAGGTTTTCGATGGTGCGTCCGCAGATCGGCCAGGGCGTTGTGGTGGACGTGCCCGCCACCACCGCCAACATCGGCCCGGGTTTTGACTGTCTCGGGGCCGCCCTCGATCTCGACAACCGCTTCGAACTGCGTTGCATCGAGGGAGGAAGCGAGCGCTTCGATCTGATCATCGAAGGCAGCGAGGGATCTCACCTCCGCGGTGGACCCGACAAACTCGTGTACCGGGCCGCCCAGCGGGTCTGGCGGGAGGCCGGCGAGGAGCCCGTGGCGCTCGAGGCGCGGGTGCGGCTCGCCGTGCCCCCGGCCCGGGGCCTGGGCAGCAGCGCCACGGCGATCGTGGCCGGCCTGATGGGCGCCAATGCCCTGGTGGGGGAGCCCCTCAGCCAGGAGAAGCTGCTGGAGCTGGCGATCGACATCGAGGGCCACCCGGACAACGTGGTGCCCTCCCTGGTGGGCGGTCTCTGTCTCACGGCCAAGGCCGCCTCCCATCGCTGGCGGGTGGTGCGCTGTGAGTGGTCCGACCAGGTGCGGGCGGTGGTGGCCATTCCCTCGATCCGGCTCACCACCAGCGAGGCCCGGCGTGCGATGCCGAAGAGCATCCCGATTCCGGATGCGGTGATGAACCTGGGGGCCCTGACCCTGCTGCTGCAGGGACTGCGCACCGGCAACGGCGACCTGATCGCCGACGGCATGCACGACCGCCTGCATGAGCCCTACCGCTGGGGGCTGATCCAGGGGGGGCGTGCCGTCCGCGAGGCGGCGATCTCCGCCGGAGCCTGGGGCTGCGTGATCAGCGGGGCGGGCCCCACCCTGCTGGCCCTCTGCACCCCTCCGGTGGCGGAGGCGGTGGGGGAGGCGATGGCCCGCACCTGGGAACGGGAGGGCGTGAGTGCCCGCTCCGAGGTGCTGGGGGTGCGCCACCGCGGCAGCTACTGGGAGCCCCTGCCGCCACGCTGAGGAAAGGAGCCGCCGAGGCACTGGAGCTGGGTATGTATACCTACTTCGTCAGGGGGCAACTGATAGATTGCGGCCCAGTTCCAACACAGGCCAGGGCTCCGCGGCTCGGTTCCGCTGCAGCAGGGCCTGCCCGTGCCCATGGGCCGGCACCGAGGAACCTTTTCAATCCTGCATCCTGGTGATGGACGCCAACCTCCCGCTTCTGGTCGCGTCCCTCACTGCCGAGCCGGCGGCATCCTCCTTCCCGTGGCTCAGCCTGATCGTGCTGCTGCCGGCCGCCGCGGCCCTGCTGATGCCGCTGCTGCCCGGCGACGGCAGTGATCCCCGCCTGCCCCGCGGCATCGCCCTGGCGGTGCTGCTGGTGGATTTCCTGCTGATGCTGTGGGTGTTCGCCCGCCACTTCGACGGCGGGCTCAGTGGCCTGCAGCTGGTGGAGCGGGTCAACTGGGTGCCTGCCCTGGGGCTGGAGTGGTCCCTCGCGGCCGACGGCCTCTCCGCCCCCCTGGTGGTGCTCAGCGGCCTGGTCACCTTCCTCTCGGTGGCGGCCAGCTGGTCGGTGAACCGCAAGACCCGCCTCTATTTCGCCCTGCTGCTGCTGCAGGCCTCGGCCCAGGGGCTGGTGTTCCTCTCCCAGGACTTCCTGCTCTTCTTCCTGGCCTGGGAGCTCGAGCTGGTGCCGGTGTACCTGCTGATCGCCATCTGGGGCGGCCAGCAGCGCCAGTACGCCGCCACCAAGTTCATCCTTTACACCGCCACCGCCTCCCTGCTGATCCTGGTGAGCGGCCTGGCCCTGGCCCTGAACGGCCCCTTCACCCTGAACCTCAGCGAACTGGCGGCCCGCAGCCCCGGGGGCACCTTCGGGCTGCTCTGCTATCTCGGCTTCCTGGTGGGCTTCGGCGTGAAGCTGCCGATGTTCCCCCTGCACACCTGGCTGCCGGATGCCCATGGGGAGGCCAATGCGCCTGTGTCGATGCTTCTGGCGGGGGTGCTGCTGAAGATGGGCGGCTATGCCCTGCTCCGCTTCAACGTGCAGATGCTGCCGGAGGCCCATCTGCAGCTGGCTCCGGCCCTGGTGGTGCTCGGCATCGTGAACATCATCTACGGCGCCCTCAATGCCTTCGCCCAGGACAACGTGAAGCGGAGGATCGCCTGCAGCTCCGTGAGCCACATGGGCTTCGTGCTTCTGGGCATCGGTGCGATCGATGCGCTCGGCATCAGCGGAGCCCAGCTGCAGATGATCAGCCACGGCCTGATCGCCGCCGCCATGTTCTTCGTGACCGGGGTGTTCTACGAGCGCACCAAGACCCTCTCGATCCCCAACATGGGCGGCCTGGCCAAGGCCCTGCCGATCACCTTCGCCTTCTTCCTGGCCAGCTGCCTGGCCTCCCTCGCCCTGCCCGGCATGAGTGGCTTCGTGAGCGAGATCACCGTGTTCCTCGGGGTCACGGCCAACGACGGCTTCACCGTGGGCTTCCGGGTGATCACGATCGTGCTCGCCGCCATCGGCCTGGTGCTCACGCCGGTTTATCTGCTCTCCCTCTGCCGGCGGGTGTTCTTCGGTCCGAGGATTCCGGCCCTGGCGGTGGTGGGGGACATGAACCCCCGCGAGCTGCTGATCGGCCTCACCCTGCTGGTGCCCACCCTGGTGATCGGCTTCTGGCCCCGGGTGGCGATCGATTTCTACGAGGCCACCACCAACTCGATCGCCACCGAGCTCGCCCAGACGGTGCAGCTGGCCATGGGCCGGTTCACCGCCCTCGGCTGAACCACGCCCTGACACGCAAGGCTGTGGAATGGGGGCACCGCTGCCCCCCGCCATGACCGCGAGTGCCGCCGTTGCTCCCCTCCCCCTGCTCAAGGGAGAAGGCCTGCCCCCGTTCGAGGCGATCACCGCCGAGCAGGTGGATGAGGCCATCCCCGCCCTGATCGACGATCTGCAAGCCACCCTCACCGCCCTGGAGGAGAACCTCTCCCGGCGCCTGGAGGAGGACACCCCCCTGCAGTGGGCCGAGGTGATGGATCCCCTGCAGCGGCTGGGGGAGCGGTTGCGCTGGAGCTGGGGGGTGGTGAGTCACCTGCACGGGGTCTGCAACACCCCGGAGCTGCGGGAGGCCCACCAGCGCCAGCAGGGCCGGGTGGTGGAGTTCGGCAGCCGCGCCGGCCAGAGCCGGGTGACCCATGCCGCCCTGAAGGCCCTGCAGGACGGTGCCACCGGAGCGGCTCTGGATGCCACCCAGCAGCGCATCCTCGAGGCCGAGCTGCGGGACATGGATCTGCGCGGCGTGGGGCTCGAGGGCGATGAGCAGGAGGCCTTCAACGCCGCCACCCAGGAGCTCGCCGAACTGGCCAGCCGCTACAGCAACCACGTGCTCGATGCCACCAACGGCTGGAGCCTGCTGCTCACCGAGGCCTCCGAGGTGGCCGGTCTGCCCCCCAGTCTGCGGGATCTGCTCGCCCAGGCGGCCCGCGAGGCCGGCGACACCCGCCCGGATGGCTCCCCCGCCACCGCAGAGGAGGGCCCCTGGCGCATGGGGCTCGATCTGCCGCGGGTGTTCCCCTTCCTGCAGTACAGCACCCGCCGCGACCTGCGGGAGCAGGTCTACCGCGCCCAGGTGAGCCGGGCCTCCTCGGGCGAACTCGACAACCGGCCCCTGATCGAGCGCATCCTCACCCTGCGCCGGGAGCAGGCCCGGCGGCTGGGCTTCGCCAACTGGGCGGAGGTGAGCCTCGCCGCCAAGATGGCCGATTCCATCGACGCGGTGGAGACCCTGCTGGAGGAGCTGCGGGCGGCGGCCTATCCCGTGGCGGTGCAGGAACTCGAGGAGCTGCGGGCCTGCGCCGACCGCCACGGCGCCCCCGAGGCCGCCGATCTGAAGCCCTGGGATGTGAGCCACTGGGCCGAGGTGCTGCGGCGGGAGCGCTTCGACCTCGATTCCGAGGCCCTGCGGCCCTGGTTTCACCTTGAGCGGGTGCTGGAGGGTCTGTTCGGGCTCTGCCAGCGCCTCTTCGGCATCCGCATCGTGGCCGCCGACGGCGAGGCGCCGCTCTGGCATCCGGACGTGCGCTACTTCCGCATCCACGAGGCCGTCCCAGCTGGCGGGGACGCCGTGGGCCAAGCTCTGGCGGCCTTCTATCTCGACCCCTACAGCCGCCCCGGCAGCAAGCGTGGTGGCGCCTGGATGGACGAATGCCTGTGCCGCCACCGCTCCGCCGACGGCAGCCTGGTGCTGCCGGTGGCCTACCTGATCTGCAACCAGAG
>JBMLOS010000005.1:0-3005 GCA_049242845.1 Prochlorococcaceae cyanobacterium
CGGTGATCGATTCGCGGCCCGCCGTCTTGCGGTCGGCGCGGGCGTAGCCGTAGTAAGGGACCACGGCCGTGATCTGCCGGGCGGAGGCCCGCCGGCAGGCATCCACCATGATCAGCAGCTCCATCAGGTGGTCGTTCACCGGGGCGCAGGTGGGCTGGATCAGGAACACGTCGCAGCCGCGGATCGATTCCTGGATCTGGATGTAGAGCTCGCCGTCGGCGAAGCGCTTGATCACCCGCGGCCCGTCCGGCACCCCCAGATAGGCGCCGATCTCCCGGGCCAGCTCCGGGTTGGATGTGCCGCTGAACAGGCGCAGCCGGCGGGCTTCGTTGGAGGCATGGGGGGCTTCCCCGCTCGGTTCCACCCGTTCGGCGGTCGAGAAACTGGTCACGGGCGGCGTGAGCGGTCCGGCGGTGTTTCGATGGTAGAAGCGGGGTGGTCCCCCACGGTTGAAGAAGGATGACGCTTCCTTTCCCGCTGGTGCTGGCGGCCCTCAGACCCGTGGGTGGCCCCGACCTGCCGGCCGAGGCAGCACCGGAGCTGGTTCGGTGGCTCGGGCTGGAGCTGGCGGTGCTGCCCGCCAACGAGCCTCCGCACCAGGCCCTGGCCCGGCTGCGCTCCGGCGGTTCCGGCTGCCTCGCCGCCCTGCCCTGCGATCCCGGCCTCCCCCTTGAGGCAGGTGGAAGCTGGGCCGAAGCGCTGGGAGCCTGGTGCCAGCCCGTGCTTCTGCTGGTGCCCGCCGATCAGCTCGCCAGTGGTCTGCCGGCGGCGGGTGCCGCCCTGCTCCGCCAGTGGGGCGTGCCGCTTGTGGGCCTGCTCCAGTGGGACGGCCCCTGGAACCCGGAGGCACGCCGTGCCGACGGACTGCCCTGGCTTGGGTGCTTCGCGGAGCTCGACGATGGTGAGCTGCAGTTGCTGCTGGGCCGCAGGCTGCTGGCCCTCGATCCGGTGCCCCTGTCGACCCTCCCCGATCAGGGCGCTTTCCAAAGCGGGCCGGCGGCCTCCGCCGCCAGTTGACGCAGACCGCCGTGCTCCTTCTTCTCCGGAGCCAGCGGCAGGGCAGCGAACCGGATCGGGCGCCCGTCGTCGAGGCCCGCCGCCAGCAGGCTGAGGGTTTCGCGGGCGGTGAGATTGGTTTCCACCTTTCCCTGGAGCCCGGCCAGCAGACCCGGCAGCTGGGCCAGCACCTCGGGCTGTCCCAGCCGCTCCCGCAGGCTGGTGAGCACCAGCTTCTGGTTGGTGCGCCGGCTCTGTTCCCCCAGCCACTTGTCGCGGTAGCGCACCATCTGCTCCACCTGGCGGCCATCCAGCCGCTGCAGACCGCTCTGCAGGTCGATCTTGTATTTCCGGCTCTTGTCCTCGTACTTCATGGTGGTGGGCGGGCTCACCTCCAGGCCCCCCACCTCGCTCACCAGGCTGCGCAGGGCCGCCCGGGGCAGCACCAGATAGCGGTCGGGGCGGCCCGGCTCCAGCCCCACCAGTTCGCGCACCACGTCGGCGGTGAGCATGGGGCCGCCGCGTTTGTAGAGATCCCCCAGGCGCACCGGCTGAGCGCTGCCCGGCAGGTTCACCGCCAGTTCCACCGGCAGCTGAAGCACCTGCAGCGGGCCCTTCGGGTTCACCCGCACCAGCAGCAGAGTGTCGGACTGGGCGGGACCCCTCGGAGCAGCGCCGTTGTCGCTGGCGCCCAGGGTGTCGGCGTCGCTGCCGATCACCAGCACCGTGACCGGCCGGCCGGGCTTCTCCGCCAGGGAGGAGGGCGTCACCTCCAGCTGGGTGGCCAGGGAGCGGTCGGGCTCCGGCCAGATCAGTCCGAACAGGGTGCCGCCGGCCAGGGCGCCGCCGATGGCCAACGCCAGCAGGCCCAGGTCGCGCCGGAAGCGAGGATCCCGCAAGGACGGTAAGCGCAGGCCCAGGCGGGGTTTCTGGCCCTTGCCCGCCTTGGGCTCTTCCTTTGAACGCTTGCGGGGCATGGGGTGTCGAGGATCCCAGCGGGAGGGCATCGGCGCCGGCGGACGAGCGGATGTCCTCCCACTCTGCTCCCAGGCCCGATCCGGCCCCGTGCGGATCCGCCCGCGCCGCCCGACGGCGGGGAACGGCGACCGATAGCTTGGCCCCGCGTGGTGACCGTGCCGCCGACCATGACCACCACCCCACCCAACCCTTCCGCCACCTCCGTCGCCCCCCACGAGCGCGCCCGGCCCATGGCCCGCGGCACCGTGCGGCCAGCGAAGGATCTCTGCAGCGACTGCGGCCTCTGCGACAGCCGTTGGGTGGCCTACGTGCGCCGGGCCTGCGCCTTCCTCGAGCAGCGCTTCGAGGCGATGGAAACGGCGGCCCACGGCCGCAGCCGTGATCTCGACGACGAGAACGAGCTCTACTTCGGGATCCACCAGCGCATGTTCACCGCCCGGCTGAAGGAGCCGATTGCCGGTGCCCAGTGGACCGGGATCGTGTCGCGGATCGGCGTGCGGGCCCTGGAGAGCGGCCTGGTGGATGCGGTGCTGTGCGTGGGCCAGAGCCCCGACGATCGCTTCACACCGGAGCCCATCCTTGCCCGAACTCCCGAGCAGGTGCTGGCGGCGCGGGTGAACAAGCCCACCCTCTCCCCCAACCTGGCGGTGCTGGAGCAGCTGCCGGACAGCGGCATCCGGCGCCTGCTGGCGATCGGGGTGGGCTGCCAGATCCAGGCCCTGCGGGCCGTGCAGGACACCCTGCCCCTCGATGAGCTCTACGTGCTCGGCCTGCCCTGCGTGGATAACGTGAGCCGCCAGGGTCTGCAGACCTTCCTGGAGAGCGCCAGCCGCTCCCCGGCCACGGTGGTGCACTACGAGTTCATGCAGGACTTCCGCATCCACTTCCGCCACGAGGACGGCAGCGAGGAGACCGTTCCCTTCTTCGGGCTTGACACGCCCAAGCTGAAGGACGTCTTCGCTCCGAGCTGCCTGAGCTGCTTTGATTACACCAACGCCGGTGCCGATCTGGTGGTGGGCTACATGGGCGCC
>JBMLOS010000006.1:0-9482 GCA_049242845.1 Prochlorococcaceae cyanobacterium
CAGTTCGATCAGCTCGCGGGTGAGGGGCATGGTGAGGTTCTGGCCCTTGCGGCGCAGCACCAGATTCACGGTGGTGCCCGCCTTGCCGCGGATCAGCTTGACGGCATCCTCCGTGCTCATGCCCTTGGTGGGCTTGCCGTCGATCGAAACGATCACATCCTTCGGCATCACACCGGCCCGGGAAGCGGGCGATCCCTCGATCGGCGAGATCACCACCAGTTCCTTGGTGTCCTTATCGAGACTCAGCTGAATGCCCACCCCGGAGAGTTCGCCGGAGGTGTCGATCTGCATCTCCTTGAATTCCCGCGGATCAAGAAAGCGGGTGTAGGGATCATCAAGAGTGGCGAGCATGCCCCGGATCGCCTCGTAGGCCTCCTTGTTGCTGCCATAGCTCTTGGCCAGCAGGGTGCTGCGCAGTTTGCGCCACTGCTCCGGGGTGTACTTGCCAGTGGTATCGAGGTAATCGCGGAAAACGATCTGCCAGGCCTGATCCATCACCTCCTTCGGGCTGTCGGCGATCGAGACGCCTCCGGCCGGGGTGATGACCATTTCCCTGGCCATGACAGCCGTCGCGGCACAGGCTCCAAGTCCGACAAGCACCATCAAGGAGGTGCGACCACTGGGCATGAAGAGCGCCCTCGGGAAATTTAGGTATCTATAACGTAGCGCCCAATACCGGTCGGGAAGCCGCCCTCAGGGGTCAACCCAACGGCCGTCCTCCCGGATGAGCGCGATCAGGGCTTCCACCCCTTCGGCCTCCGGCACCCGCCGGATCTCCTCCCGGCCGCGGTACAGGGAAATGGTGCCGGGGGTCTTGCCCACATAGCCGTAGTCGGCATCGGCCATCTCGCCGGGGCCATTGACGATGCAGCCCATCACGGCGATGTCGAGGCCGGTGAGGTGGGCGGTGGCGGCGCGCACCTTGTGCAGCACCTCCTCGAGGTTGAACAGGGTGCGGCCGCAGCTGGGGCAGGCCACGTACTCGACCATGGTCTTGCGCAGGCCCAGGGCCTGCAGGATCGAATAGCAGACCGGAATCTCCTTCTCGGGGGCCTCGGTGAGCGACACCCGGATGGTGTCGCCCAGCCCCTCGGCCAGCAGGGTGGCGATGCCGGCGGTGCTCTTGATGCGGCCGTAGTCGCCGTCGCCGGCCTCGGTCACACCCAGATGGAGGGGATAGTGGAAGCCCTCGGCATCCATGCGGTCGGCCATCATCCGGTAGGCGGCCAGCATCACCGGAGCCCGGGAGGCCTTCATCGACACCACGATGTTGTGGAAGTCGAGGCGGTCGCAGATATGGATGAACTCCATGGCGCTCTCCACCATCCCCAGGGGGGTGTCGCCGTAGGTGAACAGCATGCGCTCGGCCAGGGAGCCGTGGTTCACGCCGATGCGCAGGCCCTTGTCCTGCTGCTTGAGCAGGCTCACCAGCGGTTCGAGGGTGGCCTGGATGCGCTCGCCGATCGCCGCCACCTCCTCGGGGCTGAACTCGCTGCGGTTCGGATCCGGCTTGTCGAACACGTAGAGGCCCGGATTGATGCGCACCTTGTCGACGTGCTGGGCCACCTCCAGGGCGATCTTCATGCCGTTGTGGTGCACGTCCGCCACCAGGGGCACGGGGCGGTAGGTGTCCTCCAGGCGTCTGCGGATCTCGCCCACGGCCTTGGCGTGGGCCAGGCTCGGCACCGTGAGCCGCACGATCTCGCAGCCGGCCTCATGCAGCCGCCGGATGCCGGCGGTGGCGCCCTCCACATCGAGGGTGTCCTCGTTGATCATCGACTGCACCACCACCGGGTGGTCGCTGCCCACCCACACGTCGCCCACCCGCACGCTGCGGGTCTTGCGGCGGCGGATCACCGTGTCGTAGCGGGGGTTGCTGGCCCAGTCGGCGGGCAGGCCCGCAGGGGCGGTGTCGGGACGGGCCAGGGTGCCGGTCATGGCGGGAGGGCCGGGTGGTCGGACGGGGCAAAGCCTGTCACAGACCGGGCGGAAGCGACGGATCGGCGCCCTCCCCTCCCGCTGCGAGCTGATCGAGGCGGCGGCGGACGTCCTGGAGGTCCTGCCAGGTGAGCCACTTGGGGCTGCCGGACTGGCGCGAGGGATTGCGCAGCAGATAGGAGGGATGGAAGATCGGCATCAACCAACGGCCGCCCAGCACCGCGCCCTCGCCCCGGCGCCACTGCCCCCGCAGGCGGGTGATGCCCCCCTTCACCCCCAGGAGCCCCTCCATGGCGGTGGCGCCGGCCAGCAGGATCACGGCCGGATCCACCAGCTGGATCTGGCGCTCCAGCCAGGGCAGGCAGGCCGCCATCTCCGCCGGGGTGGGCTTGCGGTTGTCCGGCGGACGGCACTTCACCACGTTGCAGATGTAGGCGTCGCGGTTGGAATCGATCGCCACGCTGGCGAGCATCTGATCGAGCAGCTGGCCCGCCCGGCCCACGAAGGGGCTGCCGCTGGCGTCCTCCTGGGCCCCGGGGCCCTCGCCGATCACCATCAGCCGGGCAGCCGGATCGCCGCGGCTCACCACAACCTGCTGGCGCCCCGCAACCAGGCCGCAGCGGCGGCACTCGGCGCAGGCGGCGGCCAGCGCCCCGAGGGCATCCTCCGGGTGGGGCTCAGCGGCGACGGCGGCGGGCTGGCCGTGGAACAGATCCGGCTGCCGGACCTGGCTGGAGAGGGGCTCCGGGTTCATGGGCACCGGGGGAGTGGCCGCCATCCTGTGACAGGGGGCCCAGAGAACGCGGCCCGGCCGGCGGCGTGGCGAATGGTGACCGCCTGAACCCGGACGCCGCAGGGCGTGAGGCAGGATGACCTGAACGCCGAAGCCGCGCCCGTGTTGGCGCGCCCGCACCGATGCCGGCCCCGTTGACGCTGTCTGCCCGGGCGCAGGCGCTGCAGCCCTCCCTCACCCTGGCCATCGCCGCCAGGGCGAAACAGCTCAAGGCCGAAGGCCGCGACATCTGCAGCCTCAGTGCCGGCGAACCCGACTTCGACACCCCGGCCTTCATCCGCGCCGCCGCGGCCGAGGCCCTCGAGGCCGGCCACACCCGCTACGGCCCCGCCGCCGGCGAACCCCGGCTGCGCCAGGCGATCGCCACCAAGCTCAGCCGCGAGAACGGCATCCCCACCAGCAGCGATGCGGTGCTGGTGACCAACGGCGGCAAGCAGGCGCTCTACAACCTCTTCCAGGTGCTGCTCGACCCGGGCCACGAGGTGCTGCTGCCCTCGCCCTACTGGCTGAGCTACCCGGAGCTGGCCCAGCTGGCGGGCGCCTCGGTGCGCCTGCTGCCCAGCGACGCGGCCAGCGGCTTCCGCCTCAGCGCCGCGCAGCTGGAGGCGGCGATCACCCCGGCCAGCCGGCTGCTCGTGCTCAACAGCCCCTCCAACCCCACCGGCTCGGTGCTGCGCCGCGAGGAACTGGAGGCGATCGCGGCGGTGCTGCGCCGCCATCCCCAGGTGGCGGTGGTGTGCGACGAGATCTATGAGTTCCTGCTGGCGCCGGGCCAGGAGCACCACAGCTTCGCGGCGGTGGCGCCGGATCTGGCCGATCGCACCTTCGTGGTGAACGGCTTCGCCAAGGGCTGGGCCATGACCGGCTGGCGGGTGGGCTGGCTGGCGGGCCCGCCCGCCGTGGTGGCCGCCGCGATCGCGCTCCAGAGCCAGAGCACCAGCAACGTGTGCAGCTTCGCCCAGTTCGGCGCCCTGGCGGCGATCGAGGGGCCCCGCGACTGCGTGCACGCGATGGCGGAGCAGTTCAGCGAGCGCCGCCAGCTGCTCAGCGACGGCCTGCAGAGGATCCCGGGCCTCACCCTGCTGCCGCCGGAAGGCGCCTTCTACGCCTTCCCGGACGTGAGCGCCTACGGCATGGACTCGATGACGCTCTGCAACCGGCTCCTGGAGGAGGTGGGGCTGGCGGTGGTGCCCGGGGGCGCCTTCGGCGACGACCGCTGCATCCGCCTTTCCTGCGCCGCATCCCCTGCCACGATCAGCGACGGCCTGGGCCGTCTCGAGCGGTTCCTGGGCTCCCTCTGACCTCCGGGCACGGGAAGACCGCCCCGGGGACCCCCACCCTCTCGACCATGCGCATCCGAGAACGCTGGGCCGCCGTGCTGTGCGGCCTTTCCCTGGCCGTGCTGCCGGCGGTCCTTCCCGCCCGCACCCCCTCGCCGCTGAGCGGCATCCCCCGGGCCGAGGCGCAGCAGAAGCTGCTGCGGATCAGTGCCATCCCGGACCAGAACCCCGAGAAGCTGAACCGGCTCTACCGGCTGGTGGCCGATGAACTGGGCCAGCAGCTGGGCGTGACGGTGAAGTACGTGCCGATGACCGACTACAGCGCGGCGGTGAGCGCCTTCCGCACGGGCAATCTCGATCTGGTGTGGTTCGGCGGCCTCACCGGCGTGCAGGCCCGCCTGCAGAAACCCGGCGCCCAGGTGATCGCCCAGCGGGACATCGATGCGGCTTTCCACAGCGTGTTCATCGCCAGCACCCGCAGCGGCATCCAGCCGATCCGCAACCAGAAGGGGCTGAGCGTTCTCAAGGGCAAGCGCTTCACCTTCGGCTCCGAGAGCTCCACCTCGGGCCGGCTGATGCCCCAGTACTTCCTGCAGCAGGCGGGCGTGAAGCTCTCGGACTTCGCCGGAGGGGCACCGGGCTTCAGCGGCAGCCACGACGCCACCATCGCCCTGGTGCAGAGCGGCGCCTACGACGCCGGCGTGGTGAACGAGCAGGTGTGGAAGGCGAACCTGCGCGACGGCAAGGCCAACCGGGCCAAGGTGATCCAGATCTGGCGCACGCCCCCCTACCCCGACTACCACTGGATCGCCCAGCCCGACCTCGACAAACGCTTCGGCAAGGGCTTCACCCAGCGGCTGCAGAAGGCGATCCTCAGCTGGCGGCCGAAGGATCCCGAGCAGAAGCAGATCCTGCAGCTGTTCGGCGCCCAGCAGTTCACCGGAGCCAGCGCCGGCGCCTATCGCCAGATCGAGCAGGTGGGACGCCAGATCGGCAAGATCCGCTGAAGCCCCGGACCACGGCAGCGCTCCGGTCGGCCGCGAAGGTTGTGGGCAGCACCCACGGCACCTTCCGGCCGACCTAACCTCAGCGCATCTGTGTCTTTCCCGTACGGGGATGATCGTTCTCACCGAAGCAGGGCAAGAGGCCCAGGTGGATCGCGACCAGCGCCGCGCTGATCGCCTCATGACCGAGGAGATCGAAGCCGAGGTGCGCCCCCTGTTCCAGGTGAATCAGGCCCTGGGCTGGTTCCGGCTGCTGGTGCTGCTGATCCCCTCGCTGGCGTGCCTGTGGATGTACTGGCGCGAGCCGGATCTGGGCATCGCCCTGCTGTGGCTGCTGGCCGGCACGCTGATCTACTCGCTGCTGATGATCAGCACCCACGACATCAGCCACGCCACCCTGCTGCACATGGGGTCGTTCGAGCAGGGGGTGGGCTGCGCCCTGAGCTGGCCCGTGGGCTGGCCCTACCTCACCTACCGCAACCTGCACATGCTCCATCACCGCATGAACGGGATGGACCTGCGGGATCCGGAGCGGAGGGAACCCACCGAGGAGGAGGCCGCCAAGGCGGGTTGGCTGCGGCGCCTGCACTTCCGCCATCCCTTCTGGGTCAGCGTGCTGGTGATGGGGGGCATCCAGCTGATCATTTCGATGTTCTGGTTCGGCTGGCGCATGCGCGACACCCATTCCCGCCTCGGCGCGGGCCTGCGCAACGACACCATCGGCATCGTGCTGGTGCAGATCGCGCTCTTCGGCTGGGCCATCAGCCAGGGCCAGCTGCTGCGCCTGGTGCTGGTGCTGCTGGTGGTTGAGCGGGTGGTGGGAGGCGTGATGCAGGCGCGCGGAATGATCGAGCACCACGGCCTCTGGAAGCGCTGGAGCACCTACGAGCTCACGCAGATCTACACCTCGCGGAACATCTCTTCCGGGCCGGTGCTCAATTTCCTGATGGGAGGTCTGCCGCACCACTCCCTGCACCACGCCTACCCCTCGATCCCGTACCACTCCCTGCCTGAGGCCAGCGTGATCGCCGAGGAGGCCCTGGTGAAGAGCGGCAAGCCCCCTCTGCCCAAGGTGGGCAGTTACGCCGAGGGTCTGGCTCTGCTGCTGTAGCTGCCCACCTTGCGCCACCACCAGCGCACCCCCACCAGCAGGAAGCGGGGATCCTGGAGGAATTCCGGCGGGCGGCCCTCCACCGCATGGCCAAGGAACTGCAGCGCCCAGCCGAACACGAACAGCCCCAGGGCCGGCCAGCCCAGGGGCCGCACGAACGGAGTGGCGGCCGCCAGGGCGAGGGAGAGCACGATCAGCGGGATGCCGAGCAGGTGGCAGGCCTGATTCACCGGATGGCGGTGGCTCTCGCCGTAGCGCTCGATCCAGGAGGCGTTGCCGCCGTTCTTGCCCCCGTCGGTGCCGTCGCGGTTCCCGCCGAGCATGCCCCCAGCTGCCGCAGTGCCCACCGATCGTAGTCAGGGCTGGCGCTCTGGCAGGGTGTTCTCTTCCGTGCCCGCCCTTCCCTCACCGCTGTGAACGCCGCCGTGATGGCACCCGCGCCTGCCCCCGCCGTGCTCGAGCTGATCGACGTGTGGGTGGAGGGCCGCCCCGGCGGCACCGGCGAAGCCCGCCCCCGCCTCGATGCGGTGCATCTGGTGCTGCGGCCCGGGGAGCGGGTGGCCCTGCTGGGCCCGAGCGGCGCCGGCAAGAGCACCCTGCTGGCGGTGGCGAACGGGCTGCTGGCGCCGTCGCGGGGGCAGGTGCTGTGGAGCGGGGAACCGCCGGCCCGCTCCCGGGCCAGGCGCCGCCGCCAGCAGGCCCGCATCGGCACCCTCTGGCAGGACCTGCGCCTGATCGAGGAGCTGAGCGTGCAGCAGAACCTGAACGCGGCCCGGCTGGCCCACTGGGGCTGGCCCCGGGCCCTGCTCAACCTGCTGCTGCCCCTGGAGAGCGCCGCCAATGGGGCCGCCCTGCAGCAGGTGGATCTCGATCCGGCCCTGCTCGATCAGCCGGTGACCGCCCTCTCCGGCGGCCAGCGCCAGCGGGTGGCCCTGGCCCGCCTGCTGCGGCAGGACCCCACCCTGCTGCTGGCGGATGAGCCCCTCGCCAGCCTGGATCCGCGCCTGGCCGAAGCCTTGCTGGCCCTGCTGCTGGCCACGGCCGAGGCGCCGCGGGCGCTGCTGCTCAGCCTGCATCGTCCGGATCTGATCGCCGGCTTCGACCGGGTGGTGGGGCTGCGGCAGGGAAGGGTGGTGTTCGATCAGCCCACCGCCTCCCTCGATCCGGAGAGCCTGCGCAGGCTCTATGCCAGCGAGCCGGTGCTGCTGGGATGACGGCCCCTCCCCTGCTGCAGCCGCGCCCCTGGGCCTTGCGACCGGCTGCTCCCCTCTGGGTGCTGCTGCCGGCTCTGGTGCTGCTGCCGCTGGCCTGGCTGCTGCCGGCCCTGGTGCACGGCGGCGGCTGGGACCTGCTGGGCCGCTTCGCCACCGCGGCGGTCACCCCCTCCCTCGATCCGCTGGTGCTGGGCTCGGCCCTGCGCGGCCTGGGGATCACGCTCGGCGTGGCCCTGCTGGGCTGGGCCCTGAGCCTGGCCCTGGGGCTGGCGCTCGGCCTGGCCAGCTCGGCCACGGTGTGGCACACCTGCTGCGGCCACCGCTGGCCGGCCCAGGTGGTGCGGCGCCTGCTGGCGGTGCCGCGCTCGATCCACGAACTGCTCTGGGGGCTGCTGCTGCTCCAGCTCCTGGGGCTCCAGCCGGCCGTGGCGGTGGTGGCGATCGCCCTGCCCTACGGCGCCCTGGTGGCTCGGGTGTGCAGCGATCTGCTCGATGCCCTGCCGGTGCGCAGCCTCGAGGCCCTGCGGGCCGCGGGGGTGCCCGCACCCCAGGCCCTGCTCACGGCCCTCGGCCCCGGACTGGTGCCGCAGGTGCTCAGCTACGGCGGCTACCGGCTGGAGTGCGCCCTGCGCAGCGCCACCCTGCTGGGGGTGTTCGGCCTCGGGGGCCTGGGCACCGACCTGCGCCTCACGCTGCAGTCGCTGGCCTTCCATGAACTCTGGAGCGGCCTCTGGATGCTGCTGGCGGCCATGCTCCTGCTCGAGGGGCTGGTGGGCTGGCTGCGGCAGCGCTGGGGGATGCCGCGCCGGTTCGGGCTGACCCGCGGCGGGGTGGGCCGCCGCGGCCGGGAGATCCTGGCGACCGTTCTGCTGCTGCTGCCGCTGCTGGCCCTCACGGCCTGGCGGCTGGAGATGAACCCGCTGGCCCTGCTGCAGTGGCAGGGGCTGCCCGGGCTGGGGCAGAGCGACTGGGCCGCGGTGTTCGCCCTGCCCTGGGGGAAGCTGATCGGCCACACCCTGGCCATGACCCTGCTGGCGGCGGCCCTGGCGGTGGGGCTGGCTCCGCTGCTGCTGCTGCTGCTGGCACCCTGGCCCTGGGCCCTGGGGGTGCAGCGGATCAGCTGGGCCTTCGGGCGGCTGTGGCCGCCGCCGCTCACGGCCCTGCTGCTGCTGTTCGTGCTCCACCCCGGCCTGGTGACCGGCGCCCTGGCCCTGGGCTTCCACAACCTCGGCATCCTCGGCCGGCTGCTGGAGGAGGCGGCCCAGGCCGCAGACCCCAGCGCCGAGCAGGCACTGCGGGCCGCCGGGGCCGGACCGCGCCAGGCCCTGCTCTACGGCCTCTACAGCCGCCTGGCCCGCTCCTACCTGGCCTACGGCGCCTACCGCAGTGATGTGATCCTGCGGGAATCGGTGGTGGTGGGCCTGGTGGGCGCCACGGGGCTGGGCACCCAGCTGCTGGAGAGCCTCAGCGCCTTCGCCTGGGACCAGGTGATCGCCCTGATGGTGGTCTACGCCGTGCTCACCCTCCTGGGGGAGGAGATCAGCGACCGGCTGCGGCAGCGGCTGCAGACGGGCTGAGACGGAAACTGGCGGCACCGCTCCGCCTCCCCCGTTCCGCCGCCATGGTTCCGCTGCCGCCCGCTCCGGCTCCCTCACCCTCCGTGCCCCGCAAGCTGGTGGTGCTCGGGGACAGCGGCGTGTATGGCTGGGGCGATCCGGAGGAGGGCGGCTGGTGCGAGCGCCTCCGGCGCCACTGGATGGGCCTGCCGGAGGGCCCGGTGCTCTACAACCTCGGCGTGCGGGGCGACGGCCTCGAGAAGCTGGCGGCCCGGCTCCAGCGGGAGGTGGCCTGCCGGGGGGAGCTGCGCCGCCAGCAGCCCCAGGGCATCCTGATCGGCATCGGCCTGAACGACAGCGCCCGGGTGGGGCGGGCGGACGGGCGGCCCCAGCTGGCGCCGGAGGCCTTCCTGTTCGGCCTGCAGCAGGTGCTGCGGGAGGCCCGCCGGATCGCACCGGTGTTCCTGCTCGGCCTCACCCCGGTGGATGAGGCGGTGATGCCCTACGCCGAGGTGCTCTGGTACGACCAGGCCTCCCTGCGCCGCTACGAGGGGCTGCTGGAGGAGGCGGCCCTGGAAGCGGATGT
>JBMLOS010000006.1:9492-10772 GCA_049242845.1 Prochlorococcaceae cyanobacterium
GATTCCCTGCTGGCGGATCCCCGCTGGCCCGACTGGCTTTCGGCCGACGGCCTCCACCTCAACACCGAGGGGCACCGGCAGGTGTACGGCCGGGTGGAGCGCTGGCCTGCCCTGCTGCACTGGGCGGGGCTGGAGCGCCTCGAGATCGCCACCCCCCTGGCCTGCTGAGGCCGCAGGGGGCAAACGAGTTCACCCTTTCGGGGGAGGGGGGTGTGCTCCGGGTGGGGGAGGTGGGCGCCGGGCCGGTGAAACCACCGTGAAGGGAGCCTCCGATCCGGGCCATGGGCAAGCGCCCCCCTCTCTCCCTCACCCCCGCCAATACCACCTCCTCCGCCGGCAGCACCCCGCCGCTCCATCGGCGCGGGCCGGCGGACCCCGCCGCCCTGAACCGCAGCTGGCTGGCGGCCTATGCCTGCGCCGCCGAGGCCCATGCCCGCCTCCACTGGCGCAACGCCCTGGCCGCCGCCAACCTCCCCCTGGTGCGGCAGCAGGCCGGGCGGCTGCGCCACTGCACCGACCTCCCGCTCGACGACCTGGTGCAGATCGGCGCAATCGGGCTGCTGCGGGCGATCGAGGCCTACGACGCCCGCCACAACGCCCGCCTCAGCAGCTTCGCGGTGCCCTACATCCGCGGCGCCATGCTCCGCCACCTGCGGGATCACCACTGCCCCCTGCGGGCACCGCGGCGGCTGCGGGAGCTGCAGCGGAAGGCGGAGGCAATGCAGGCCCAGCGACGCCACGCCGGCCTGCCGCCCCTGGGGAGCAGCGAACTGGCACGCCAGCTGGGCTGCGGCGTGGCCCTGCTGGAGGAGGCGGCCGGCCTGCGGCAGGCGGAGCGGCTGCGCAGCCTGGATACCCCGCTCGCCCCCGGCGATGGGGAGGGCCCGGGCGGCACCCTGATCGATGAGCTGGCGGCCCGCCCGCCGGAGGCCACCCCCACGGAGAAGATCGCGCCGCCGCTGCAGTGGCTGAGGCAACGGCTGGCCGAGCTGACTGCGCAGGAGCGGGAACTGCTGGAGGGGCGCCATCGGCTGGGTGCCACCTGGGTGGAACTGGGGGAACGGCTGGGCCTGCACCCCCGCCTGGCGCAGCGGCGGGCGGAGGCGCTGCTGGAGCGGCTGCGGCGCGAGGCCGCCGACGCCGGGCTGACCCTCAGCCGAGCCTGAGCAGCAGGGCGGCCGCCATCGCCAGCAGGGCCGCCACCAGGGTCTGGAGGCCGTTCACGAGCTCGTTGCCCAGCCAGGCCACCCGCCCCTGCAGCGTGGCGCCGAGCAGGCTCT
>JBMLOS010000006.1:10782-16530 GCA_049242845.1 Prochlorococcaceae cyanobacterium
TCTCCAGCAGGGTGGCCCCCAGGCCCACCAGCACCACCAGGGCCCAGGCGGCCGGGGAGGGGAGCAGACCCAAAGGCAGCAGCAGCGAGGCCATCAGGGCGCTGCCCGCCAGGCTGGCGGCGGTGCCCTGCAGGCTCACGGCCCCCTCAGTGCCGGGGGGCACGGGCCGCAGGGTGGTGATCAGGCGCGGCTGGCGTCCCCAGCGCTTGCCGATCTCACTGCCGAAGGTGTCCGCGAGCTTGGCGGCGAAGCTGGCCGAGAAGCCGATCAGCAGCAGCGGATGCCAGGCGGCGGGGCTGAGGGGCACGGCCACGGCCAGCAGGGCGCCGGTGAGGGCGGAACCCCACACGTTCTCCGGCCCGCGGCGGCCGCCCCGCCCCTCCGCCAGGCCCTGCTCCTGCTTGCGGCGCAGCCCGAGGCGGGTGACGGCGGAGCCGAGCAGCAGGTAGGCCACCACCGCCAGCCAGCCCGGCGCCCCAAGGCAGCCCCACAGCACGGTACCCAGCAGGCCCGCATGCACCCAGCCGGCGGGGGTGAGCACCGGCAGGGGCTGGGCCAGGGCGATCAGCCCCCCATTGAGCAGCAGGGCGATCAGCCAGTGGAGGGGGGTCTGATCCGGCACGGGCTGGGAAGCCTGGGGTGGATGTGTTGCACAGATCTAAGCGAGGAGGGGAAAGCCGCCCGGTGGAACGGATAATCGGCCCAGTCCCGCAACGCCGGCATGGTGTTCAAGCGCAAGCCAGGGTTCTTCCTCGAACTGGGCGGCGATGCCCCGTCCGCGCCGGCGAAGGTGGCCGTGGCTCCGGTCGCCCCCGAGGCCCCTGCCCAGCCCGCCGCCAAGAAGGCGGAGGCCCAGAAGGCTGCCGCCCAGCCGGCGGCCGAGGCTCCCGCCTCCAGCCCCGCCGCGGAGGGCGGTGCTGTGCTCACCACCGCCGAGGCGATCGCCGCCGAGCTGGCCGCCGCCGCCGCCAGCCGTCCGGCTCCGAGCCTGGCCACCTTCGCGCCGGACTGCCTGGTGCCCGGTGCCGCCGTCCCCAGCCGCCGCCGCCGGGGCGGCGCCAACCTGGCGGGCTTCCGCAGCATGGCCGCCGGCCTGTTCCGCAGCTGAGCTGGTTCCTCTGAGCGACCTCTGCTGAGCCAGCTCAGGCACCTGCGCAGCGCAGGGCCGCCAGGCGGGCCACCCCCGCCACGGCGGCCGTGGAGCTGCGCAGGATTCCCTCCCCCAGGGTCACCGCCTGCCAGCCACCGCCGGCTGCGGTGCCTTCCTCCTCTTCCGACCATCCCCCCTCCGGGCCGATCGCCAGGGTGATGCCCTGCTCCAGGGCCAGAGGGTCGGCCCCGGCCAGCAGATCCTCCAGGGCCGGCAGGCCCCCATGTCGGGTGGTGGCGAGCAGCCGCACACCCGGCCCGCTGTGGCCGAACAGCTCCGTGGCCGGGCACGAATCCTGCCAGCGGGGCAGCCAGAGCCGCTCGCACTGCTCGGCGGCCTCCCGCACGATCGTGCGCCAGCGGGACGGCACCTCGCCCTCCCCCGCTTCCGCCCCCCGCAGCACGCTGCGCTCGGCCCGCACCAGCCGGAAGGCGTCCACCCCCAGTTCTGTGGCCATCCGCAGCACCACCTCCCCATCGCGGCGCGGCATCGCCAGGGCGAGCTCCAGGGGCACCCGCGCCGGGGCCTGCTGCTGCAGGGGCCGCTCCAGCGACTGCTCCAGCACGGCCCAGCCGGCTTCCGCCAGGGCGGCGCTCCAGAGGCGGCCGCAGCCATCCACCACGGCGAAGCGCCCGCCCGGCCCGAGGCGCAGCACCCGGCCGAGGTAATGGCTCTCCTCGCGGCTGAGGGCCAGCCGCTCCGCCTCCAGACGCTGGGGATCGATCAGCAGGCGGCGCAGTTCACGGGCCATGGAGGGCGCGGGGGCGGCGGAGCGAGGGCAGCGGATCGGGGGCGCAGGGCGGGGGCGTAGGGCGGGGAAAGCGGTGCCGGTACTTCAGGTGGAGAAGGGAGACTCGGGCTCCTCCTCGATCGGCCAGTCTTCGTTCACGCCGCCCACGATCACCTCGGCGATCTCCACCACATCCCGATCGAGCTGGCGCAGGGCATTGAGCAGCACATCGAGCCCGAAGCCGTCGCTGGTGCCCAGATCCACCCAGCAGCGGGCCCACTCGGCCTGCTGCTCGAGGCCGCCCATGTTGTGCATCAGGGCCGGCAGGGCCTGATCGGCGGCCTCCTGGTCGTAGGCGAGCCAGCTGAGCTCGGCCCCCTCCTCGTGCACCTGCAGGTTCTCGGCGTTGAAGCCGCCGAGCTTGCCGAGGAAGAACCAGCTGTCGAACACGGTTTCCACGTAGCCCCGCTCCCCCTGGCCGAGGGGATGGGCGAAGCGGAGCCAGATCCAGCAGTTGAACGGATCGACTTCGCGGAAGCGGATCTCCATGGAACCTGCGCGGCGGGGGGACCGTGAGGGGGTGTCCTATCAGAGCCAGCGCCCCTGCATGCTGGGTCGATGCTCGAGCTTCGCTCCCTCCGCTACCAGCCCGCCACGGCCGCCGAACCGATCCTGCGGGATGTGAATCTGCGCCTGGAGGTGGGCGCACCGGCCCTGATCACCGGCCCGAGCGGCTGCGGCAAGACCACCCTGCTGGAGGTGATCAGCGGGCTGGCGGAGGCCGGGGCGGGGCGGATCCTCTGGAACGGCGAGGTGCTGGGCAGCCGCCAGCGGCGCTGGCTCTGCGGACTGGTGTTCCAGTTTCCCGAGCGCCATTTCCTCGGCCTCAGCGTGGGCCAGGAGCTGAAGCTGGGCCAGCGGCGGCTGGGGGCGGAGCGGGCCGAGGCGGTGCTGCGCCAGGTGGGGCTGGAGGGGCTCTCCCTGCAGCAGGCGCCGGAGCGGCTGAGCGGCGGCCAGCAGCGGCGGCTCGCCCTGGCGGTGCAGCTGCTGCGCGACCCGAAGGTGCTGCTGCTGGATGAACCCACCGCCGGCCTCGACTGGACCGTGCGCCATGAGGTGCTGCAGCTGCTGGGCTCGATCGCGCGGGAGCGGGCCGTGCTGGTGGTGACCCACGAGCCGGAACTGTTCGGTGAGCTGGCGCAGCAGCGCTGGCGGCTGGAGGGGGGCCTGCTGCAGCCGATCGAGCGCGCCTGAAGCGGCCCGGCGCGGCGGCGGGGCAGCCTGAGGCCGTGAATACGATGCCTGAACGTTGGGTTCCGGCCGGAACCGCCCTGTGATGAGCGATCAGTTGGTGCGAGCCACCGCCGCCGGAGGCGGGATCCGCCTGGTGGCGGTCACCACCACGGTGGCGGCCCGCTACGCCCGCCGCCGCCACCACCTCTCGTTCCTCACCACGGCCCTGCTCGGGCGGGGCATGACGGCCGGCCTGCTGCTGGCCAGCTCGATGAAGGTGGCCCACGGGCGGGTGAATCTGCGCATCCAGTCGGATGGGCCGCTGCGGGGGCTGATGGTGGATGCCGGCCGCGACGGCACCGTGCGCGGCTACGTGGGCCATCCCGGCCTGGAGCTGGATCTGCGGCAGGACGCCGAAGGCCAGGCCCAGTTCGACTTCCGCCGCGCCACCGGCACCGGCTACCTGCACGTGGTGCGCGACCTGGGGGAGGGGGAACCGTTCAGCAGCACGGTGGAGCTGGTGGGCGGCGCCATCGGCGAAGACGTGGCCTCCTATCTGCTCCACTCCGAGCAGACCCCCTCGGCCGTGTTCGTGGGGGAACAGATCGACAGCAGCGGCGTGCGCTGCGCCGGTGGCGTGCTGGTGCAGGTGCTGCCCAAGGCGGCGCGGGAGCCGGCCCTGGTGGCGCTGCTGGAGGAGCGCTGCCGCGAGATCCACGGCTTCAGTGCCCGGCTGGCGGCCTGCGAGGGCAACCTGCAGACGCTGCTGGAGGACATCTTCCCGGACCTCGATCCCCAGATGCTGGAGGAGGGGGAAGCCCGGCAGACGGTGCAGTTCCACTGCCCCTGCAGCCGCCGCCGCAGCGTGAGTGCCTTGAAGCTGCTCGGCCGCGATGAGCTCAGCGCGATCCTGCAGGAGGACGGCCAGGCTGAACTCACCTGCCACTTCTGCAATGAGGTGTACACCGTGGCGGCCGGAGAGCTGCAGGAACTGATCGACGAACTGGCGCCGGCCTGAGCTCAGCCGATCAGCAGCGCTCCGAGCAGCAGCAGCAGCAGGGCCGGCAGGCTCTGCACCTGCAGGGGCGAGAGCGGCAGGCCGAGGGGCAGGGTGGCGGGCAGGGCTCCGCTGAGCAGGCCGCCGAGCAGCAGGCCGGCGCTGAGCAGGGCGAAGCTCCAGCCCACGGCGGGCAGCAGCCGGCCCAGCCGACGCTGCAGGTTGATCACCGCCACGCCGGTGGCCAGGGCCAGCAGCAGCTCGGGGGAAGCCGAGGGGGCGAAGAGCAGCAGCGCAAAGAGGGAGCCGATGCCGGCGAGGGGGAACCAGAGTTCCCGGCCGCTGGCGAGGCCGAAGCTGGGGAACCGCAGGGGCGAGGCACTGAAGCGGGCCGCCGGCAGGGCGGGCAGCTGGGGCAGGGCCGGCAGGGCGGGGCGGGCCGGGGGCGGTGAGGCCTGCTCCCGCTGGGAGGCGGAGCGGGCCGCGAAACTCACGCGCCCCTGCTGGCGCTCCTTGAGCCGGTCCATGAGCACCGCGTCGTAGGCGGCCTCGATGCGGGAGCGGGCCAGGGGATCCTCACCGGCCTCCTCCAGACGGGCCTGCTTGGCCTCCTGCACGGCATCGAAGCTGGCGTCGGCGGAAACGCCGAGCCGGCGGTACGGGTCGGAGGCGTCGGCCGCCCGGGGCGGCTGATCGGAACCTTGATTCATGGCCAGCGCTGCGTACTCAGGAGCGTATCGAGAACCGGCCTCCCTGGGGGCGCCTGGTTCAGAAGAGGGGTTCGCTGCAGTGGTATCCGGCCTCCTGCTGGAGGCGGAGCCGCCAGGCCTCGGCCTCCGCCATGGGAAGGCGATGGCGTCGCTTGAGCAGGGGCATCTGGGGGGGCAGGTGGCTGCCTTCCCGCATCTCCACGGCTCCCTGGGAGGGGAGGAAGCTGACGTAATCGCAGCCCCCGTCGCTGCGGGGACGCACCAGCCAGACCGGCGTGGGCATCGACGTGACCTTCCGTTAAGGAACCTTTCGGTTGGTAACTGAGATTCTGGCGGGTCCCCGGGGCGACCGCGACCGGCAGCGACCAACCAGGAGCGGCCGGGGCTCAGAGGGCGATGGGTTCGACCCCGCTCACCACGGGTGCCACGGCGCTGAGCTCCAGGTCTGGGTGGTCTTCCCGCAGCTGGTTGAGGTTCCACTCGTTCTTGAACAGCAGCACCGGCCGGTCCCAGGCATCGCGCACGGTCTTGCAGTTGAAGATCCGCCCCACCTTCTCCAGGGCCGGCCAGCCGCCCACCACCCAGCGGGCCACCGAGAAGCCCAGGGGCTCGAGGCGGGTCTGCACGCCGTATTCGTTCTCGAGCCGGTACTGCACCACCTCCAGCTGCAGCTGGCCCACGGCCGCCAGGATCGGATCGCGCTTGCTCTGATCGGTGTCGTAGAGCACCTGCACCGCGCCCTCCTCGCGCAGCTCGTTCACGCCCTTGCGGAAGCTCTTGAAGGCCGAGGGGTTGGGGTTGCGCAGCCAGGAGAAGATCTCGGGGCTGAAGCAGGGGATGCCCTCGTATTCCACCCGGGGCCCCAGATAGAGGGTGTCGCCGATGGCGAACATGCCGGGGTTGTTGAGGCCGATCACATCGCCGGGGT
>JBMLOS010000007.1:0-8286 GCA_049242845.1 Prochlorococcaceae cyanobacterium
CCCAGCTGGGCTGGCCCGACATGAAGCTGCCGATCCTCTACTGCCTCAGCTGGCCGGAGCGGCTCGAAACCCCCTGGCGCCGGCTCGATCTGGCCCGGGTGGGCCAGCTCAGCTTCCGCGAGCCCGACCCCGCCCGCTACCCCTGCATGGAGCTGGCCTACGCCGCCGGGCGCGCCGGGGGCACGATGCCGGCCGTGCTCAACGCCGCCAACGAGCAGGCCGTGGCCCTCTTCCTCGAGGAGCAGGTGCATTTCCTCGATATCCCGCGGTTGATCGACGGGGTGTGTGATCGCCACCGGAGCGACCTCATGGCCAACCCCTCCCTCTCCGACGTGCTGGCCGTGGACTCCTGGGCCCGCGAGGCGGTGCGCGAGGCTGCAGCCCGGCTGCAGGCCAAGGCTCCGGCGGCGCTGCCGGCATGATCCGGGTTTCCCATCATCTGCTGCTCTGCGCCACCCCCACCAAGGCGCTCTGCTGCCCCGATCCGGCCGTGGGGGCCGCCAGCTGGGAGGCGCTCAAGCGCCTGGTGCGCGAACTGGGCCTGGAGGATCCGGCCCGGCCCGGGGGCATCGTGCTGCGCACCAAGGCCGATTGCCTCCGCTTCTGCGCCGAGGGGCCGGTGCTGCTGATCTGGCCCGAAGGCTGCGTGTACGGAGGAGTGAATGCCGGGCGGATCGAGCCGATCCTGCGGGAGCACGTGATCGGCGGGCGGCCGATCGAAGAATGGGTGCTGCGCAGCTACGAGCTCAGCAGCGAGAGCAGCCAGCGCAGCGTCAGCTGATCCGCCCAGCAGGCCATCGCCGGGGCGCGGCGAGGATCGCCCCAGGCGTGGAAGCCGTTGTGGCCGCCGCGGGCGGTGAGCACCACCGGCAGCTCAGGGCGGTGCAGCTCCGCCAGGCACTGGGTGGCCTCCACCGGCACCCAGGGATCGTCGAGGGCATGCACCAGCAGGGTGGGCGGCAGGCTGGCGCCCTCCAGCAGCCGCGGCAACGGGCTGGCGGCTTCGTAGTAGTGGTCCACCGAGGGGAAGCCCCAGCGGGGTGCGGTGATCGCCGCATCGAAGGCGCGGATCGTGCGGGGCGGCTGGTCGCCCGCCAGCGCCTGCCGCTCGGGCTGGGTGACCCCGAAGGGATCCTCGAGGGTCTGGCGGCAGAGGCGCTGCAGCAGCCAGTTCTGGTACACCCGGTTGCGGGGCCGCTCGATGCAGAGGGAGCAGGCCGCCAGATCCACCGGACTGCTCACGCACACCAGCCCATCCAGCACCGCCCCATCACCACCAGCACCATCGAGACCAGCCCCATCGAGGCAGGCATTGAGCAGCATCGTGCCCCCCAGGGAGATGCCGGCCCCCAGCAGCGGCAGGGGCCGACCGGAGGCGGTGGCGCGGCCCAGCTCCACAGCCAGAACACGGGCCTGTTCGATCACCGGCAGCAGGTCGGAGCTGCAGCGGGCGGCGTAGGTGCCCGGCGCCAGGGTCCGGCCGGCTCCGGCGCCGCGGAGGTTGAGCCGCAGCACCGCCAGGCCGCCGGCCTGCAGGGCCAGGCCCATGCGGCGCAGGCCCTCACGGTCGCTGGAGCCGCCGAGGCCGTGCAGCAGCAGCACGAGGGCCCGCGGCTCCTGGCCATCGGCCGGGTGATCCAGAAACGCCAGCAGGCGATCCTCCGGCGCCCCCGGCCCCGCTGGCCCTCGAGCGGGCAGGGGGCCCACCGGCAGCTGCAGGGGCAGGCCCCGCTCCGGCGGCAGCGGCGGCGGGCGGAGGGTGTCCCGCAGGGTCTGCAGGTCGCCGCCGTGCCAGGGAAAACGCTCGCGGAAGGGCGGCAGACCCAGCTCCCGCAGCAGCCGCTGCGAGCGTGCCAGGAGCAGCGGGCCTGCCGTCTTCGTCACACCCCCACGGCCTTCTTGCCCACCCCCAAGGAGCGCAGCTCGCTCAGCAGGCCGTTGAGCACGGCCTTGGCATCGCCGAACACCATGGCGGTCTGGGGCAGCTCGAAGAGCGCGTTGGCGATGCCGGCATAGCCGGCGCCGAGGCTGCGCTTCACCACGAACACCTGGCGGGCCTGATCCACCTCCAGCACGGGCATGCCGTAGAGGGGGCTGCTCGGATCGGTCTTGGCCTGGGGATTCACCACGTCGTTGGCGCCGAGCACGATCACCACATCGGTGGCCGGGAACTCGGGGTTGATCAGATCCATCTCCACCAGCTGCTCGTAGGGCACATCCGCCTCCGCCAGCAGCACGTTCATGTGGCCGGGCATGCGGCCCGCCACCGGGTGGATCGCATAGGTGACTGCCACGCCGTGGCTCTCCAGCAGCTTGGCGAGTTCCCGCAGGGCATGCTGGGCCTGGGCCACCGCCAGGCCATAGCCCGGCACGAACACCACCCGTTCGGCCTGCTCGAGCGCCATGGCGCACTCCTCGGGGCTGCAGCTCACGATGCGGCTGTAGCTGGCGGCCTCACCGCCGGCGGCAGCAGCGCCGCCCGGGGCGGACACCCCGAGGGCACCGCCAAACAGCACCGACACCAGCGAGCGGTTCATCGCCGTGCACATCACCTGGGTGAGGATCAGGCCCGCAGCGCCCACCATGGCGCCGGCCACGATCAGCAGCTGGCTGCCCACCACGAAGCCGGCGGCGGCCGCAGCCACCCCGGAATAGGAGTTCAGCAGCGAGATCACCACCGGCATGTCGGCCCCGCCGATCGGCAGGGTCACGCCGATGCCCAGCAGGCCGGAGGCGAGCACCAGCAGCGCCAGGGGCCAGCCGGCCGGATCCCCCGGCAGGGCCAGGGCCCCCACCAGGCAGAGCAGGGCCAGGCCAATGTTCACGCCATGGCGCAGGCTGCTCTGGGTCCAGGCTGGGGTTTCGAGCCAGCCCTGCAGCTTGGCCATCGCCACCAGAGAACCGCTGAAGGTGATCGCGCCCACCAGCAGCGACACCACGATCGAGGCGGCCGCAATGGTGTCGCCGGGCTCGAGGCCCTCGTAGCGGGACACGCCGAGAGCCACCAGAAGGGAGGCCATGCCGCCGCAGCCGTTGAACAGGGCCACCACCTCCGGCATGGCGGTCATCGGCACCCGCTGGGCGGTGAGCACCCCGAGCAGGCCGCCGCCGGCGCTGCCCACGGCGATCCACAGCCAGGCGGTGGGGCCCGGCTGCAGCTGGATCAGCACCCCCAGCACGGCCAGGCCCAGGGCAAGGGCCGCCAGACCGTTGGCGAAGCGGGCCGAGCGCACCTTCGAGAGGCCCTTGAGTCCGAGGGCCAGCAGCAGCACCGCGATCAGATCGAGGCCATCGCCGAGCACCCGGGGCGGCAGCTGCCGCAGGGCGTCCACTCCGGAGGAGAGCAGGGAGGCCAGAGAGGGAAGAGAAGCGATCAGGGGAGCCATCAGCGGTCGGCGCGGCGGCGGAACATGGCGAGCATGCGGTCGGTCACGAGGAAGCCCCCGACCACGTTGAACAGGGCGAAGCCCAGCGAAAGGGAGCCCAGCAGCAGCAGGGCGGGCTGATCACCGGCCCGGGCGATCAGGGTGAGGGAAGCCAGCACGGTGATGCCGCTGATGGCGTTGGCGCCGCTCATCAGCGGGGTGTGCAGCGTGGGCGGCACCTTGCCGATCAGCTCGAGGCCCAGCAGGCTGCCGAGCAGCAGCACCCAGAAGGCGTTGGTGAGGTCGTTCATCGGGCGGCTCCCACGGGGGCGGGCTGGGGTGCGGCGGGGGCGGCAGTCGCCGCCGGTGCCTGGGCGAGCACATCGGTGCGCAGGATCGTGCCGCGGCGGCTGAAGAGGCAGCCGGCCAGGATCGGATCCTCCGGATCCAGCTGGCGGAGCCGATCGGCCGGCTCCTGGGGATCGGGCTTCTCGGCCAGGTAGTCGAGCAGGGCCTGCAGGTTGCGGGCGTAGAGGGCGCTGGCGTGGTTGGGCACGCTGCTGGGCAGAGCATCGGCGCCGATCAGGCGCACGCCGTTGCGCAGCACGGTCTGGCCGGCCACGGTGCCGGCGCAGTTGCCGCCCTGGGCCACCGCCAGATCCACCACCACGGCGCCCGGGCGCATGCCGTCGAGCATGTCCTCGCTGATCAGCCGCGGTGCCGGCCGGCCGGGCACCTGGGCGGTGCAGATCACCAGATCCGCCTGGGCCAGCTGCTCCGCCAGCTGCCGGCGCTGGGCCTCGAGGAAGGCCTCGCTCGCCGCCTGGGCGTAGCCACCCGCCTCGGCGGGCCGCTCCTGCGATTCAGGGGGTTCGAGGAAGCGTCCCCCGAGGGATTCCACCTGCTCCTTGGCGGCGGGGCGCACATCACTCACCGTGACCACCGCACCGAGCCGGCGGGCGGTGGCCAGGGCCTGCAGACCCGCCACGCCGGCGCCGAGGATCAGGGCCCGGGCGGGCTGGATCGTGCCGGCGGCGGTCATCAGCATCGGCACGTAGCGATCCAGCTGGCTGGCCGCCAGCAGCACCGCCTTGTAGCCGGCCAGGTTCGCCTGGGAAGAAAGAACGTCCATCGCCTGGGCACGGCTGATGCGGGGCAGCAGCTCCAGGGCGATGGCCGAGAGCTGGCGCTGCTGCAGCACGTCGGCCAGATCGGCGGCGCCGTAGGGGGAGAGCAGCCCGATCAGCAGGGCCTCCAGCCGCAGCCGCTGGAGCATCTCCAGGGGCGGGGTCTGGATCGAGAGCACCACGTCGGTCTCCGCCCAGGGGAGATCCTCGGTGGCGCGGAGCTGGGCACCGGCCTCGGCATAGGCCGCATCGCTGAAGCCGGACGCCTCACCGGCTCCATGCTCCAGCCACACCGTCATGCCGGCGGCGTTCCATCGCCGCACGGTGTCCGGGGTGGCCGCCACCCGGCACTCGCCGGCCTGCCGCTCACGCGGCACCAACAACCTGGTCAAGGGAGCCTCTGCACATGGGCCTCAACTTCCATTGATGGAAACGCCCGGCGAAAGTGTCAGCCTGCTGTGTGGACTCCCCCACGCAGCTGTCAGGGCGCGCGCAGGTGGGCACTCCTGCAGCCCTCAGAACAGGGGAAGCAGCTCCTCCTCCACCGAGAGGGCCTGGGGGTGGGAACCGCGGCGGCGCAGCAGCCGGGCCCGCAGGATCATCGGGTCGATGTCGCACTCGAGGCGCCAGCAGCACTCGAGCAGGGCCAGGCATTCCGCCGGCGGGAGGGGGTTGGATTCGTTCATGGCGGTTGGGGGAAAGGCAAGGAGCAACGGGAAAGGAGAAACAGGAAAGGAGCCGGCTCGATCAGGAGAGCCGCAGCAGGATCAGGAATAGACAGGGAACGCGGGGTTGGAGGGGATCAGGGACAGAACGCTGGAAGGGCAACCAACGGGAAGGGAACGGCGGGAAAGCGGAAACGCGGAAGCCGGTAAGGCACAACGCGGCAAGAAGGAACCCGGAAACGCTGGAAGCCGGAGACGCGAAGCAGGAAAACCAGGAAGATCGGCGGAGAGGCGAGTCGCAGGCGACTCCTCCCGCAGCTGGCCGGAAGCTAGGCACGCCCGGGGGGAAACCAATAGGAACCAATGCTCAAGTTCTTTCCGGTGCCTGCAGAATCCCCCCCATGAACGGCCCCTCCTTCTCCCTGGGTACGGCGGCAGGGGTGCAGCGGCCCGCCGAGGTGCAGCCGCGCCAGTGGCAGGTGCTGCTGCTGCAGCTGCTGCGCCGCCGCCTGCTGCAGCCCCATCCGAACGGCCACGACGTGCTCGTGAACGCCGGCCCCGGGGCGGGCAAGACCCTCGGCGCCCTGATCGGCTTCCAGCGGCTGCAGAAGGACGGCCATCTGCAGCGCTTCGTGGTGTTCTGTCACCGCAGCGCCATCGCGGGGCAGTGGCGCAGCTCCGCCGCCCGGCTGGGGCTCGACCTGCGCCTGTGGGATCCGGAACGGCCCCTGACGGAACAGGGCGGCGACGGCCTGCTGCTCACATATCAAAGTGCCGGCCGCAACGACGAGCGGCTGCAGGCGGAGCTGGGCGGTGCCGCCCTGGGGGCCTGGATGGCGATCGCCGATGAGGTGCACCACCTCGGCATGGATCCGGAGGAGCCGGAGGCCACCGCCTGGGGCCATGCCTTCAGCCGGCTCACCGCCACCGCCCGGCTGCGCCTCGGCCTCACCGGCACCCCCTTCCGCGCCGACAACCTGGCCTTCTGCGCCGCCCGGCGGGTGCGCTGCGCCGAGGGCGACACGGTGGTGGAGCGGATCGTGCCGGACCTCACCGTGGAGCCGCGGGAGCTGATCGTGGCCGGGGACGTGCGCCCCCTGGAGTTCCGCTTCCAGGACGGCAGCGTGGATCACGGCCGCCGGCCCGACGACCCCGAGGGCGAGACCTCCCCGCTCTCGGCCGAGGAGCGCGAGAGCTGGCGGGCCCGCAACCTGCGCCGCGCCATCCAGCTGGGGGATCCGAGCAGCATCGCCCTGCAGCTGCTGATCCGGGCCCGCCGCAAGCTCGAGCAGGTGTGCCAGGAGCATCCGGGCGCGGGCGGGCTGGTGGTGGCCCGCGACATCGCCCATGCCCGCCGCATCACCGGCCTGCTGGAGGAGCAGGGCGATCCGGTGCAGCTGGTGCATTCCCAGGATCCGGAGGCCGCCGCCCGGCTGGAGGCCTTCCGGCGGGGTGAAGGCCGCTGGCTGGTGAGCATCGACATGTGCGCCGAGGGCTTCGACGCGCCGCGGCTGCGGGTGGTGGCCTACCTCACCACGGTGGTGACCCGCACCCGCTTCCTGCAGGCGATCACCCGGGCGGTGCGGATGGAGGGGGAGCGCGCCGCGCTCGAACCGGTGCCCCGGTGCTGCTCCTATGTCTTTGCCCCGGCGGATCCGCTGCTGATGCGCCATGCCCGCAGCTGGTCGCTGAGTGAGCCCTATGTGATCCGCGCCGTGGAAACCGCACCCCCGCCGGAGCCGGCCGGCACGGCGCCCTCGGCCTCGCTGCCGCTGCAGGCCCTGCGGGACCGGGCCGGCGAGATGATCCGCCTGCGGGGTCCGCAGCTGCCGGATTTCCTGCGGCGCAGCGCCTGAGCCCCCCCGGGCACACCCCATGTCAGAGGGTGTGCAATTTGCGACGTTGTGTCAACCAACACCACCTGGATGCACGCACCCGAGCAGCGTGTGCGCATCTGCCCACCTGGACGATGGAAGCCTCGGTGCATCGACGCCTCACGGTCGCCGTCTGCTGGGCCCTGGCCCGGCGGGCCACCCTCGACGCCCTGGAGCGCTACGAGGAGAGTTTCGCCCTGAACGAGGAGTTCCGCGAATGGCTCCTCTGCCTGGAGGAGCACCCGGAGATGCTCGAAGCGAACGTGCTGATGGTGCCCCGCCAGCTGGGCAATGGTCAGCGTCCGGAAACCGACGGTCTGCTCGAGATCTGAAAACCCTGGGCCCTTGCCCCCAACCGACCCTGAAAACTGCTTCCGCAGGATCAATCTCCTTCAGCCTTCGGCAGCAACCACACGCCACGACCCAGCGCCCCATCCCCTAGGCTTAACTCATAGTCAGTCCGCCTAAGCCGATGGGCAGCACGCCGGCCGCCGCAGGGCCCTCCCCGCAGAACCGCACCAGCGGAGGCTCCCGCCCCGAAAACCTGGTGATCGTGGGCTCCGGCCCCGCCGGGTACACCGCCGCCATCTATGCCGCTCGGGCCAACCTCAGCCCGCTGCTGATCACCGGCTTCCAGGAGGGAGGCATCCCCGGCGGCCAGCTGATGACGACCACCCACGTGGAGAACTTCCCGGGATTCCCGGACGGCATCCTCGGCCCGGATCTGATGGATCGCCTCAAGGCCCAGGCCGTGCGCTGGGGCACCCGCCTGATCGAGGCCGACGCCACCGCCATTGATCTCTCCCAGCGACCCTTCCGCATCACCGCCGAGGAGCGGGTGATCGAGGCCCAGGCAGTGATCCTGGCCACCGGGGCCAGCGCCAACCGGCTGGGCCTGCCCAGCGAGGAGCGCTTCTGGAGCCACGGCATCAGCGCCTGCGCCATCTGCGACGGCGCCACCCCCCAGTTCCGGGGTGAACCCGTGGCGGTGGTGGGCGGCGGCGACTCCGCCTGCGAGGAGGCGGTGTACCTCACCAAATACGGCAGCCAGGTGCACCTGATCGTGCGCGGCTCCCAGTTGCGCGCCAGCAAGGCCATGGCCGACCGGGTGCTGGCCAATCCCGCCATCACCGTGCACTGGAACCGCCAGGTGGACGACTGCAGCGGCAGCGACTGGCTCGAAGCGATCAGCCTGCGGGACACCAGCAGCGACAGCGGCGCCACCGAACAGCTGCCGGTGAAGGGCCTCTTCTAT
>JBMLOS010000008.1:0-21375 GCA_049242845.1 Prochlorococcaceae cyanobacterium
GAGGAGGTGAAGCAGGTGGCCAGCCGCTACCGGGCCCTGGGCATCAAGCTGCTGGTGATCGATACCGAACGCAAGTTCATCGGCAGCGGCATGGGCAAGGAACTGGCCGAGGCCGCAGGCGGCCGCTACGTGCAGCTGCCCAAGGCCAGCGACCAGGCGATCGCCGCCATCGCCCTGGAGGCCATCGGCGGGATGTGAGGGCCGCCCCGCCCGCTCAGCGGGATCCGCCGCGGCCTGGCTCCCGGCTGCCGGCCTCGGCGGCGGCGGCCGTGCGGGCCGGGTAGAGCTCCTCGAAGAAGGCACCCAGGCCGATCGCCAGGCTGCGCAGGCCGTCCATGAACTCCCGATCGGCCGTGAGCCGGTTCACGTCACCGCCCACCGCCTCCCAGCGGGCCGTGAGCCTCTGGGCATTGGCCACCGTGGCCTTGAGTTCCTCCACCGTGCGGGGGTTGTCCAGGGCGGAGGTGAGGTTGCGCACATGGCGGCTGGCCTGCACTGCCTCGGCAGTGGCCACGTTGAGGTTGCCGATGATCGGATCTGCCTTATTGACCGCGGCATTGAGCTCCAGCACGAGCTTCTGGGCATCGCGCAGGAAGCGGTCGGCCTGCACCGAGGTGCGATCGAAGCTCACGGTGGTGCCGGCGATCTTGTCCACCAGCTTCTGGCGCTCGGTCTCCGCCAGCAGGCGCTGCATGGTCTCGGTCACGGTGCCGAGGGTGGCCTGGGCCTGCCCGTCGATGCGGCTGCCGTTGCAGAGGATCAGGCGGGCATTGCAGGAGGAGCTGCGGGGTCCCGGCGTCGAGGCGGGCACGGGTTTGCCTCCACTGAGCAGCGACACGACTGCGTCGCCCCCCAGCAGGGATCCGGTGCCCACCTGGGCCACGATCGGCAGGGGCAGCTGCAGATCGGGATCGGTGATCTCCAGATCGGCCACCACGGCACTGGGGGTGACCTTCACCCGGCGCACGTTGCCCACCAGCACCCCCCGGAACGACACCGGTGAGCGGTCCGCCAGGCCGGCGGCGTCCTGGAAGCTGGCCTGCACCGTCCAGGTGGAGCGGCTCAGAGAGATGCCCCGCAGCCACAGCCACAGGCCCGCCGCACTGGCGATCGCGGCGAGGAGCGAGAAGCCCACCAGGGCTTCGCGGACACTGCGGCGCATGGCTCAGACCTCCTTGGGCTGCATGGGGCCGTGCAAGCTGCCGCTCCGGAACTGCTCGACGTAGGGATTATCGGTGCTGCGGAAGTCCTCCACGCTGCCCTGCCAGCGAAAGCGCCCGTCGTAGAGGAGCAGCAGCCGCTCGCCGGAGCGCTCGATCGTGCTCATCACGTGGCTCACCACCACGGAGGAGGCCTTCGCCAGCTCGGTGGTGGTGACGATCAGATCCTCGATGCGGGTGCAGGCCACTGGATCGAGGCCGGCCGTGGGCTCATCGAACAGGAGCAGCGGCTCCTGCCCATCGGCGCGGGAGGGGTCCTGGATGATCGCCCGCGCGAAGCTCACCCGCTTCTGCATGCCGCCGCTGAGCTCGCCGGGCATCTTCTCCTCGATGCCGTACAGGCCCACGGCGGCCAGGGCCTCCCCCACCCGCCGGCGGATCTCCTTCTCGCCGAGCCGGCCAAAGCGGTACAGCAGGAAGCCCACGTTCTCCCGCACGGTGAGGGAGGCGAGCAGGGCGGGGTTCTGGAACACGAGCCGCACATCCGGCGGATGGGGCTGGTCGAGCCGCAGGTACCGCTGCTCCACCCCGTGCAGCCGCACGTTGCCGCTGGTGGGCAGCAGCAGACCCGCCAGCACCCGCAGGATGGTGGACTTGCCGGAGCCGGAGGGACCCACCACCACCAGCCGCTCGCCCGGATGGACCACCAGGTCGATGTCGTCGAGCACGAGGCTCTCGCCCCAGCGCATCTGCACGTTCTCCATCTCCGCAACCGGAACCTGCTCGACGGGCGGACCCTGCTCGGCCACCGGCACCCGGGCGTCCGGAACAGGGGCACCCGGAACGGCCGAGGCAGGCGGGGGGACCAGGGGCTCCGGCACGAGGCTGGGCGGGGGGGAGGCCCCATCCTGCCGTTTCGCGCCAGCGGTTTCATCCGTACAGTTCGTTTAGAGCCGACTGCCGATGGTGCTCCCCTCCCCGCCCGTGGCTCTGCCGATGCGCAGGTGCTGATGAACAGCCGGCACCCGCCGCGTCCCCCCCGCCGACCCCGCTGGATGGGCCGGGGGGACCGGCGCCGCCGCGATCTGGTGAGCCGCTCCCGCCGGGCCGTGCGCTGGCTGCAGCCCGGCCTGGTGGTGAAGCGCTGGGTGCTCACCTCGGGGCTGGGGCTGGTGCTGGCCCTGCTGGGGGCTGCGGTCTGGGCCGACCTCAAGCCGATCTACTGGACGATCGAGACCCTCACCTGGCTGCTGGGCCAGCTCACCCAGGTGCTGCCGCGGGGGTTCACCGGACCCCTGGTGCTGCTGCTGGGGGTGGCCCTGGTGCTCTGGGGCCAGAGCCGCAGCTTCGGGTCGATCCAGCGGGCCCTGGCACCGGAGAAGGACACGGTGCTGGTGGATGCCCTGGTGGCCCAGCGGCGGCTGAACCGGGGACCGGGCATCGTGGCCATCGGCGGCGGCACCGGCCTCTCCACCCTGCTCTCGGGCCTGAAGCGCTACAGCGGCAACATCACCGCGATCGTCACAGTGGCCGACGACGGCGGCAGCAGCGGCGTGCTGCGGCGGGAGCTGGGCGTGCAGCCGCCCGGCGACATCCGCAACTGCCTGGCGGCCCTGGCGCGGGAGGAGCCCCTGCTCACCCGTCTGTTCCAGTACCGCTTCCCCTCCGGCAGCGGCCTGGAGGGGCACAGCTTCGGCAACCTCTTCCTCACGGCCCTCACGGCGATCACCGGCAGCCTCGAATCGGCGATCACCGCCAGCAGCCGGGTGCTGGCGGTGCAAGGCCAGGTGGTACCCGCCACCAACGCGGATGTGCGCCTCTGGGCCGAGCTCGAGAACGGCGAGCGGATCGAGGGGGAATCGGCGATCGGCCATGCCCCCAGCCCGATCGTGCGGCTGGGCTGCCTGCCGGAGCGTCCGCCCGCCCTGCCGCGGGCCCTGGAGGCGATCGCCCACGCCGACCTGATCGTGCTCGGGCCGGGCAGCCTCTACACCTCCCTGCTGCCGAACCTGCTGGTGCCGGAACTGGTGGAGGCGATCCGGCTCAGCAAGGCACCGCGCCTCTACATCTGCAACCTCATGACCCAGCCCGGCGAGACCGACGGGCTCGACGTGGAAGGGCACCTGCGGGCGATCGAGGCCCAGCTCGCCACCCTCGGGGTGGACCAGCGGCTCTTCGATGCGGTGCTCGCCCAGGAGGATCTCACCGATTCACCCCTGGTGGAGGCCTACGGCCGCCGTGGCGCCGAACCGGTGCGCTGCAACAGCCGCCGGCTGCGCAGCCAGGGGTACGAGGTGATGATCGCTCCGATGCAGGGCAGCCGGCCCGGGGCCACCCTGCGCCATGACCCCAAGAGCGTGGCCCTGGCGGTGATGCGCTTCTACCGCCAGCACCAGCGCAAGGGCGGCTGAGCGTCAAGGGCAAAGGAGGGCTGAGCCTCAGTAGGCGTCCTGCAGCTCGTAGAAATCGGGCTGCACGTAGTCCTTGCGGAGGGGGTAGCCCTTCCAGTCCTCGGGCATCAGCAGACGCTTCGGATGGGGATGGCCGGCAAACACGATGCCGAACATGTCGAAGGTCTCCCGCTCCTGCCAGTCGGCGCCGCGGAAGAGGCCGTAGAGGGTGGGGATGGTGAGGTCGCCGTCGCGGGCGAGGAACACCTTGAGCCGCACCTCCTCCGGACGCACCTCCGCCGGCAGGGTGCTGGACACGGCGGCGGGATCGGCCAGGGGGGCGAGCTTCACCAGGTGATAGAAGCTCACCAGCCGGCCGCCGGGGCCTTCGTCGTAGCCGCCCTGGCACTGGAGGTAGTCGAAGCCGGTGGCCTTGAGGGCGGTGGCCAGCAGAGGAAGGGCGGCCGGCTCCACCCCGATCACCTCGACGCCGAGGTGGTCGGTGCCGAGCACCTCGTGGTCGAACCCCTCGGCGGTGAGCCAGCGGCTGATCGGGCCCGGGCCGGCGGTCTCCAGGGCCGCGGAGGGGGCAGTGGTGTCCTCAGGCATCGGCTTGAAGGTCGGCGGGAACGGTCTGGGGAGCGGCTGCCTCCAGGGGGAGTCCACTGGCGGCGGCCAGGGCCTGGCGCTGGGTCTCGGCCTGCAGGTACTTGCCGGTCACGATCGGCTCCACCGCCTTCATGCGATGGGGCACGGTGAAGTAACGGTGGGTGGGCTGAAGATTGCCGCGCTCGGCCAGGGCCTCGTTGCCCACCTTCTTGCGCAGCTTGATCACCGCGTCGAAGATCGCTTCGGGGCGCGGCGGGCAGCCGGGCAGGTAGAGATCCACCGGGATCAGCTTGTCCACACCGCGCACGGCGGTGGTGGAATCGGCCGAGAACATGCCGCCGGTGATCGTGCAGGCGCCCATGGCGATCACGTACTTGGGCTCGGGCATCTGCTCATAGAGCCGAACCAGGGCCGGGGCCATCTTCATGGTCACGGTGCCGGCCACGATCAGCAGATCGGCCTGGCGCGGGCTGGAGCGGGGCACCAGGCCGAAGCGGTCGAAGTCGAAGCGGGAACCGATCAGGGCCGCGAACTCGATGAAGCAGCAGGCGGTGCCGTAGAGGAGGGGCCAGAGGCTGCTCAGGCGGGCCCAGTTGTGCAGGTCGTCGAGGCTCGTGAGGATCACGTTCTCGGAGAGATCCGAGGTGACCGTGGGGGCGCCGGTGGGGCTGCAGCTGGCGGCGCGCAGGTCGCGCAGGGCGCCGATCGAGGGGCGCTCACCGCTGGTGGGGGAGGAGGGCGTCAGGGTCATGACAGAACGGTGGCCTCACGGCCGCAGCGATGGGGTCAGCTCCACTCCAGGGCCCCCTTGCGCCAGGCGTAGGCCAGGGCAACTACCAGGATGGCGATGAAGATGAGGGCTTCGATGAAGGCCAGCAGACCCAGGCGGTGGAAGGCCACGGCCCAGGGATAGAGGAACACGGTCTCGACATCGAAGATGACGAAGACCAGCGCAAACATGTAGTAGCGGATATTGAACTGAATCCAGGCGCCGCCCATCGGCTCCATGCCGGATTCATAGGTGAGCTCGCGCTCGCCCTGCCGGCTCTTCGGGGAGAGCAGCTTGTTGGCCACAAGCGCCAGCACCGGCACTGCCGCGGAAATCAGCAGGAAGCCGAGGAAGGCGTCATAGCCGGAGAGCACGAACATGCGAACCGGGACAACCGGGCGGCAGTCTGGCATCCGCTTCCCGGAGCTGACGTTCCCTGGCGACCGGGATCAGCCGCGCAGACGCCCTCGATAGAGTTTCGCCACCGTTGGGCGGCTGGGATGACTGCGGAGCACGAACGCGGCGAGACGGGGGCTTCCCCACCGGCGGACGGCAGCCCGGAAGGCCTTCCCGCCATGGAAGCCAGTGCGGACAGCGTCGCCACTGCCACGCCCGAAGACGTGGCAGCTCCCGAAGCTGCGGCAGCGGCCGCCCCCGCAGCCGCTGCCGAGCCCGCCACCACCGCTGCTCCTGGAGAAGCAACCCAGCCCGCCACCGACCCGGACACCCACCGCTTCGAATGCCGCAGCTGCGGCTTCGTGTACGACCCGGAGGAAGGGGTGCGCAAGGTGGGGATCGAACCCGGCACCCCCTTCACCTCCCTCGACCCCGCCAGCTTCCGCTGCCCGGTGTGCCGCAGCCGGATGGGCGCCTTCCGCGACATCGGCCCGCGGGACAAACCCAGCGGCTTCGAGGAGAACCTCAACTTCGGCCTCGGGGTGAACCGGCTCACGCCGGGCCAGAAGAACGTGCTGATCTTCGGTGGCTTCGCCCTGGCGATCGCCTTCTTCCTCTCCCTCTATTCCCTGCGCTGAGCGCACCGGCGCCAGCCTTCCCTGCCCCTTCTCCCTCCCGCCCCTGCCATGCGTCTGCCACGCCTTCCCCAGCGCCTGTTCGGGCCGCTGCTGAGCCTGGTTCTGCTCGTGGGCCTGGGTTTCGGCCTCGGCGGCTGCGTCACCACCGGCCTGCCGGTGGCCGAGGCCAGCCCCTGGCAGGCCGTGCCCCTCGAAACCCGCGCCAACCCCCTCGACCTCGCCTTCACCGACGGCCGCCACGGCTTCCTGGTGGGCAGCAACCGGCTGATCCTCGAAACCGACGACGCCGGCGCCAGCTGGTCGGAGCGGGCGCTCGATCTGCCGGAGGAGGAGAACTTCCGCCTGATCAGCATCGATTTCCGGGGCCAGGAGGGCTGGATCGCCGGCCAGCCCGGCCTGCTGCTGCACAGCACCGATGGCGGCCGCAACTGGAGCCGCCTCTTCCTCGACACCAAGCTGCCCGGCGAGCCCTATCTGATCACCGCCCTCGGCAAGAGCAGCGCCGAACTGGCCACGAACGTGGGCGCGATCTACCGCACCGCCGACGGCGGCCAGAGCTGGCAGGCCGAGGTGGTGGATGCCGCCGGCGCCGTGCGCGATCTGCGCCGCGGCCCCGAGGGCAACTACGTGAGCGTGAGCAGCCTGGGGAACTTCTTCGCCACCTGGGATCCCGGCCAGGAGCGGTGGCAACCGCACCAGCGGGTGAGCAGCCAGCGGGTGCAATCGATGGGCTTCCAGCCCGACGGCGGCCTCTGGATGGTGGCCCGTGGCGCCCAGCTGCGCTTCAACCAGGAGGTCGGCGATCCCGAGTCGTGGAGCAAGCCGGTGATCCCGATCACCAACGGCTACGGCTACCTCGACCTGGCCTGGGATCCGAGCGGAACCCTCTGGACGGGAGGCGGCAGCGGCACCCTGCTCTCCAGCCCGGACGGCGGCAAGACCTGGCGCCGGGACCCGGTGGGGGCCGCCCAGCCCACCAACTTCACCCGCATCGCCTTCCTGCCGGACGGCAAGGGATTCGTGCTGGGGGAACGGGGCTCGCTGCTGCGCTGGGTGGGCTGAGCCCCAAGCGGCAGCCCTCCCGCCAACTTCTGTAACCAAGCCGCGCCCGTGCTCCCGGCCCCCGCCGGCAGGCCCCTAGGATCGCCTGGCTGAACGCTTGTCGCCATGGCTGCCGGCTCCACAGGGGAACGTCCGTTCTTCGAGATCATCACGAGCATCCGCTACTGGGTCATCCACGCGGTCACCCTGCCTGCGATCTTCCTGGCAGGTTTCCTGTTCGTGTCCACGGGCCTGGCCTATGACGCCTTCGGCACGCCCCGTCCGGATGCCTATTTCCAGGCCCAGGAAAGCAAGGCTCCGGTGGTGAGCCAGCGCTACGAGGGCAAGAGCCAACTCGACCTGCGCCTCCAGTAAGCCATGACCCAGACTCCCGCCCCCACCACGCCGCGCAACTACCCGATCTTCACGGTGCGCTGGCTGTCGGTGCATGCCCTCGGCATCCCCACGGTGTTCTTCCTGGGCGCCCTGGCTGCCATGCAGTTCATCCGTCGCTGAGGTCGCGCCATGCAACGCAATCCCAACCCCAACAACCTGCCGGTTGAACTGAATCGCACCAGCCTTTACCTCGGGCTGCTGCTGGTGTTCGTCACCGGCGTGCTGTTCTCCAGCTACTTCTTCAACTGATCGGGAGCTATCACGATGAGCGGCAAGAAATCCTCCCTGCCCGACGGACGCATCCCCGATCGGCTGCCTGACGGTCGCCCCGCTGTGGCCTGGCGTTCCCGCTGGACCGAAGGCACCCTGCCCCTGTGGCTGGTGGCCACCGCCGGCGGCATGGCCGTGATCTTTGTGGTGGGCCTGTTCTTCTACGGCTCCTACGTGGGCGTGGGTTCCGCCTGAATCGGCACACCCGACACGGAACGCAACTTCCCCTCCATTCCTTCTCATCGGCGGGCCTTCGGGTCCGCCTTTTTGATGTCGAGGCGTCTTTTGGGTGCTGCTGCGCAGCGCTGTTGCTTCGCAGCACCGTTGAGCTCCTCTGCAGCGGCTCCTCGGTTACCGCTCCACTGATCAGATGCCGTGGTACTCGCGGTACCAGGCCGCGAAGCGCTCCACCCCCCGCTCGATCGGCGTGGAGGGCTGAAAACCCACCCAGGCCTCCAGGGCCGTGGTGTCGGCCGCGGTGGCAGGCACGTCCCCGGGCTGCATGGGCTGGAGATCCTGCACCGCAGGGCGACCAAGGGCCTGCTCGAGAACCTCAATGAAGCGCAGCAGTTCGGTGGGACGGGAATTGCCGATGTTGAACACCCGGTGCGGCACCGCCGCGGTGGCGGGATCGGGATGGAGCGGATCAAAGCCGGGATCGGCGGTGGCGGGTTTGTCGGTGCAGCGGATCACCCCTTCGACGATGTCGTCGATGTAGGTGAAATCCCGCTGCATGCGGCCATGGTTGAACACCCGGATCGGCTCCCCGGCCAGGATCGCCCGGGCAAAGAGCATCGGGGCCATGTCCGGCCGGCCCCAGGGGCCATACACCGTGAAGAAGCGCAGGCCGGTGGCCGGCAGGCCATAGAGATGGCTGTAGGTGTGAGCCATCAGCTCGTTGGCTTTCTTGGTGGCCGCATAGAGGCTCACCGGATGATTCACCGGATGCTGCTCACTGAACGGCATCTGGCGGTTGCCCCCATACACCGAACTGCTGGAGGCGTACACCAGATGCTCCACCTCGTGGTGGCGGCAACCCTCGAGGATGTGGCCGAAGCCCACCAGATTGCTCTGGATGTAGGCGGCCGGATTCTCGAGCGAGTAGCGCACCCCCGCCTGGGCGGCCAGGTGCACCACCCGCGCCGGCCGCTCGGCGGCGAACAGGTCCGCCATCGCCTCGCCATCCTCGAGGTCCATGCGCTGGAAGCGGAAGCGCTCTGCCCAGCCCGATTCCTGCAGCCGCTCCAGGCGGGCCTGCTTGAGGGCGGGGTCGTAGTAGGTGTTGAGGTTGTCGATCCCCACCACCCGCTCGCCGCGCTCCAGCAGGCGCAGGGCCACCTCGGCGCCGATGAAGCCGGCCACACCGGTCACGAGGAGGGGGCGCTGCGGTGCGGACATCGGCGGCAACGGGGGCAGGGAGAGCCGGAAGCCCGGCCAGGTTCCCCACAGCCTGCCAGTGCGGTTGGCCGGAGCTCCGGCGTTTCGGCTCAGAAACCCAGCTGGCGGCGGAAATCGGCGATGGTGGGCTCCAGCCCCTGCTCCAGGGGCACCACCGGCTCCCAGCCCAGTTCCTTCTGGGCCAGCTCGATCACCGGCTTGCGCTGGCGCGGATCATCCTGGGGCAGGGGGCGGCAGACCAGCTCCAGCTGCGGGTCGATCCTGTCGCGCACCAGCTCGGCCAGCCGGCGGATCGTGAACTCCCCGGGGTTGCCCAGGTTGATCGGACCGGTGTGGCTCCCGTTCATCAGCCGGATCAGGCCCTCCACCAGATCATCCACATAACAGAACGAGCGCGTCTGGCCGCCGTCGCCATAGAGCGTGAGCGGCTCGCCCTGCAGCGCCTGCACGATGAAGTTGCTCACCACCCGCCCGTCGTCCGGCAGCATGCGCGGCCCGTAGGTGTTGAAGATCCGCGCCACCCGCACCTCGGTGCCGTGCATGCGCTGGTAGTCGAAGCAGAGGGTTTCGGCCACCCTCTTGCCCTCGTCGTAGCAGGAGCGCAGCCCGATCGTGTTCACGCAGCCCCGGTAGCTCTCCGGCTGCGGATGCACCTCCGGATCGCCGTAGATCTCGCTGGTGGAAGCCAGCAGCAGCCGCGCCCCCACCCGCCGCGCCAGGCCGAGCATGTTGTAGGTGCCCAGAAAGCTGGTTTTCGCTGTCTTGATCGGATTGTGCTGGTAGTGCACCGGCGAAGCCGGGCAGGCCAGATGCCAGATGCGATCCACCTCCAGGCGGATCGGATCGGTCACGTCGTGGCGGATCAGCTCAAAGCGGGGATGGCCGATCCACTGGCTGATGTTCTGCTTGCGGCCGGTGAAGTAGTTGTCGAGGCAGATCACCTCCTCGCCGGCCTCCATCAGCCGGTCCACCAGGTGGGAGCCAAGGAAGCCGGCCCCGCCGGTGATCAGGTTGCGGGTGGGGCCGGCCCGCAGGCCCTGGGGAGGCGCCATCTCTTCAGCCCTCCCCCACCCGCCAGGTCCGCAGACCCGCGGCCCGGGCCGCCGACGCATCGGCGATGCCGCGGGCATCGAACAGCCAGGCCGGCTGCCGCATCGCCGCCGCCAGCACCGGCCAGTCGAGCCCGCGGTACTCCTCCCATTCGGTGAGCAGCAGCACCGCATCGGCACCCGCCACCGCCTCCAGCGGCGTGGCGCACCGCTGCCAGCCCCCCTCGCCGCTCAGCACCGCCGTGGCCTCCACCTCCCGAGGCTCACAGCCCAGGTCGCGGCTGATCTGGCCGCTGGCCACCTTCGGATCGTGCAGCCGCAGGTGAGCGCCCTCCTCCAGCAGGTCGCGGCAGATGCGGATCGCCGGCGCCTCGCGGGTGTCATTGGTATCGGCCTTGAAGGCAAAGCCGAGCACCGCCAGCCGCTTGCCGGTCACGGTGCCGAACAGCCGCTGCACCACCAGACGGCTGATGCGGTGCTGCTGCCAGGTGTTGAGCTTCACCACCTGTTCCCAGTACTCGGCCACCTCCGGCAGGCCGTAGTGGTGGCAGAGGTACACCAGGTTGAGGATGTCCTTCTGGAAGCAGCTGCCCCCGAAACCCGGACCCGCGGCCAGGAAGCGGGGACCGATGCGGCTGTCCGTGCCGATCGCCCGGGCCACCTCCTGCACATCGGCGCCGGTGGCCTCGCAGAAGGCGGCGATGCCGTTGATCGAGCTGATCCGCTGGGCCAGGAAGGCGTTGGCGGTGAGCTTGGAGAGCTCGCTGCTCCAGAGGTTGGTGCGCAGGATCTTCTCCGGCGCCACCCACTGGCCGTAAATGGCCGCCAGCGCCTCGATCGCCGCCGTGTCCTCGCCGCCGATCAGCACCCGGTCGGGCTTCTCCAGATCGCCGATCGCGGTGCCCTCCGCCAGGAACTCGGGATTGGAGAGCACAGAGAAGGTCTTGGCGGCGGGGCCACCCGCCTCCTGGCGCGCCTCGGCCTCCCCCTGGGCCGCCGTGAGGATCGCCTTCACCGCCTCGGCGGTGCGCACCGGCAGGGTGCTCTTCTCCACCACGATCGTGTGGCCGCGGGCGGCGCGGGCCACCTGGCGCGCCGAGGCCTCGATCCAGCGCAGGTCGCTGGCCTGGCCCGCCCCGAGGCCGCGGGTCTTGGTGGGGGTGTTCACCGAGAGGAACACCATGTCCGCCGCCGCGATCGCCTCATCCACCGCGGTGCTGAAGTGCAGGTTGCGTCCACGGGCACGGCCCACCACCGCATCGAGGCCGGGTTCATAGACCGGCAGGCGGCTGAGATCGGGGTCGTTCCAGGCCGCGATCCGCTCGGCGTTCAGGTCCACCACCGTCACCTGCAGGTGGGGGCAGCGATCGGCGATCACCGCCATCGTCGGCCCGCCCACGTAACCCGCCCCGATGCAGCAGATGGTGCGGATCTCCGAGGCGGCGGACATCGAGGCGGAACGGGTGCGGCGAGATTAGGGGCAACGGACGCCGATTTCGGCATCCAGCTGCGCCAGCAGGACCGTGGGGATCTCCGCCAGGGGCAAGGCTCCCGGATCCGCCCCGGCCTCACCATCGCCAGCCTCTGCGGCCGCACGGCGAAGGGACTGCAGCCGGGCCACGCCCGCCGCGGCCTCCTCGTCGCCCAGCACCACCGCCCAGGGAGCCCCCTGGCGATCGGCCCGGCGGAACTGCTTGGTGAAGGCGGCCGTGCCGGGATCGAGCTCCACCGCCAGCCCGCGGCGCCGCAGATCCCGGCAGAGGCCCAGGGCCACCGCGCGGGCCTGCTCCCCCCGGTTCACCACATACACCTGCGGAGCCGCGGCGGCGGGCTCGCCTTCTGCGGCCGCCTTCTGCAGCAGCAGCACCAGCCGCTCCAGGCCCAGGGCCCAGCCGATCGCCGGCGTCGGCGGGCCGCCCAGCTGCTCCACCAGGCCGTCGTAACGGCCGCCGCCGCACACCGTGGCCTGGGCCCCGAGCTGGCTGCTGGTGATCTCGAAGGCGGTGTGGCTGTAGTAATCCAGGCCGCGCACCAGCCGCGGGTTGAGGCGGAAGGGGATGCCGAGGGCCTCGAGGCCTCGGCGCACCTCGGTGAAGCGCTCATGGCTCTTGCCGCTGAGGGCATCGGCGAGGGCCGGGGCGCCGGCCAGCAGCTCCTGGGTGGCGGGGTTCTTCGAATCGAGCACCCGCAGGGGATTGGTGTGCACCCGGGCCCGGGAATCGGGATCGAGCTCCTCCTGATGGGCCTCCAGCCAGGCCACCAGCTCGGTGCGGTAGCGGGCCCGGTCCTCCGGCGAACCGAGGGTGTTGAGTTCGAGCGCGAGCCCCCCCACCCCGAGGTCCTCGAGCAGGTCCCAGGCGATGGCGATGGCCTCCACGTCGCTGCGGGGATCGGCGAAGCCCAGCAGCTCCACGCCGATCTGGTGGAACTGGCGCTGGCGACCGGCCTGGGGACGCTCGTAGCGGAACATCGGGCCGCCGTACCAGAGCCGCTGCGGCCCCTGGCTGAGCAGGCCGTGCTGCAGCACCGCCCGCACCACCGAGGCGGTGCCCTCCGGCCGGAGGGTGCAGCTGCGCTCGCCCCGGTCGAGGAAGGAGTACATCTCCTTGCCCACCACGTCGGTGGCCTCGCCGATGCCGCGGGCGAACAGCTCGGTGACCTCCAGCAGGGGGGTGCGGATCTCGCCGATGCGGGCACGGCGGAAGTGCTCCCGGGCCGTGGCCTCCACCTCCTGCCAGACGGAGATCGCCCCGGGCAGCAGATCCACCATCCCCCGCAGACTCTGCAGCTTCTCCCCCATCACCCTCGGGTTGGACCGGCCCATCGTTGCGGCCAGTCTGCGGGATCACCCGTACTCCGTACTGTGAGCCCAGGCCCGTTGCCCCCTGTGCCATGGCCCGACTGCTGATCACCGGTGGCGCCGGCTTCATCGGAAGCCACTGCTGCGTGGCCCTGCTGGAGGCGGGGCATGGGCTGGTGGTGCTCGACAACTTCGCCAACAGCTCCCCGGAGGCCCTGCGGCGCGTGGCCGAGCTCGGCGGTCTGGAGGGCGCGCAGAACGGTCCGTGGTGCGACGCGGCCTCACAGCCGCGGCTGTGGCTGGTGGAGGGCGATGTGCGCCGGCCGGACGACCTCGATGCCGCCTTCGGCGCCGCCGGGCCGATCGAGGCCGTGGTGCACTTCGCCGGGCTCAAGGCCGTGGGCGAATCGGTGGCCGAGCCCCTGCGCTACTGGGACACGAACCTGGGCGGCAGCCTGCGGCTGCTGGAAGCGATGCGCCGCCACGACTGCCGCACGATCGTGTTCAGCAGCAGCGCCACCCTCTACGGCTATCCGGAGCAGGTGCCGATCCCGGAGACGGCCCCGATCCAGCCGATCAATCCCTACGGCCACAGCAAGGCGGCGGTGGAGCAGGTGCTCGCCGACGTAGCCGCCAGCGAACCCGGCTGGCGCATCGCACGGCTGCGCTATTTCAACCCCGTGGGTTCCCACCCGAGCGGGCGGATCGGCGAGGACCCCGAGGGCATCCCCAACAACCTCTTCCCCTTCCTCAGCCAGGTGGCGGTGGGGCGCCGCGAGGCCCTGCAGGTGTTCGGGGGAGACTGGCCCACCCCCGACGGCACCGGGGTGCGCGACTACATCCACGTGATGGACCTGGCGGAGGGGCACCGGGCTGCCGTGGAGACCCTGCTGGCGGAGGAGCCCCAGCTGCTCACCGTGAACCTGGGCAGTGGCCGGGGCCACTCGGTGCTGGAGGTGGTGCAGGCCTTCGAGCGGGCCTGCGGCCATCCTCTGCCGGTGGTGATCACCGAGCGGCGCCCCGGCGACGCGGCCGCCACCGTGGCGGACGCCTCCCTGGCGGCCCAGCGGCTGGGCTGGCGCACCCGCCGCAGCCTCGAGGAGATCTGCCGCGACGGCTGGGCCTGGCAGAGCGCCAACCCCCGAGGCTATGGCCCCTGAGGCAGCCGCCGCGTCGCGCCACCATCTCGTGCTGGCCGGCGGTGGCCACAGCCACGCCCTGCTGCTGCGGATGTGGGCAATGCGGCCCCGCCGGCGGCCCCGCGCCGCGATCACCCTGGTGAACCGCAGCGGCACCGCCTTCTATTCGGGCATGGTGCCGGGCCTGGTGGCCGGCCACTACCGCCAGGAGGAATGCGGCATCGACCTGCGGCGGCTCTGCCGCCTGGCGGGGGTGGCCTTCCTGGAGGCGGAGATCGTGGCGGTGGATCCGCAGCGGCGGGAGCTGGCCCTGGAGGGGCGGCCCGCCCTGCGCTGGCACCGGCTCAGCCTCGACGTGGGCGCGGTGAGCGCCGTGGCCGCCAGCGGCCTGGCCGTGAAGCCGCTGGAGCCCTTCCTCGCCTTCTGCGCCCGGCAGCGGACCGGCGGGCCACCCCTGCGGATCCGCGGCGGTGGCGCCGCCGCCCTGGAGGTGGCCCTGGCCCTGGCCGGCCGCGGCCTGGGCTGTGAGCTGCTGCTGCGGGGAAACAGCCTGCACCTGGGCTCGGAGGCAGCCAACCGGCTGGGGGAGCGGCTGCTGCGGCAAGCGGCCATCGCGGTGCAGCGGCGTCAGCCGGAAGAGGCCGCGGCCGATCTGGCCTGCACCGGCAGCCGGGCCCCGGCCTGGCTGGGCGACGGCGGGCTGCCCGTGGAACCCATCACGGGCCGCGTACGCACCGAAGCGAGCCTGGAGGTGCAGGGCCACAGCGGCATCTTCGCCAGCGGCGACTGCGGCGTGATCGCCGCGGATCCTCGGCCCGCCTCGGGGGTGTGGGCGGTGCGGGCCGCGCCGGTGCTGGCCGAGAACCTGCGCCGCAGCCTGGAGGGCAGACCCCTGCGCTGCTGGCGGCCCCAGGCCCGGGCGCTGCAGCTGCTCGGGGTGGCCGGCCTGCCGCCGCAGGCGGTGGCCCTGTGGGGCCCCCTGGCCCTGGGCCCCTCGCCCTGGCTCTGGCGCTGGAAGGAGCGGATCGATCGGCGATTCCTGGAACGCTTTGCGGCTCTGGCGCCGATGGGCGGGCCCGCCGGGGCCCCGATGGCCTGCCGCGGCTGCGCCGCCAAGCTCGCCGCCGGGCCGCTGGAGCGGGCCCTGGCCCGGCTGCGGGGCCGGGAGCAGGCACCTGCGGCGGAGGATGCGGTGGTGGTGGGGCGCAGCGAGGAGGGCACATGGCTCCTCCAGAGCGTGGATGGCTTCCCGGCCCTGGTGAGTGACCCCTGGCTGAACGCCCGGCTCACCACCCTGCATGCCTGCAGCGACCTCTGGGCCAGCGGCGGCGCGGTGCAGAGCGTGCTGGCGGGGGTCACCCTTCCGGTGGTGGCGCCGGAGCTGCAGGAGGAACTGCTGGTGCAGACCCTCGCCGGGATCCGCTCGGTGCTCGAGCCGCTGGGCGCCGAGCTGCTGGGCGGGCACACCCTTGAGGCCCGGGCGGACACCGGGGCCGCGGCGGCTGCCCACCTGGGGCCACCCCCGGTGCCGGCCGACGGGATCAGCCTGCTGCTCACGGTGAACGGCAGCGCCCCTCCGCAGCGCCTCTGGCCGAAGCAGGGACTCCAGGAGGGCGACTGCCTGCTGCTCACCCGGGCTCTCGGCACCGGCGTGCTCTTCGCCGCCGCCCAGGCGGGCGCCGCCCGGCCGGACTGGATCGACGGGGCCCTCGCCCAGATGCAGCAACCCCAGGCGGCGCTGGTGCCGCTGCTGGCGGAGCTGGGCTGCCGCTGCTGCACGGACATCACGGGCTTCGGTCTGCTGGGCCACCTGGGGGAGATGCTCCCGCCTGCGGAGCCCGGCGGAGAGCCGGCCCTGACGGTGTGGCTGGAGGCCGGGGCGGTGCCCGCTCTGCCAGGGAGCCTGGACATGCTGGAGGCAGGACTGGCCAGCACCCTGGCGCCCGCCAATGCAGCAGGACTGGCAAGGCTGGGGGGCCCGATCCGGCTGACTAGCCCGGCCGCGGCAAACCGGCTTGGGCTGCTGATCGATCCCCAGACCTGCGGCCCCCTGCTGGCGGCCCTGCCCGAGGCGAATGTGGGCGCGGCCCTGCGGGAGCTGGAGACCGCCGGATTCCCCCAGGCGGCGGTGGTGGCCAGGGTGCGGGCCGCAGGCCGCTGAAACGGGCAGCCCCGCGGCCCGTGCTGGAATCCAGGAATCCGCCCCAGCGCCCTGCCCATGCCCAGCCGCGGCGCCACCGCAAGTTCCTGCTCCGTCGCCCCTGCCCCCGGCGACAGCCCACCCACCCCGCTGAAGCGGTTCGGCACCGCCATCTCGAACGGGCTGGATGCCCTGCTGCCGCTGATCTTCTCCCTTCAGCTGTACCGCTCGCAGGTTCTGCTGAGCACGGGGCTACTGCTGATCTGGCTAGCGCTGCGGCTGGTGAGCCAGGCGGTGCTGCAGCGGCAGCATCGGCCGGGGGGCACACCCTGGGCGGTCCTGCTGCTGGGGCTGATGCTGGTGAATGTGCGAGTGGTGCTGCTGGGTGAGGAGAGCAGCCCATCAGGCCCCAGCGACTTCCTGATGGTGGTGCTCGGCCTCTCGGCTGGAGCAGGCCGCAGCCCCGGTTCCTGGGGAGCCTCCCTGCAATGGATCGGCATAACCAGCCTGCCGATCGCGATTCTGCTTGCCCTGCACTGGCCTGGCAGCTTCGACTGGAATCTTCCTATGGAGGTGTTGCTGGACCTGCGAAAGCTGGGAATGGGAGGCCTGAACCGCTACGCCACACTTGTGATGGCCTTCACGGTCTGCGCCACCTATGGAGGCCTGCTGGAATCCAAAGGCTGGAAACGCTGGCCACTGCTGGCCGTGGCCCTGCTGGGCTATGTGCTCTGCCTGCGCACGGGCTCGCGCCTGGCCCTGCTGGCCCCGCCCCTGGCGCTCTTCCTCGCCTACCTGATCACCCGGGCCCGGGGGCGGCTGAACCGGCACTCGCTGCTGCTCTTCGGCCTGGGGAGCACCGGTGCCGTGGCAGCCCTGATGGGTATCTGGTGGTTCGTGCTTGCGCCCTCGAGGAACACCAACCTGATGTCCGACCTCGGAAGACTGAAGGCAGCCCAGTGCTGGGCCGGCGTCGCCTTCTCGGGGGAAAACCGCTTTCTCTACGGCATCGGTTTAGGAGACCGGGCCCGGGAGTTCTGCGCCGCAGCGACGATGCAGGCCCGGGGGGAAGGTTTCCGGCGCCTGGGCCATGCCCACAACACCCTGGCCCAGATCCTGGGGGAGACCGGCAGCCTCGGCCTGCTGGCCGTGGTGCTGCTGCTGGTGGTCCTGGCCCTGGCTCTGCGCCACCGCCTGCGCAGCACCCCCGCGCCGCTGCCCTGGGGTCCATCCGGCACGGGTCCCACGGAGGCCGCCCTGGGCCTGGTGCTTCTGCTTCTGTGCAACGCCCTGGCCACCACCGTGTTCCTGATCAACCCGGCCAGCCAGTGCCTGATCGGCTATCTCGCCTCGATGGCCTTCTGGGGCCTGCCGGGGCGGGTGCTCAGCGCTGCCGCGCCCTCTCCCCTTGATCAATCAGCGCCAGGCGCTCCTGGCGGAGACGCTGCCCCAGCAGCGGCCCACGGGGCACACCCCGGGCTTCCAGCTCCCGGGCGCTGAGCGGCGGGCGCTGGTGGCGCCAGCGCAGCCACCAGCGCAGCAGGGGCCGCCGGGGCCCGCTGCCGCAGGCCAGGGCCAGCCCTACCGCCTCCAGCGAGAGGCCGGGGCCCTCGAGCAGTTCGGTCCAGGCCGAGGGGGCGAGCCGCACGCCACCGGCCGTGGCGGCGGCGATTCTCTGCCGCAGCAGCTGCCACTGGGCCAGCAGACGGTGCTGGCGGTGGGGCAGCTGCAGCCGCTCGGCCAGAGCCAGGGGATCCTCGGCGCCGGCCACCAGGGCCGCCAGCAGGGGCAGTCCCGCGCGCCCGGCCCGCACCAGCCGCAGGCGCCAGCCCTGGTCCTGCTGGAGGCGGTGATCCAGCAGCTGCAAGGCACCCCAGCACTGCAGGGCGGCGAGGGCCCGTGGCCAGGAGTCCCGCTGCAGGAGCAGCTCCAGCTCCATGCGCAGGCGGGTGCCCAGGGCCGGCGGGGCCTGGCCGGGGGGATCGCCGGGGCGCCACTGCCACGGCCAGGCCGCCAGGGTATCCCGGAGCTGCTGCAGGGCTTCCGGCGCCAGGGAGAAATCGAGCCGGGCCACGTAGCGGGCACCGCGGAACACCCGGGTGGGATCGTCGCGGACGCTGCCGGGGTGGAGAAAGCGGAGCTGGCGGCGCGCCAGATCGGCCTGGCCTCCGTGGGGATCCAGCAGGGCGGCGGCTTCCGGGGACCGCTCCGGATCCCCCGGGAACGGCACCAGAAGCAGCGCCATGGCGTTGATCGTGAAATCGCGGCGGGCCAGATCCTCGTCGAGGCGGCCAGGGCGCACCACCGGGTTCTCGCCGGGCACGGGGTAGCTTTCCTGCCGGGCGCTGGCCAGATCCAGCAGCAGCGGCCCCTTGGGAGGGCCAGTGCCCGGTTCCTCCCCTCGCTCCGCCCCCTCCGGTTCCGCGGGATGGAGGGCCTGCAGGGCCACGGGATCGAGTTCCAGTTCCACCGTGCCGTAGGCCCCGTGCTCCTGCAGGTAGGGCACCACCCGGGGGCCGAGCTGCTCCCGCAGGCGGCGGGCCAGGCGGTGGGCCACCGGTGAGGGGTCGCCCGAACGATCCGGGGAGGAACACTCGCGGGCCGGCTCCGCACCCAGGTCCGCACCCAGGAAGTCCTCCTCCACCGCCAGATCCAGATCCGGCAGGTCGCGCCAGGGATCCTGATGCACGCGGTGCAGCAGCAGATCCCGCACGGCACCGCCCACCAGGGCCAGCCGATGGGCACCGGCCACGCGGCGGAGCAGCGGCAGCAGCTGGGGCGGCAGGCCCGGGATCTCCATCGCGCGCAACCCCGTCCGCGGCGGACGTGGGGAGAATGGCCGCATCATGCTGGAACCGCCCCGGTGTCCGCCCTGACCCGCTGTCTGGAGGAGGAGGCCGGTGCGATCGCCGCAGCGGCCCGGCGCCTCGATCCCCACCAGGTGGAGGCGGCCCTCGGCCTGCTGGATCGCTGCGCGGGCCAGCGGGCCAAGCTCGTGCTCACCGGCGTGGGCAAGAGCGGCATCGTGGCCCGCAAGATCGCGGCCACCTTCTCCTCCATCGGCCTGATGGCCCTCTACCTCAACCCGCTCGACGCCCTGCACGGCGACCTGGGCGTGGTGGCCCCGGAGGACGTGGCCCTGCTGCTCTCGAATAGCGGCGAGACCCAGGAACTGCTAGAGATCCTGCCCCACCTGCAGCGGCGCGGCACTGCCCGGATCGCCCTGGTGGGCCGGCTCGATTCCAGCCTGGCCCGCGGCTGCGACGTGACCCTCGACGGCTCGGTGGACCGGGAGGTGTGCCCCCTCAACCTGGCCCCCACCGCCAGCACGGCGGTGGCGATGGCGATCGGGGATGCCCTGGCGGCGGTGTGGATGGAACGGCGGGGCGTCTCCCCCCAGGATTTCGCCCTCAACCATCCCGCCGGCAGCCTCGGCCGCCAGCTCACCCTGCGGGTGGACGACCTGATGGTGCCGGCCCGGAACCTGCACCCGCTGCCGCCCGATGCGGATCTGCCCACCGTGATCGCCCGGCTCACCCGCGACGGCATCGGCGCCGGCTGGGTGGAGCCCAGCGACGCTCCCGGCCGGCTCGAGGGACTGATCACCGACGGCGACCTGCGCCGGGCCCTGCAGGCCCACGGCCCGGAGCGGTGGGCGACGCTGCGGGCCCGGGATCTGATGACCGTCGATCCGATCACGGTGGAGCCCGCCCTGCTGGCGGTGGAGGCGCTCCAGCGAATGGAGCGCAACCGCCGCAAGCCGATCTCGATCCTGCCGGTGCTGGATCCCGGGCCGCAGCGGCGGCTGCTGGGCCTGCTGCGGCTGCACGATCTGGTGCAGGCGGGGCTCACCAGCGCCCGCAGCGAGCGTCCATGAGGAGAGTGCTCAGCGACCTGCATCAGCGCTGGCGCTGGCGGCGGCTCGGTCCCCGGCTGGATCGGCTGCGGCTGCTGGTGCTGGATGTGGACGGGGTGCTCACCGACGGCGGCCTCTGGTACGGCCCCAGGGGAGAGCTGTTCAAGCGCTTCGACGTGCGCGACGGGCTCGGCATCCGCCTGCTGCAGCAGGCCGGTCTGGAGGTGGCGCTGCTCAGCGGCGGCCGCGGCGGTGCCACCGAACAGCGGGCCCGCCACCTCGGCATCGAGCACTGCCTGGTGGGCGTGAAGGACAAGCCCGCCGCCCTGGAGAAGCTCTTCTCCGCCCTCGCGCTGGAGCCCGGCGCCACAGCCTTCGTGGGCGACGACTTCAACGACCTGGCGGTGCGGGGGCAGGTGGGGCTGCTGCTGGCCCCGGCGGATGCGGCCCCGCCGATGCGCCAGGGGGCCGATGCGGTGCTGCGGCGCTCCGGCGGCGATGGGGCCGTACGGGAGCTGGCGGAGCGGATCCTGCGGCGTCGGCCCGGCTGGGAGGCGCTCTGCGTCTCCGGCTGGCGCGACCGCAACGACTGAGCTCAGGCCCCCGCCGCCGCGAGCTGGCGGGCCTGCTCCAGCTGTTCGGCGGTGTCCACCGAGAGGGATTCACCCTCCACCGGGAAGGTGCCGATCCCGATGCCCGCCTCGATCAGCCGCAGCTGCTCGAGCTTCTCGTGCCGCTCCAGGGGCGAATCGGGCAGGGCAGGCCAGCGGGCCAGCACATCGGCCCGGTAGCCGTAGAGGCCCACGTGGCCCCAGTAGGGGGCGTGATCCGGCCAGTCGGCCGGATCCACATCCCGCACATGGGGGATGGCCGAGCGGGAGAAGTAGAGGGCCCGCCCATCGGCAGCCAGGAGGGTCTTGACCACGTTGGGGTTGTGCACGCGCTCCGGGGAGAGGCGATACACCGGCGTGAGCACCTCGGGCAGGGGGGACCGGCGGGCGAACTCGCGGGCCATGCCATCGATCACGGCCGGATCGAGGAAGGGCTGGTCCCCCTGCACGTTGATCACCAGGCTCCGCTCGGCCGCCAGGGGACTCACCTCACCGCCGCCCCAGCGCAGCAGGGTGTCCACCACCGAGGCGATGCGATCACTGCCGGAGGGGCAGTCCATGGCAGTGAGCAGGGCCGGGAAACCCCAGTCGGCTGCAGCCTCCACCAGCTCGGGAGTGTCGGTGCAGAGCACCACGGCGAGCGGGGTCTCGGCGGCGGCGCAGCGCTCCAGCACCCGCCGCAGCATCGGCCGGCCGCCGATGTCGGCCATCAC
>JBMLOS010000009.1:0-2647 GCA_049242845.1 Prochlorococcaceae cyanobacterium
ACTTCGGCGGCTGGTACCTGATCGGCTCCAGCCCGGAGGTGATGGTGAAGGCCGAGCCCAGCGGCGAGGCAGACGGCGCCATCCGGGCTTCCCTGCGGCCGATCGCCGGCACCCGCCCCCGCGGCCGCGACGAAGCCGAGGACCGGGAGCTGGAGGCCGACCTGCTGGCCGATCCGAAGGAACGGGCCGAGCACGTGATGCTGGTCGACCTCGGCCGCAACGACCTCGGCCGCGTCTGCCGGCCCGGCAGCGTGCGCGTCACCGACCTGATGGTGATCGAGCGCTACTCCCACGTGATGCACATCGTGAGTCAGGTGGAGGGCCTGCTCGCCCCGGGCTGCGATGTCTGGGACCTGCTGAAGGCCGCCTTCCCGGCGGGCACCGTAAGCGGCGCGCCCAAGATCCGGGCCATGCAGCTGATCCATGCGCTCGAACCCGATGCCCGCGGGCCCTACTCGGGGGTGTACGGCGCGGTGGACCTGGCCGGTGCGCTCAACACCGCGATCACGATCCGCACCATGGTGGTGCTGCCGGATCCCGGCGGGGAGGGCTGGCGGGTGCAGGTGCAGGCCGGAGCGGGCCTGGTGGCCGATTCCCAACCGGCGGCGGAGTACCAGGAAACCCTGAACAAGGCCCGCGGCATGCTGCAGGCCCTGGCCTGTCTGCAGTCGCCCGGAGGCGCAACCGAAGCCGGCGGGGCACCCGCATGAGCACGCCGCTGCTGCTGAAGGGGTTCGAGGTGGAGCTGTTCACCGGGCGCCCGGACGGCACCGTGGTGGGCTGCTCGGCGGAAGTGGCCCGGACTTTCCAGGACTTCGTGACCGAGCCCGACCGGCGCAACCTGGAGTACACCACCCCGCCGGAGGCCTGCTACGCCCGTCAGCGCCAGCTGCTGCTGGAGCCCCGCCGGCGGCTGCGGCCCTGGCTGCGGGAACGGCAGCTCACCCTGCTGCCGGGCAGCACCCTCAGCCTCGGGGACAGCGGCCACTTCGAGCGCTCGGCGCCGGAGAACCCTTATCACGACTACATCGAGACCACCTACGGCACCCGGGTGGTGACCGCCAGCGTGCACATCAACCTCGGCTTCAGCAGCATGCCCGAGCTGTTCGCCGGCGTGCGGCTGCTCCGTTGCGAAGCCGCGCTGTTGCTGGCCCTGAGCGCCAGCTCCCCCTTCCTCGACGGCCAGGCCACCGGCGCCCACTCCCAGCGCTGGCTGCAGTTCCCCCTCACCCCGCCCGAGGTGCCGCTCTTCCTCGACCATGCCCACTATGTGGACTGGATGGAGGAGCAGCTCGCCCGCGGCCACATGCAGAACGTGCGCCACCTCTGGACCTCCGTGCGGCCGAACGGGGAACAGCGGCCCCACCAGCTCAACCGCCTCGAGATCCGCATCTGCGACCTGATCGCCGATCCCGACCTGCTGCTGGCGGTGACGGCCTTCGCGGAGCTGCGCCTGCACCAGCTGGGGCGTCGCAGCGAAGCCCACGATCCGCTGCAGGCGAGCCCGCTCACGCCCGAGGCCCTGGCCGCACTCGCCGACCGCAACGACCGGGAGGCGGCCCGCCGCAGCCTGGAGGCCACCCTCACCCACTGGCGCACGGGCGAGCCGATCGGGGCCGCCGCCTGGATCCGCCAGGACCTCGAGGCGATGGTCCCCCTGGCCGAGGAGCTCGGGCTGTTGTCCGGGCTCGCCCCGCTGCAGCGGGTGCTGGAGGAAGGCAACGTGGCGATGCGCTGGCGGCAGCGCCACCAGGCCGGAGAAACGATCCGGCAGATCATCGCGGCCGATGCCCAGGCGATGGAGAACCAGGAGCTGGCAAGCCCCAACCTCGATCACCCGAAGAGCGCCCGGCAGCAGGGGCGGCCATCGGAGCCTGACGCGACAGACACCCGCAACCCTTTGGGATGATCATGGCCCGTTCCGCCCTGCCCCCCAGCCCGATGCGGGAGTCGATTGCCACACTCGCCGATCCCTCCCCCCGGGTGAGCCAGCTGCTGGAGGAGCGGATGGAGCTGGTGGAGGACCTCTGGGAGACGGTGCTCCGCAGTGAATGCCCACCGGAGCAGGCCGAACGGCTGCTGCGCCTGAAGCGGCTCAGCACCAGCGAGGCCCAGGAGAACGGCGCCCAAGGCACGGCCCCGCAGAGCGACACCGAGGCGATCGTGCAGCTGATCCGGGAGATGGATCTGGCCGAGGCGATCGCGGCGGCACGGGCGTTTTCGCTCTACTTCCAGCTGGTGAACATCCTCGAGCAGCACATCGAGGAGGACAGCTATCTTGAGAGCCTGCGGGTGCAGCCGGAGCAGGCCAGCACCGATCCCTTCCTGCCTCCCCTCGCCAGCCAGACCCAGCCGGCCACCTTCCGGCAGCTGTTTGAGCGGCTGCGCCAGCTGAACGTGCCGCCGGCCCAGCTGGAGAACCTGCTGGGGGAACTGGACATCCGCCTGGTGTTCACCGCCCATCCCACCGAGATCGTGCGGCACACCGTGCGCCACAAGCAGCGGCGGGTGGCGACCCTGATCCAGCAGCTCCAGCGCAGCAGCGGCGTGACCGCCGAGGACCAGGCCAGCCTGCGGCTGCAGCTGGAGGAGGAGATCCGCCTCTGGTGGCGCACCGACGAACTGCACCAGTTCAAACCCTCGGTGC
>JBMLOS010000010.1:0-9785 GCA_049242845.1 Prochlorococcaceae cyanobacterium
ATTTCCGGGCCCCCGGCTGCCCCTGGGCCTCATTTTCCCGCCCCCGCCCCACCGCCGCGGCCCGGGGCTGGGCCGCGGCGGCCCCGGCCGGCCAGGGCAGGGCGGCGCTCAGCCACACCCCACCGGCGGGCGACTCCCAGCTGCGTCCCTGCTGCCCCTGGCCGAAGCGCTGCCGGCGCGCCAGCACGGCGCGCAGCCCGCAGGCGGTGGCGGGCAGCCCCGCCGCCAGCTCCCGCTCGGTGCTGGCACACACCGGCAGGCAGCGCAGCGTCCAGTCGGGCACCGGGCCAGCAGTGCTCCCACCGACGGGCGGCAGCTGGCGCCGGGCCCGCAGCACCGCAGCGGCGCTGAGCCGCCCGGGGTTCACAGCTGCCGCAGCCAGGCGGCGATGCGGGCGGCACCGGCCTCGAGGTCTTCGGCTGGATGCACCAGGGCGAGCCGCAGCCAGCCTTCGCCGGCCTGACCGAAGCCATGGCCCGGCGTGAGCGCCACACCGGTGGCTTCCAGCAGGGCGGCGCAGAAGGTTTCCGAGTCGAGGCCGCGGGCGCGGGCGGCCGGCGGCAGGGCCAGCCAGAGGTAGAGGGCCATCGAGGGAAGCCGCACGGGCCAGCCAGCGGCCTCGAGGGCCACGGCCATGCGGTCGCGCCGCTCGCGGTACACGCCCCGCAGCCGCTCCGGCCAGTCCGGGGCCTGCTGCAGGGCGGCGATCGCCCCGGCCTGCAGCGCCAGCGACTGGTTGAAATCCACCACCCCCTTGAGCTGCCGCAGGGCAGTGATCAGCCACTCCGCCCCGATCGCGAAGGCCAGTCGGTAGCCCCCCAGACACCAGCTCTTGGAGAGGGAGAAGAACTCGATGCCGCAGTCGCGCCAGCCCGGGTGGCGCAGCAGTGCCGGCGCCTCCCCCTCCAGGGCGAGGTCGACATAGGGGTTGTCGTGCGCCAGCACGAAGTCGTGGCGCAGGGCCCGCTCCACGAAGGGATCGAGCCAGTCCTGGGCTCCGGTGGTGGCTGTGGGGTTATGGGGGAAACCCAGCACCATCAGCTTCAGGGAGTCCCAGGCGCTGGGGCTCAGCTGATCGGGATCGGGGCGCCAGTCGCTCTCGGGGTCGAGGCGCAGGAAGTGGCAGCGGGCCGAGGCCAGATCAAGGCCGCCCCTGTGCGAGGGGTAGTAGGGATCCAGCAGGAGGGCTGCATCCCCAGGATCGAGCACGGCCAGGGGCAGATGGGCCGTGCCCTCCTGGGACCCCACGAGCAGGAGCACCTCCCGCTCCGGGTCGACGGCCACGCCGAAGCGCCGCTCCGCCCAGGCCGCCACCGCCTCCCGGAAGGGCAGGGTGGCGGCATGCAGGCAGTAGGCGGCACTCTCGGGCCGGGGCAGGGCCGCGGCCATGGCCTCGATCGCCGCCGGGGGGGGCAGCAGATCGGTGGAACCGAGAGAAAGATCGAGCAGCGGCGGCAGGGAAGCGTCGCCCCGGAGGTGGGCTTCGTGCCGCCCCTGGACGTAGGCGGCCTTGCGCAGGTCGTTGCGGGCGAAGACGCCGCTGCCCAGACGGGAGAGGCGCTCAGAGATGGGCATCCAGGAAGGCCTGCAGCTGGGGCTTGGCCATGGCGCCCTCGTGGCGGGCCACCTCGACCCCGTCCCGGAAGAGGATCAGGGTGGGCAGGCCCTGGATGCGGTGCGCATCACGGCTGAGGGGGTTCGGGTCGGCCTCCAGCTTTCCCACCCGCAAGCGGCCTTCGTAGGTGGCGGCGGCCCAGTCCATCAGGGGGGCCATCAGCCGGCAGGGGCCGCACCAGGAGGCCCAGACATCCACCAGCACCGGGGTGGCCGCCTCGAGCACCTCCGCCTGGAAATTGGCATCGGTGAGTTCGTGTACGGCCACGGATGCGGTCATGCGGAGCAGGGCGGTGGGGAAGATTGTAGAAAGCGCCCCCCGCCCCGCCGGAGGAGCTCAGAGCTTGTCGATCGATCGCTTCAGCTCCTCGAGATCGGCGTCCACCTCGGCCACCTTCACGGGCTCCAGCTGGGGAGCCGGGCCATCGGCCGGGGGCAGGCCCGCCGCCGCGGCTCCGCCCTCGAGCCGGTTGCGCAGGGCGGCCAGTTCATCGTCCACGTCACTGCCGCCCTGCAGGGCTGCGAACTGGCTCTCCAGATCCGCACCGGCCAGCTCGGCGGCCGCCTGGCTGCGGGCCTCCTGCTCGAGCACCTTCTCTTCCATGCGCTCGAAGGCAGCCATGGCCGAATTGGTGCCGAGGCTGCCCACGGCGCTCTGGAGCTGCTCCTGGGCCTTGGCCGCCTGGCTGCGGGCCTTGAGCATGTCCTTCTTGGTCTTGGCCTCGGCGATCTTTCCCTCGAGGGCCACGAGGCTCTTCTTGAGGGTGTCCACCTGCCCGGCCTGGGACTGGAGCTGGGCGTTGAGGGCCGCGGCCGTGTCCTGGTAGGTCTTGCGGCGGGAGAGCGCCTCGCGGGCGAGGTCCTCCTCCCCCTTCTTGAGGGCGAGTTCGGCCCGTTCGTACCAGGTGCGGGCCTGGGTTTCCGACTGCTCGGCCTGGTTCTGGATCCGCTTCTGGCTGGCGATCGCAGTGGCCACGGCCTGGCGCAGCTTCACCAGGTCGTCCTGCATGTCGGCGACCGACTGATCGAGGATCTTGGCGGGATCCTCGGCCTTGCTGACCAGGTCGTTGAGGTTGGCCCGGAGCAGTCGGCTGAGCCGATCGAAGAAGCCCATGGATCTCGTACGGGGCAAGGCCCGAGGGTAGCGGGACCGCACGGCACCGCCCGGATCGGTTGCCCGCACCTAACCTGACCCCATGGACTCCGGGCCCCAGCGCAGGCGAACCCTCCCCGGGCCGGGACCGCGGGGGCGCCGGGCGGTCCCGGGCGCCACAGGGGTGCGGATCGGCCGGCTCTCGGTGCTGCTGCCCGCCGCCCGGCCCCCCGTCACGCCCCTGGCCGCCTGCCTCGATCAGCTCCAGGAGCAGTGGCGGGGGGAGGGCCATCTGGCGGCCCTCTGGAAGGCCTGGCCCCGCCTGGCCGGCCCCCAGCTGGCACCCCACTGCCGCCCCCTGCGGCTGCAGGGGGGCCTGCTCACGGTGGGGGCGCCGCCGGGTCCGTGGCTGCAGGCGCTGCAGTACAACCGCCACCAGCTGCTGGGGGCCCTGCGGGGGGCCGGATTCACGGTGCGGGATCTGCGCCTCGAGCAGCACCACGGCCAGCCGCTGCCGCCCGCCGGCAGCGAACAGGAGGCGGAGGACTGGGCCCGGCACCCCAGCCGGGTGGACGTGCACGGCCTCGGCACCTGCCCCGCCTGCGGCAGCCCCGCTCCCCTGGGGGAAATGGCCCGCTGGGGCCACTGCGGCTTCTGCCGCCGGCTCAGCCTGGCCGAGCCAGGCCCGGGATCGGGATGGGGATCTGGATCGGGCGAGCCTCAGTAGCGCTCCGGCCGGGGCAGCTGCCAGGTGGGCCGCTCCCCGGCCGCACTCAGCTGGGCCGCCCGCCGCTCCAGCTGGGAGCGATCCAGCCGCCAGAGGCGATACAGCCCGGAGCGCCCCAGTTCCTCAGGGGCGAGGCCCCGCCAGTGCGCAAGGCCGGCGGTGCCCTGATCAATCACCACCAGCACCGTGGGCCGCTGGGTGCGGGAGGAGGGCTCCTGACCCCGACGCCGCTCAATCCGCAGCCGCTCCGCCAGGTTCACCAGGGCCGAGGGGGACTGCCCCTCGTACACCACCACCCGGCGGGCGTAGTAGTGGAGCGAGGGCTTGAGGATCCCCACCATCGCCAGCGGCTCACCCCCCGGCTGCTGCTGCACCCGGGCCGCCATCTCCCGCACCGGCTGACCCCGCAGGCGATCGCCCAGTTCCCACAGGGGGACAAGGGCGAAGGGCACGAACAGCACCAGGGAGAGCTGCGCGGCCAGCAGGGCCAGGGGCGGCCGGCGCCGGCGCAGCAGCCAGCCCAGCAGGGCCGCCAGGGCGAAGCAGGCGGCCGCCACGGGCAGGCGCCCGCTGGCCAGGATGCCGGCGGGCAGGCTGGGCAGCTCCGGGTCCTGGATCAGGGGCACCCAGAGGGGACCCGCCAGGTACACCGCCGCCAGCAGCAGGGTGAGGGCCAGGGTGGCGCACCAGGCGAGGGCGGAGGCCCTGCCCCGCCATCCGCTGAGGGCCGCCTGGGTGATCAGCAGGGCAGCCGCCGGGGTGGCGGGCAGCCAGTAGCTGGGCAGCTTCGTGGCCGCCAGGGTGAAGAAGAGCAGCACCACGAGCAGCCAGCAGGCAGCGAAACGGCCCAGGGACTGCTCGGGCGGCAGGGGCCGGCTCCGCAACAGGGAGCGCAGCGGCAGAGCCTGGCCCAACCCCAGCAGCAGCAGCGGGGTGAACGGCAGGCTGGCCACCACCAGCACCGGGCCGAAGAACCACCACGGCTGGAGGTGGTCGTTCACCACGGCGGTGAAGCGCTGCAGGTTGTGGTAGCCGAAGAAGCTGCGCCAGAAGGGCTCCCCCTCGCTCAGCAGGGCGGCGGCATACCAGGGCAGGGCCACCAGGGCCGCGATCAGCAGGCCCCGCAGGGGCCTCAGGCGGCGCAGCAGGCCGGCGAAATCCCGCTGCGACCAGCCGAAGGCCAGCAGAGTGAGGACCAGCAGCACCACCGCCACCGGCCCCTTGGTGAGCACGGCCAGGCCCAGCACCGGCCAGGGCGTCCACCAGAGCCCCCGGGGGTGCACGTAGGTGCGCCAGCAGAGCAGCAGGCTGGCAGCGAGCAGCCCGCACAGGAGGGCATCACTCACGGCGATGCGCCCCCAGAGCAGCACCAGGGGAGAGAGGGCGAAGGCCAGGGGAGCGGCCAGGGCGGCCACCAGTGGAGACGGCGCCGGCTCCCCATTGGGGGAGGCCTGCTGGGGCCAGCGCCAGAGGGTGTCGGCCAGCAGGAGCATCAGCCCGCAGCAGCTCAGGGCGGAGGGGAGCCGTGCCGCCCAGGTGCCCAGGGGGTTCCACTGCTCCTGGCCGGGCAGCAGGTAGCCCAGCCCCATCAGCCAGTACACCAGGGGCGGCTTGTCGTAGCGGGGCAGGCCGTTCACCCGCGGAATCAGCCAGTCGCCGGTTTCGGCCATGGCCCGGGCCGAGGCGGCGAACAGGGGCGGGGTCTCATCCACCAGCCCGCTGTTTCCCAGCCTCCAGAGGAACAGCACCAGGCCGAGCAGCAGCACCGGCAGCCACAGCCGCCACGGCATCGGCCGCCCGGTGGGGGACGTCGCGGCGAGCGGGACGGAGCGTTCAGCCAATCGGGCCAGGTGGGGCGGCCCGAACCTAGGCCCCTCCCCCTGCCTCCCCCGATACCGCCGGGTCCACCACGGCCTGCAGCCAGGCTTCGATCCGGGCCGCGAAGGCGCTGCGGGAGCAGTGCTGCTCGGCCCAGGCGCGGGCGGCCCGGCGAGGCAGGCTGCGGGCCCGCCGCACGGCCTCCACCAGGGCGACGGGATCATCGGGGGTGGCCAGGGACCCGTTCAGCCCCTCCTGCACCAGCTCCGCCGGGCCGCCGCGGGCATAGGCCGCCACCGGCACCCCGCAGGCCATCGCCTCCACCACCACGTTGCCGAAGGCCTCGTTCCACTTGGGGGTGTTGAGCAGCACCGCGCAGCCGCCCAGCTCCGCCTGCAGGCGATCGGTGGGCAGAAAGCCGCGCCAGTGGATCGTGCCGGCCGGCACCGAGGCCTCCACGCGGCGGGCGTAGTCCTCGTCCTCCCGCAGACCCCAGACCCACAGGGGCAGCTCCAGCCTGGCGGCCGCGGCGGCCGCATCCTCGAGGCCCTTCTCGGGGGCGATCCGGCCGGCCCAGCCCAGCCGGGGCTGGGGATCCCCGCAGAACTGATAGCGCTCCAGATCGAAGCCGTTGCCCACCAGGCGAGGGGGCCCGGGGAGGGTGAAGTCCGCGGCCTGGGCGGCGGTGTGGAAGGCGAGGTGGCCGGGATGGCTGCGGGCCGTCTCGGCGATCACCGCATCCATGGCGCTGCCCACCGATCCCATGCTCACCAGATGGAGCAGGGGGGTGGCGGTATGGGGCGTGAGCCACAGCGGCAGCCAGTCGTAAGCGAGGTTGAGCAGGGCATCGAAGCGGTGCTGCTCGCTGAGGGCCCGGCGCCAGAGGCGGGGGAGGAGGGCATCGGCCGGGATCTCCACGGCGGCCTCCCGGGGCCGGTGCTGCCAGCTGGGCTGGCCCACGCCGGCCTCGCACCAGAGCTCGGCCGACTCACAGCCCGCTGGAAGGCGGGAGCCCTCCCCCGCCAGCACGGTGAGGCGATGGCCGCGCTCGAGCAGGCCGGCCACCAGGGAGGCGGCGGTGAGTTCCACGCCGCCTCCCTGGCCGCTGCCCAGGCAGCCCACCGGCGTGCTCACCACCAGCAGGCGCATCAGGTGGCCTCCCGCGGCGCCAGGGGCAGCGGCGGCCCCTGCCAGAAGCGCTGGCGGCGATGGATCAGCACCACCGACACCAGGGCCAGGGCCGCACCGAACCACTGCAGCGGCTGCAGGGCCTCCTGCAGGAAGAGCACGCCGCAGAGCAGGGCGAACACCGGCGTGAGGAAGGTGAGCGAGGTGAAGCCCGTGAGGTCGCCGCTGCTGGCGAACCAGAAGAAGAGGCCGTAGGCCAGGGCGCTGCCCAGCAGGCTGGCGTAGGCCATCAGCCCCCATTCGGCGAGCGTCCAGTGGGGGCCGCTGGCGGGATCGAGCAGCACCGGGGGCAGCAGGGGCAGCCCGCCGAACAGCAGATGCCAGCCGGTGACGGCCACCGGATCGCTGCGGCGGGTGGCGTAGCGGCAGAGCACGGTGCCCACCGCCATGGCGGCCGCGGCCCCCAGCATCCACAGCTCCCCGTGGCTCCAGGCCTGCCCCGCCAGGGCCTCGGGCCCCTCCAGCCACCAGTGGCGCAGCACGGCGGGCGGCAGGCCGAGGCAGAGGATGCCGAGCAGCCCGAGCAGCAGACCCAGCCAGCCCACGGGGTTGATCGCCTCCGCGAACAGGGTGCGCGCCAGCAGGGCCACCAGGAGCGGTTGCGAATCGATCAGCACCGAGCCCAGGCCGGCGCCGGTCTGGCCCAGCCCCTGCGCCAGCAGGCCCTGAAAGAGGGCGCCGTCCACGAGGGCGAAGAGCAGCAGCCAGGGCCGGTCGGCAGGATCCACCGCCAGGGAGCGGCCCAGCAGCCGGGCCGCCAGCAGCACCGCCAGGGCCGCGGGCAGCAGCCGCAGACAGGCGAGGGTGAGGGGGGAAGCCCCGTCCAGCAGGGGCTTCATCGCGGCCATGGCGGTGCCCCAGAGCGCGAAGGGCAGCACCATCAGCAGCCAGCGAAACGGCGGCGGCAGGGCGGAGACGGGCGCAGGTCCAACGTCGGGCATCGGGCACGGCAGGGGGCACCTTTTTAAGATCCCTCCACTGCAGAGTGCTCCGATGGTCTGGCCCTGGCGCCGCAAAGCCCGCCGCACCATGGCTCGCATCGCCATCGAAGGACCGATCGCCGGCGCCACCCGCCAGCGGGTGCTGAAGGCGCTGCCCAGGTGGAGGAGCGCGAATGCCCCGCCCTGCTGCTGCGGATCGACAGCCCCGGCGGCACCGTGGGCGACAGCCAGGAGATCCACGCAGCGATCCGGCGGCTCCGGGAGAAGGGCTGCCGGGTGGTGGCCAGCTTCGGGAACATCTCCGCCTCGGGAGGGGTGTACGTGGGCGTGGCCGCCGAGGCGATCGTGGCCAACCCCGGCACGATCACCGGCTCGATCGGCGTGATCCTGCGGGGCAACAACCTCTCCCGCCTGCTCGAGCGGATCGGCATCCAGTTCGAAACCGTCAAGAGCGGCCTCTACAAGGACATCCTCTCGCCGGACCGGGCCCTCACCGAGGCCGAACGCCAGCTGCTGCAGGAGCTGATCGATGCCAGCTACGGCCAGTTCGTGGCGGCGGTGGCCGAAGGACGCGGCCTGGAGCAGGAGGTGGTGCGCAGCTTCGCCGACGGCCGGGTGTTCACCGGTGCCCAGGCCCTGGACCTGGGTCTGGTGGATGCGCTCGGGGATGAGGAGACCGCCCGCTGCCGGGCCGCCGAGCTGGCGGGGCTGGATCCGGAGAAGACCCGGCCGGTGACCTTCGGCAAGGCTCCGCGGGGCGTGGCCTCCCTGATCCCGGGCCGGGCCCTGCTGCAGCGGCTCGGTGACCTGCTCAACCTTGAGCTGGCCTGGAGCGGCCAACCCCTGTGGCTGTACCGGCCATGAACACAGCCCTGGAACTGCGGGCCCTGCGCGGGGCCACCACCGTGGAGAGCAACAGCGCCGAGGCGATCGGAGCGGCCGTGGTAGAGCTGATCGATGCCCTGGTGGCGCACAACCACCTCGAGGGGCCCCGGGTGCTGTCTGTGACCTTTTCAGTGACTGCAGACCTGGACGCCTGTTTCCCGGCAACCTATGCCCGCCGCCGGCCCGGGTGGGAGCTCGTGGCCCTGCTGGACTGCCAGCAGATGGCCGTGGCCGGCGACCTGCCCCGCTGCATCCGGCTGCTGGCCCATGCCTGGATGGATCCCGGCCGGCCGCCCGTGCATCCTTACCTACGGGAGGCGGCCCGGCTGCGCCCGGACCGGGCCCTGGGAGCGCTCTGAAGCGGTTCAGTCGCATCCGGTCACAGCTTCCACCTGCCCCGCCGACCACCACGGGGACGCGGCCGACGCCGGCACTGCCGAGAATCGGGACCGTTCCCACGCCAACCCGCAGCCATGCCACGTGAACGGAGCCGCAAGGCCCTGGCGGCCGCCGCCGGCAGTGTCGTCCTCGGCGGCATCCTGGGCGGCGCCCTTCCCGCCGGCCTCTCCGGAGCCCCCGCCCTGGCGCAGGGAACTCCGAGCCTGATGGAATTCCGCTGGGAGAACAACCGGGATTACCGCAAGCTCTACTACTTCATGACCGACACCCAGCGGCTGAAGCGGTCGGAGTACTACCTGCTGCTGCGGCCGAAGGACCGCAAGACGGCCATCCTGAAGCTGAGCATCACGATTCCCGATCACTTCGATTCCAAGATCGATCCGCGCCGCATCAAGCTATGCGAGATGAAGGAGGGCGGCATGCTGGCCCGCACCCGCTGCGAGAAGCAGATCCCGGCCACGATCGAGATGTCGGAGAACGGCAAGGCGATCGAGATCTTCCCGGACACCCCCGTGTCGGATCAGGGGACGATCGGGGTGTACATGAACATCTTCAACCCCTACAACATCGGCATGTATCAGTTCAATGCCCTGGCCCAGGCCCCGGGCGATGTGCCGATGTCGGGCTACCTCGGCAGCTGGCTGATCCAGATCGACCCCCCCAACTGAGCCACCCCCCAGCGCGCCCCAGGAACGGAGCAGCCCCGGAGCGGTTTGATAAGTTGGCGGATCGACGTGATCCAGAGGAGCTGAACGGCTGCCATGACCAAGCGCACTCTCGAAGGCACCAGCCGTAAGCGCAAGCGGGTCTCCGGCTTCCGGGTGCGCATGCGCACCCACACCGGTCGTCGGGTGATCCGCTCCCGCCGCCGCCGCGGCCGCGCCCGCCTGGCGGTCTGAGGCCGGCTTCGCCGCGGCATGGCCCTTCCACGCCAGCACCGCCTGAAGGGCCACCGCTGCTTCGATCTCTTGTATCAGAAGGGCCGTCGGATCCACGGCCCTTTTCTGTTGCTGCGGCTGGTGGAGGCCCGCCCGGAACTGCTGCCCCGCGAGCAGCGCCAGCACTCCGCCTCCCCATGGCGCTGCGGCATCGTGGTGAGCAGCAAGGTGAGCAAGCGGGC
>JBMLOS010000011.1:0-4651 GCA_049242845.1 Prochlorococcaceae cyanobacterium
CCTGCGGGGGGTGGCCTTCATGCAGGGGCTGATCAGCCAGTTCGCCATCCCCGTGTTGGAGGGGCAGACGGTGTGGGTGAGCGGCATCCCCACCCCGATTGCCTACATGAACACCCAGGACGTGGCCCGTTTCTCGGTGGCGGCCCTGGAGCGGCCGGAAACGGTGCGCCGGGCCTTCCCGGTGGTGGGTCCTCGCGCCTGGACCACCGGCGAGATCACCCAGCTGTGCGAGCGCTCCTGCGGCAAGGATGCCCGCGTGTTCCGGGTGCCGCCGGCGCTGCTGCAGCTGATGCAGGGGGTGGCGAGCTTCTTCGAGGCGAGCCTCAACGTGGCCGAGCGCCTCGCCTTCGCCGAGGTCACCGGCGGTGGCCGGCCCCTCGATGCGCCGATGGAGGAGAGCTACGCGGCCTTCGGCCTCGATCCCGCCGAAACCACGCGGCTGGAGGATTACCTCAAGGAGTATTACGACACGATCCTCAAGCGGCTCCGTGAGATGGAGGCCGATCTCGACAAGGACGCCAAGAAGAAGCTGCCGTTCTGAGGGCGGGCTCGGAAGGCATGGGCTGAATTCCGCTGGTGCTGGCCGCAGGGCTGGCAGGCGGTTCCGGGCGTTACACGATGGCTCTCGGAGGCCGTCGCGGGGCCTGGCTCAGAGGGTTCGTTGGTCCCGTTCGGAACGCCAGCTTCGATCACCGGATCCGATGGCCTGTTCCTGTTGTCTCTGCGTGTTGTCTGTTCGGATCGCCGTCCTGGACCCTGCTGATCAGGGCTTGCTGGTCCGGAGTGAGTCGATCCAGGTTTCAAGAGCACGCCTCCGGATTTCCCGCTGACCCCTATGGATTTCCCCCTCGCGGATACGCCTCTCCCGGATACGCATGTCCCGGATACGCATCTCCCGGCCACCGATACGGAGTTGCCGATCGCCTGTACGGATGTCCCGACCACCGATCGAGATCTCCCGATTGCCGAACCGGATTGTCCTGCTGTCGCTGGTGCGATCAGTTCTCCGGTCGGTTTTCCGATCAGTTCTCTGGTCGGTTTCCCGATCAGTTTCCCGATCGGTTCCCCGATCAGTTGGCTGATCTGGAGTTCGCTGGATGCAATGGCCATTTCCAAGCCGGGCATGGTACACCCGCCTACGCGAAGGAATAGGCGTGAAGAATCTCGTGCAATCCTTGCGTTTGGTTTGGGAGGCGCGACCGCGCTTCCTGTTTGCTAGGGTTAACGAGTTAACGCCATTGGGATAAGTTCACCATGTTTACGCTTCAGAAGGCAACCCAGATCTTTCCTGAAACGCTGTCGGCGGATGCGGTGCCCGCGATCACAGCGCGGTTTCGCCTGCTCAGCGCCGAAGACCAGCTGGCGCTGATCTGGTATGCCTATCTGGAGATGGGCACCACGATCACCGTGGCGGCCCCCGGTGCGGCCCGCATGCAGTTCGCCGAGCCCGTGCTGCAGCAGATCAAGGCCATGAGCCACGACGATCAGACGCAGGTGATGTGCGATCTGGCCAATCGCACGGACACCGTGATCGGTCGCACCTATGCCAACTGGTCGGTGAACATCAAGCTGGGCTTCTGGTATCAGCTCGGCGAGTGGATGGCCGCCGGCATCGTGGCGCCGATCCCGCAGGGCTATCAGCTCTCCGCCAATGCCTCCGCCGTGCTCACCGCCGTGAAGGGGGTGGAGCAGGGCCAGCAGATCACCCTGCTGCGCAACTTCGTGGTGGACATGGGCTACGACCCCCAGAAGGGCGAGGGGCAGCGGGTGATGGAGCCGGTGGTGGCTCCCACGCCGGAGGAGCAGCGCCGCAAGGTGTTCATCGAGGGGGTGATCAATCCCACCGTGAATGCCTACATGGATCTGCTCAACGCCAACGACTTCGACCAGCTGATTCAGCTCTTCCTGCCGGATGGTGCCCTGCAGCCCCCCTTCCAGAAGCCGATCGTGGGAACCGAGGCGATTCTGCGCTTCTTCCGCGAGGATTGCCAGAACCTGCGCCTGCTGCCCGAGCGGGGCTATGCCGAGCCCACCGAGGGAGATTTCACCCAGATCAAGGTGACCGGCAAGGTGCAGACGCCCTGGTTCGGTGCCGGCATCGGCATGAACGTGGCCTGGCGCTTCCTGCTCGATCCCCAGGGCAAGATCTACTTCGTGGCCATCGATCTTCTGGCCTCTCCCGCTGAGCTGCTCAAGTTCGCCCGTTGAGTTCCACCACCCGCACCGGCCTGCTGCTGGCCCTCGCGATCCTGCTGGCCTGGCTGCTCAGCCTGGCCGGCCTGGTGCTGGTGGATCCGGCGCAGCTGCCCTGGCCGCTGCTGCTGCTGGCGGTGCTGCTGCGCACCCTCCTGCAGACGGGCCTGTTCATCGTGGGCCACGATGCCATGCACGGCACCCTCTGGCCCGGCTGCAGGTCCTGGAACGACCGCCTCGGTGCCCTGGCGCTGCAGCTCTATGCGGCCCTGCCCTATGGCCGCTGCCGCCGCAACCACCGGCGGCACCACCGGGCGCCGGGCACGGCCCGCGATCCCGATGCCCATCCCGGCAGCGGCCTGCTGTCGTGGTACATCCGCTTCATGGGCCGTTATCTCGGCCTGGCGCAGATGGGGCGTTTGCTCACGGGCTGGACCCTGCTGGCTGCTCTGGCGAGCCACGCGTCGCCGGGGGGCTGGGCGGGGTCCTGCGGCAAGGTGCTGCTGTTCTGCAGCCTGCCCCTGCTGCTGAGTTCCATGCAGATGTTCGCCTTCGGCACCTACCTTCCCCACCGGGCCCAGTGCCGTGCCACCACCCAGGTTGGGGTGGAGAGCCTGGCGCTGCCCCCCTGCCTCTCGCTGCTGGCCTGTTACCACTTCGGCTATCACAGGGAGCACCACCTCTGGCCCCATCTCGCCTGGTTCGAACTGCCCGGCAGACGGATCTCCACCCCTTCCCTTACCCCGTGACCATGAGTGTGCTCAATCCGCCCGGCTGGAGTGACCAGGAGCAGGCCATCGCCCAGGCGGCGCTGAACCGCGCCCGCCTGCGGGCGGTGCAGGTGCTGATCGAGGCCCTGCAGCGGCAGGTGGGCCATCTGGACACGATCGATTCCGTCTGGAATCTGCACGACTTCCTGAGCACGCAGCGCTATCAGATCGAGGGTCGATTCGATTTCCGCCTGGATGGCATTCTCTTCGTGTTCGCCAGCCTCCTGAAGGAGGGCCTGCTCTCTCCCGAGGAACTCGAGGGCCTCGAATCCGAGAAGCTGGCGAAGATCATGGCGATGGCGCGCTTCTGAGGAGCGCTTCTGAGGCGCGCCTCTGATTCCCAGTGTCGCCAGGCTTCGGGTGGCTCAGTACACTCCCCGCTGCGGAGTGGCGTGCATGTCGATTTCCCAGATCAAGAATCTGCAGCGGCGCTTCGCCAACCTCGAGCAGGAGGCGATCGAGGAGATCAACCGGGCCTGCGGCCATGAGCTCTGGCAGAGCATCGGCTTCGATGCCCTCGATGCGCTGGAGGATCCCGATCGTCGCTCCCGCGCAAACTACTACTACGGCCAGCTCCAGACCGTGCGGGAACTCCGCGATGCCCTCGGCTGAGCGGCCGGCTGCTTCCAGGCTGCGGCGGGGCGTGGGTGATGCCGCCAAGCCTCCCTATCCGCCGCCGCCGGCCCTGCCCGATTTCCCGCCACCGGCCCGGCCCCCTCGGCCGGCCCGCAGCGGGCGGGCGCGCAGCAGCTGCAGCAGGCGCCGTTCCTCACCGGGCTCCACGGGCCGCCACTGGCCCGGCTCCAGGTTCCCCAGGCTGAGGGGCTCCTTCCCATCCATCAGATCGATGGCGGAGCGCACCAGCCGCAGGGTGGGGTGACCCACGGCCGCGGTCATGCGGCGCACCTGGCGGTTGCGGCCCTCCCGCAGGCTCAGCTCCAGCCAGCAGGTGGGAATCTGCAGCCGGGTCCGGATCGGAGGCACCCGTTCCGCCAGGGGAGGAGGGTCGATCCGCCGCACCCGCGCCGGCAGGGTGCGGCGGCCCTGCACGAGCACACCGCAGCGGATCTGCTCGAGTGCCTCCGGGTTGGGAAGTTCCTCCACCTGCACCCAGTAGGTGCGCCAGTGGCCCCAGGCCGGATCGGTGAGCCGGTGCTGCAGGGGGCCGTTGTCGGTGAGCAGCAGCAGGCCCTCACTGTCGGCATCGAGGCGGCCGCAGGTGTACACGCCCGGTACGGGGATGTAAGAGGCCAGGCAGCCCCAGGCGCTGCCCGGTTCCGGGGTGAACTGGCTCAGCACCCCGTAGGGCTTGTGGAAGAGCAGGTGGGTCAGGGCGTCGCTACGGATCGGCGGGGCGCGGCGTCGCGCCGTTTCGGATCAGTCGGCCTGGCGGGCCTGCCAGAGGTTCACCACTCCGATGGAGATGAGCAGCAGGCCGAGATCCATCGAGAGGGGGGGAAGCACCACGGAGGGTCCGGTTCACAGGGCAAGGCGCGACCATAGGGCGCCAGCCCCGGGAGGGGTGAGGGCGCAACCTAGGATTGTGGGTGAGTTTGTTGTCTTGGTTCAGGCCGCCCGCATGATCGAAACCTCCGGTGTGATCGAGAAGGAGCAGGGGAACGGGTTCTACCTCGTGACCCTGGAGCAGCCTGCCGGTCACCAGTGCCTCTGCCGTGCGGCCGGCAAGC
>JBMLOS010000012.1:0-3877 GCA_049242845.1 Prochlorococcaceae cyanobacterium
CAGCCAGGCCGATGGCACAACCGGTGGCCTCATGCATCAGCCAGCTGCCGGTGACGTGGTCGGCATGGGCGTGGGTATCGATGGATGCCACCAGATCGATGTCCAGCTCACGGATCAGGGAGTGATCGCGGCCGTGCTGCTCGAAGACCGAGTCGATGATCAACCCTTGGCGGCTGTGTACGTCGGCCAGCAGGTAGGTGAAGGTACCGGTGTCGGCATCGAACAGCTGACGGAAGAGCAGGGTGCTCCCACCGGCAGCGGCAGCGAGGGAGTTATGGGGAGCGGGAGCGACGGTCATGGAGGGATCAGCCATCAACTGCTATGAGCATAAACGCATTATGCGTTTGAGAGCAATCCTCCCTTGGTCCGGCAGTCCCGTTTGACAGGCTTGCGACCCACTGCCTGCACCACCGCGCTCTCGCCCCGGTGGTAGGGCCCCTCCTCGATCCAGCGCCGCTTCTCCTCCAGGACCAGGACTCCAGGCCCTCGAGTTCAAGCTGCAGCGCCTCCGGCTCGACCAGCAGATCGCGCGACGGTGGTCCGCCCGTCGCCAGTTCCAGCTGGCGAGGGGTGTAGGCCTCAAGGATCAGGATTCCGGCAGGCCTGAGCGCCGCCACAGCCTGGCGATGCACCTTTGCGCGCATGGCCGGAGGGAGGTGCATCCAGATCGCGACCACCAGATCCACGCGTTCGGGCTCGGGCTGGAAATCGGCCAGATCACAGCAGTGGGTTTCGATGGAAACACCATGGGTGGCCGCCAGATCTCTTGCCTTCTGAAGGCCCACGGGACTGAGGTCCTGGGCCATCACCCGATGGCCGAGGCGGGCCAGGTGCACGGCGTTGCGGCCTTCTCCTTCCGCCAGGCAGAGCGCCTGGCCTGGCTTCAATGCCGCCGCCTGCTGGCGCAGGAAGTCGTTGGGCTCGCTGCCGTAGGCGAAGCCCTGCTCGCGGTAGCGCTGATTCCAGAACTGAAGCGGTGCGGCGCTGGGCGAGGAAGACGGCGTGCTCACGGGCTCCCGCTCCGATGCATAATGCTTTTAGGGTCATACAGTATTGGCATGGACAAACGCGCAGCCGGCTCCCTGGCCAACCCCCAGCTCCTGAACGAAATCAGCCATTTCTTTCGTCTGCTGAGCGAACCGGCCCGCCTGCAGCTGCTCTGTCAGCTCAAGCAGGGAGGCGCCATGGATGTAGCCACCCTGATCGACGCCACCGGCTTCAGCCAGTCCCACATCAGCCGCCAACTGGGCCAGCTGCAGCGAGCGGGCCTGGTGAGCTGTGAGCGCGACGGGGTGCGGCTGATCTATGCGGTCGCCGACCCGCTGGTGGATGAACTCTGCAATCTGGTGCAGCGACGTCTGAAGCAGCGGCTGGAGGACCAGCTGCGGCAGCTGCAGAGCGTCTGATCCTGATCACGACTCCTTGCGCGCCAGCCCCAGCGCCCACACCAGAGGCTTGAACGGCTTCAGGAAGCGACTTTCGTGCAGGCGGCCCTTGAGCACCCGGTGCCAGTAGACCCACGGGAACACCCGTGTTTCCACCAGAAACATGCTCCAGCGCTCCTGGGTGGGATCCACCAGAAAGGAGCTGACTGGCTGGAGGTCGTAGTCGAACTCCGCCATCACCACGCTGTGGAAGCTGGTGATCAGCGGGCAGGCGGTGTAGCCGTCGTAGACGGCCGACAGGGGCCGTCCATCGAGAAAGGCCAGCAGGTTGGCCACGAGCACCGGAGTCTGACCGCGGATCGCGGCCAGGCTCTTGGCTGTGGGCAGGGAGCTCACATCGCCGAGGGCGAACACATTGGCGAATCGCTTGTGCTGGCAGGTGTCCTTGTCCACCTCTACCCAGCCGCCCGGTCCCTCGACCGCCAGGGGGCTGTGGGCCACCACATCCGGCGCCGCCATCGGCGGCACCACATGCAGCAGGTCGAAACGGATCTCCTCATGGGTCGGTTCACGGCCTTCCTCCCGCACGTCGAACACCGCCAACTGTTCCTCGGGACGCACCTCGATCAGGTTGCGGTGCAGCCGGGTTTCAATCCTCCGCCGCGCCACGATCCGCTCGACCGTGGCGTTGTAGGCCTTGACGGGATACAGCTTGGCGAGGGCGCTGCAGAAGATCACCTGGGTGTTCACCCCCACGCCGCTGGTGGCCTGAAAGATGTCGTCGGCCAGGTACATCACCTTCTGCGGAGCACCGCCGCACTTGATCGGCGTGGCGGGATGGGTGAAAACAGCGGTTCCCCCCTGGAAGTTGCGGATCGCCTGCCAGGTGGCGGCGATGTGGGCGTGGGAGTAGTTGCTGACGATGCCATGGCTGCCGAGAGCTTCCGGCAAGCCCTTGATGGCGCTCCAGTTGAGCTGGAGACCCATGGCCACCACCAGCACGTCGTAGCTGAGTGATTCGCCGGCCGCGGTGATCAGGCGGTGGGCCTCCGGCTCGAAAGTGGCCGCGCTGCCTTGGATCCAGGTGGCACCGGGTGGGATCACGTCGGCCTCCGGCCGGCGGGTTGCCCCGTAGGGGAGCAGACCGGCGCCGGCCAGGATCCAGCCGGACGGGTCCGCGTGACGGCCGGCGGGCTCCCGGACCGCCACAGCCGGGCGGGGGGGGCCCCGTAGCACCGGCCTGGCGCGGGTTAGGCCCCGGGCGCCACCGCCCACGATCAGAATCTGATGGTGGCGGGGGCAGATGGAGGCTGGTTCGGCCATCTGCCAGCTCCGATCTTCCTCTTTCTAGGCAGAGACCAGCGCGAAACGGTGCGCCGCCGCACAAAAGTTCATGCGTGGGCACGCATAAGAGGATAAACTGTGCCGACGTGCTGAAGGTGCGGCTGATGGCGCCATGGAAGCAGCCTGCCGCAGGGAGTCCGTCTGCCCCTCCGGTGCGACTGCAGAAGCACGGCGGCATCTTCTCGGCGGTGAATCCAGCCGACTGGATCCGCCACTGGCGCCACCCCAATCACCTGATGCTGGCGGTGCCCTGGCAGATCTTCTTCGGGCTGATCGCTGCGGTGTATCTGCTGCTCAACCTGGTCTTCAGCCTCCTGTACTGGGTGGACCCCCATGGCATCGCCGGGGTGGCTGGAGCCACCACCAGCTTTGCTGAAGCCTTCTTCTTCAGCGTGCAGGCTCTGGGCTCGATCGGCTTCGGAGCCCTTCATCCGGCCAGCCTGTTCACCGATCTGATCGTCACCGTCGAGTCGCTGGTGGGCTTGATCGTGATCGCCCTGATGACAGGGATGGCCTTCAGTCGCTTTTCCCGCTCGACGGCGCGGATCCTGTTCTCGGATGCGGTCACGGTGCACGATTACGACGGGGTGCCCACCTTGATGTTCCGGGTGGCCAATGAACGCCGCAAGACGATTCTCGAGGCCAGGATTCAGGCCTATCTCGCCGTTAATGAGCGCACCGTTGAGGGACATCGCATGCGCCGCCTGCACCCACTGACATTGAAGCGCGATCGTTCACCCCTGTTTCTGCTCAGTTGGACGGTGATGCATCCCATCGATGAGCACAGCCCTCTGCATGGACGCACCCCCGCTGAGCTGGCCGCCAGCGGTGCCGACATCGTGGTTTCGTTCAGTGGCATTGACGAAACCCTGGAGCGGCCGATTCATGCTCATCACAACTACCCCGCTTGCCAGGTGTTGTTCGGTCAGGGCTTCGTGGACATGATGCAGGCCGAAAATGAGGAGGGGCAGAGTTTCGACTTCGCCAATTTCAATCGGACCTATCGCTGCCCATCCGTGGAGCCTTCCTGAGGGGCTGGATCCGAACGGGTGGCCGTTCCGCTCAACTCCACCAGGGTTTCTCCCCTGTGCGGGGATCGTTCGCGTTCCAGGGGCTGAGCAGCACCCGTTCGCCCTCCACGGCCACAT
>JBMLOS010000012.1:3887-55854 GCA_049242845.1 Prochlorococcaceae cyanobacterium
ACATGGGCCAAGGCCAGGGGCAGCGGGGCGGGACCGCGGACCACGGCCCCTTCAGGGTCGTACTGGCTGCCGTGGCAGGGACAGATGAACTTGTTCTCGCTGCTGTTCCAGGGGACCACGCAACCGAGATGGGTGCAGATCGCGTTGAGGCCGATGGCGCCGATGGCGCCCTCCCCTTCGATGATCAGATAGGTGGGATCTCCCTTGAGGCCCTGCACCAGGCTGCGGTCGCCTTCGGGGTGGCTGGCCAGCCAGCCGCTGGCCACGATCGGAATGCCGAGGTCGTCGAGGGCAACGGCACCACCCGATGAGCCGGCCTCCCGTGGTGGGATGAAATAGCGCACCACCGGGTAGAGGGCGCCGAGTGCCACCCCAGTGACGGCACCGAAGGTGAGCAGATTCATGAACTGGCGACGTCCCAGGCTGGGGAGCTCGTCGCTGGATTGGAGCGAGGGACTGATGGACATGATGGTTGGACTAAAAGTGCTTATGCCGATTCCGGCAGACAGTTGGCAGATCCTTCAGCTGGCGTGGCTCAGCCTGCGGCGGCGGCGAGAGCGGCCTGAACCTCCGGCAGGTGCACGGCATACATGCCCCGCAAGTCACCCACCTTGAAGTCGAAGGCCTTGTCGTCGGGGTAGTTGGCTTTGATGAACGCCGGCCGGCTGGCCTTGGTGCCGTGGCAGGCCAGGCAGCTTGGCTCCACGTTGATGCGGCGGTAGTAGTTCAGGCCGGCGCCCTGTTCCGCCACGGCAGGCTCCCAGAGCCCGTTGATCTCAGGGTGTCGGCTGAACAGATCGATCACCTGGCGCTCCTGGGCGTTGGCGGGGGCATGGCCGGGGTTGCGGTACTTGGTGGCCACCTGGCGCACCTGCCAGCCGTTCTCCTTGCCAATGGCAATGGCCCGCATGCCCACCGGCTTGCACACCTCCTTCATCGTTTCGATGGTGGGCTCCTCGGTGCTGCCCTCGAGGGTGGAGGCCAGGGAAACGCGCATCTGATCCAGTTGCTCCATCGCCAGCACGGCCTTGGAGAGGGCAGCCGAATCGACCGCTGGCGAGGCCTCGGCCGCCCGAGCTGCGCTCGGCTGGGCCGTCAACAGCCCAACGCCGACCAGCAGCAGCAGCAGGGTGGAGAAGGCCAGCCGTGCCAGCCGCTGGGAGGGAGTGATGGAGGTCATCGCATCAGATGCCAGGGACGTGGGTGATGCCGCTGCACTCAGAAGCTTCTGGAGGATGACGATCACCAGGAGGGCAGCGGCGAAACCGACGAGCAGGTGGGGGCCGATGATCAGCATGCTATGCCTGAGGGATGTGGCAGCCAGACCAACGGCAGCGTCGAGCAGGGTGGGGCGCAGAGGAACCATCGCCTTGCATTCCTCGGCACTCAGCTTGCGGATCAAGCTGGTCTTGTAGCCGAGACAGCCCGAAGAGAAGGGATAGGGATCCTGGAGATGGAAAAGGGCCCGGATCACGCCAGGCCCCAGGTTTTCTGCTCAGTCCGTCCAGCGAAATTGGATCGACTCGGTGAGATTCAAAGTCTCACTAACCGATCGCCGGAGCCGTGAGGGCCACAGGGGTGCTGGAGACAGCCGCCAGATCGAGCGGGAAGTTGTGCACATTGCGCTCGTGCATGGCTTCGATGCCGAGGCCCGCGCGGTTGAGCACATCCGCCCAGGTGTCGATCACGCGGCCCTGGTGATCCATCACCGAGTGGTTGAAATTCAGGCCGTTGAGGTTGAACGAGAAGCTGGCTACGGCCAGGGCCGCGAACCAGATCCCCACCACTGGCCAGGCGGCCAGGAAGAAGTGGAGGCTGCGGCTGTTGTTGAAGGAGGCGTACTGGAAGATCAGGCGACCGAAATAGCCGTGGGCGGCCACGATGTTGTAGGTCTCTTCCTCCTGGCCGAACTTATAGCCCCGGTTCTGGGACTCGGTTTCGGTGGTCTCCCGCACCAGGGAGCTGGTGACGAGCGAGCCGTGCATGGCCGAGAACAGGGCCCCGCCGAACACACCCGCGACACCGAGCATGTGAAAGGGATGCATCAGCACATTGTGCTCGGCCTGCAGCACCAGCATGAAGTTGAAGGTGCCGGAGATGCCCAGGGGCATGGCATCGGAGAATGACCCCTGGCCGATGGCGTAGATCAGCAGCACCGCGGTGGCGGCGGCCACCGGCGCTGAGTAGGCAACGGCGATCCAGGGGCGCATGCCCAGGCGGTAGCTGAGCTCCCACTCCCGGCCCATCCAGCAGAAGATGCCGATGAGGAAGTGGAAGATGATCAGCTGGTAGGGGCCGCCGTTGTAGAGCCACTCGTCGAGGCTGGCGGCTTCCCAGATGGGGTAGAAGTGCAGGCCGATGGCGTTGCTGGAGGGCACCACGGCGGCGGTGATGATGTTGTTGCCGTAGAGCAGGGCACCGGAGACGGGTTCGCGGATGCCGTCGATGTCGACCGGCGGCGCACCGATGAAGGCAATCACGAAGCACGTGGTGGCCACCAGCAGGCAGGGGATCATCAGCACCCCGAACCAGCCCACGTAGAGGCGGTTCTCGGTGCTGGTCACCCAGTCCTTGAAGCTGTTCCATGGGTTGCCCCAGGAACGCTTGAGGTTGGTTGTCGTCATGGCAAGGAATGAAGACGGGCTGGGAGAGAGTCGTGAAGGCCAGGACGGACCACCAAGGCGGCCGGCCAGCCGAGCACCGACTCTTCCTGTCATCACAGTAGCGTTGAAGACCGTTATGACGCGCAAGGCGTTATGAGCATTCCTTCTCAAAGGGCTGGAGCGGGTTTTCGCCCAGTTCCGCACCGGCTGCATCGACCCAGCTGGCGGCCAGTCTTTGCCGCTGTTCTGCTTGCCCTGACCCTGATGCTGCTGCCGCTCCAGGCCCAGGCAGCAGTCGATCCACAGCGTTGGTCCCTTACGGACTCATCGGGCCATCTCTGGGGCCTGACACTGTTCGAGCAGCCTGATCCCGCCTATCCAGCCGGCTGGCGCCTGCGCCTGACAGCCCGCTCACCCGGGCAAGTGGTGGACCACCAAAGGCCGCTGCTCCTGAGCGATGGCCTCGGCGGTGCTTGGGCTCTGCTGAACCGCAGTGAGGAACTGGTGCGTCAGGGGGAGGAGCTGACCCCCCAGTCCTAGGCCCAGTTCGACGTCCACGCCCTGGACCCCAGGCCCAGCGACGTGCTGCCGCTGCAGCTGGAGGTGCCGACCGACAATCCAAAGGGCTTGATCTTGGTCATGCTGCCACCCGAAGCGGTGCAGGCACTCCATGAGCTGCCATCGGGGCTGGCGACCTGATCCCCTTGGGCTTCCTCGCCATTGGTCCTCTCCCCCTGCATCCGTACGGCAAACCGCTGCTGGTCGCCACTGTGGGGAACTAAATCCCCAGTCCTTCTCGCGGATCGCACACCCCAGCTTGAGTACATCCTCGGGAGTCAGCTCCCTGCGGTCCTTGCACAGAGGGCTGGGATCTATGGGTTACAACTCGCAGCTGACCACCTCAAGTCATTGACTCCAGTGGTCGTCGTGGATGGGATTGAATTTCAGCGCCTCGCGGCCATCGCTAATCCAGCCCTTCAGAAGCCAGAGCGGAGGGCAGCGGGGCCTTTCCCTGACGTTCATCTGGAGTGATTCAATCCACCTCCGGTGCCCAGCCCCGCTGCCGGGACAGGTCGTCGGTCCAGCCCTGGCAGCGGTGGGTGAGGTGCGCGCCGTGGGCGATCACTCGTTGTGCAGCCGGCAGGTGAGCAGCGGGATGCAACTGGCTGCAGCGTGATGCCCTGAACCGGTGGCAGGTGAGGCAAGCATGGCGGCTACGGCTGGGCTGCGGCACGACCTGATCGAAAGGGGTCAGGCCTCCGGGAGGGCGTACCCATGTACTGCAAGAGGTGGCGTCTGGTGTCAGCTGCGGATGCTGCCAGCGCGAAGGCCGCCTGCAGTGCCGGCGGCCAAAGGGCGTGTAGGTGAAGCTCTGATCCGCCCTCAGGCGCTGGCCCGGCGGGCCTCTGTGGCCTGGGCCGTGGCCTTGCCGTAGGCCGAGGCGATCGAGAAGCCGGCAAGACCCAGCCAGCCGATCGGGCCAGCGCAAACCAGAGCAGTGGCAAGCGCCCCTTTACCCACCACGCCGAGGGCCTTCTCGGTGTACTCATCTTCCGTGAGCTGGTCCTTCTGGGAGAGCAGCATCACCACATCGGGGGCCACCAGGCCGATGCCGGCGGTGAGGGGATTGGCGCCGAGCACAGCCTGGGTGACAGCCACGGCGCCGCCGCGCACCATGCCGTTGATGGCGCCCTTGGCTGCGTCTTCCACCACCAGTTCTTCGGCGGCGGCGGCGAGGTCGTGGCGACCGGCATCGCGGTAGGCCTGGGCCTGGGCCATGCGGTGGGCCACGGCCATGCCGCCGCCCATCACCCCGCCCCAGGCGCCGGTTTCGAGCGTGTCAGCGGCCACCTCGCCCAGATCACCGGTCACACCAGGAGTGGCCAGCTCCGCCACCTCATGGGTGTGGGTCTTGGCTTCCGTGATCTCCGCGCTGGTCATCGGGCGATCGCCGATGGACTGGTTCAGTCCCTCCGGCCCGTAGACACCATTGCCGGCCTCACTGCCTCCGCCAGCGGCATGGGGTTGCAGGTGCATCCAGTCGATCGTGGGGTCGTTGGTCACGGCCTCCACGCCCTCGAGCGAACCCTTGGCCTCGGGGGGCACGTTGTGGTCATAGACATCCCGGGCGCCATCGAGATCCCGGAGCTCGCCGCGCGTGCCATCGCTGCGCAACTGGCGGATCACGTCGGCGGGGAGATCCTCGAAGTCCACCGAGCGGAAGGCCTCGATGCCGACAGCAGCTGTGGCCAGGCCGGCCGCTGCCATGCCGGTGGTGGCGGGCACGTCCTCCAGGGCGGAGGAGACGGCCGATTTGACGTAGCGGTAAACAGTCATGGATTTACAGGGATGGGGCGGATGCTTGGACGGAGACAGTGCTGGTGTTCGGGGCGGAGGCTGGTGATGCCTGAAGCCCGGGGCTCAGTAGGAGAAGAAGCCGTTGCTGCGCTGGCTAGGGGAATAGCCCTGGCCGAAATTGGGCTGGAAGCGGGGCTGCTCCATCAGGGTCGGCTGGTAGCCACCGGAGTAGCGGCTGCGGCTGGGCTGGAAGCCCCCGTTGTTCCATCCCTCGTTGACACAGTTGCCGATCCCGTAGCTGAAGGAGCTGCAGCGGGGACTGGCCTGGGCGGGGGCAGTTGGCAGGGCCAGGGCGATGGCAGCGATGACAAGAAATTGGGGACGCATGGCGGAGTGAGGGGAGGGGCTGATTGCCGGACATTCCCCCCTCGTTCCCATGGCCTAGGGGTGATTCCAGGGGGTGGATTCAGGTGCAGCGCTGCAGATGGGCGCGAAGTTGGGCGGCGATCTGTGGATGACGACCGGGGTGATCGGCAAGCAGCAGGGCGATGATCCGCCGATCGCTCGCGCTTGTACCCAAAACCTGCAGCAGCTGATGAACGGCGGAAAGGCATTCGTCGGCCTGATGCTCCAGGTGGTCATCCATGGCTGCAAAGCCAACTCCCGCAAAGGGACCTGCAAGCCAGGAGAGAGCCGTGAGTCCGAGTTTGTGGGTGCCGCTGAAGGCTTGGTACCCCGTGCGCTGCACCCGGCGGATGAGGGCAGCCTGGGGGTGGGCGTTGATGAGCGCTTCGGCGTCGAAATCGGAGGTCGAGTCGGTGGTCATGCTGGGGATCAGCGAGGGCGAGTCAGGGTTTGCAGAGCCAGCAATCCAGTGGCGGCGATGGCAAGCACCCAGATGGCCTGGAGCGCCACGGCGGTTCCGATCCCGGCAGAAAGGGGCACCAGCAGCAGAGCCTTCCGACGCCGGTCACGAGCAATCAGGGCCTTGAGCTGCTGAAGGGCTGTGTGTTCAGTGGTGCCGTCTTGCTTGGCAGCGGTGGAAGCTATGGAGAAGATGGCCATGGTTGTGGATCTCAGTACAGAGAGTGATGGGGAGTTGTGACTGCCATCGCCAGCAGGCGGCCTTTGTCGGTCGGTATTGCCTCGAGGGGGCGGATGCGGCCATCGCTGCAGGCCAGTTCACCCACCGTGACGGCAGCCACCCCGTCCTCCGGCATGGCGCCCTTGCCGCTTAGCCGGCGGGCGCCGTGAAAAGGAGCGAGATCACAGGAAACGGGGTGAGGATCGAAGAACGCCAGATAACCATCGGCAAATCGCACGCCACAGGTGGTGCGGACTTTCCACTGGCGGGTGAGGGCCATCAGCAGCACACGGTGCAGGGGGTGACCGTGGCGGCGCTGGTGAAACAGAAAGCTCTCGGGCTTCACCGCCCAGCTCAGGCCCAGGGCCTCGAGTTCCCGATCACTCAGTTGATTGAGTCCGTCGACCGTGAGGCCGCCGACGGCTCCGCCCAGGACAGTGCCTGTGATGTCAGCCAGTGCGAAACCGTCGCTGCAGCCAACGGCGAGGCTGACTCCAGCGCCGATGGCTCTGCCTATCCAGCGGTCTCGCTCCTGGGCTTTCTTGCGCTGCTCCAACCGGAGCTGAATCAGCATCTGTTCATCGAGGCTGAGAAAGCACAACCGTTCGAGCTGTACAACTCCTGCAGGATTGCAGTCACAACCGCCGGCAGTGGAGGTGGAGTTGGCCAGGGCCGAGGCGGTGATTGCCGCGATGACCTTGGGTGGGTGGAGCAGGGTAGTCATCCATCAGGAGGAGAGTGCGGCAGCGCCGCAGACCTCTCCCCCTCGTTCGGACTGGTCTGGGGTGATTCCTGCGGAGTTCAGAGCCCAGGGATTGGCCTCCAGTCCCCCACAAGTTGCCAGGCACCCCAGGAGTAGATCGAATCCCATCCCTTGGCCTTGAGGGCAGGATCGGTGCGGAACTCTTGCTGCACTGCTTGCAGGGCATCAGCGCGGCCCTCTCCGGCCTTGAGGCGCTTGTAGTAGCGCTGCATGAATTCGGCCGTTGCTGCGTCATCCACTTTCCAGAGCGAGAGGAGGGTGGAGCGGGCGCCTGCCACGGTGAGCGAACGCTGGAGGCCGTAGACCCCTTCCCCGTTCTTGATAGCGCCCTGGGCGGTGGAGCAGGCGGAGAGCACTACCAGCTCGGTTCCGTCTAACTGAAGACCCGTGGCTTCTGCGGCAGTGAGGTAACCGTCGTCGCTGGGATCGGCCTCGGGCTGGTTGGCACCCGCCAGTACCAGGCCGCTGCGCAGTTGGGGATCCTCGCCACGGAAGCCCTGTAGGAGCTGACTATTGTCCTGCAAAGCACGGAGGGGATCGCTGGGCTTGCTGTCCAGATCTGGAGCAAAGAAGCCATGGGTGGCGACATGCAGCACGCGTGGTCCTCGGAGGCGCTGCAACACGCTGGTGGTGGCGCTTGCTCCACTGATGAGCTCGACCCCCAGCAACGCCGCCACCTGTTGCCCCTCCTGCTGGGTGGCAGGCAAGGGAGCCCAGCGAGTGGCGTTCAGTTCAGCCGAGCGCTGCTGCTGCCGATCAGTAGAGGCAGAAACCGCAGTAAGTTCAAGCTGCGCGCTGGGCTGGGCGCGGTCGTAGCTGGGGTTGGCTATCACCAAAGACGCTCTCCTCGACTTGGTCGGTGGTTGCAGACGCAGCAGGTCACGACCAGTGGTGAGTAGCCGCAGTTGTACAGCCTGTGCCAGAGGAACTTCGTTTTGCTGGGGTGAGGGAATCGCCCCGAAGGGCACTCGGTTCAGCTCACCATCGGGAGAGAAGAACCACTGGCGACTGCCGACCAGATGGGATTGGAGTGGCTGCAGCACCAGTTGGCTGACCTTGTCCCACAGCGCCGTCGCATCGCTAACGTTGCTTACACTGGCTTGTAACGCCTGGAAGATGGCAGTGTCGATTGCCTGGGCTGACCCCAGCTGCACGGGTGTGATGGTGCCGTTTGGCCTGAGGATTAGGGCCATGTATGCAGCGGGGCCCCAGCGTTTTCCAAGAGGTCGCTTGCGGTCGAACGGCAGATAGCGCTGGAATTCCACCAACGCCCCATCTGGCGGCAGCTCCTCTGCGACGACTTCAACAGAAACACTCTCTAATTCAAGATCTGGCAAAGACCTATAAAGCTTTGCCTGTATTTGATTGAACTCCTGTTGCAGAGCAGGACGACGCTCGGGTGGCAACGAAGTATTAGCCAGCTGTCGTGATAAATTATGCAGTCGCTCCACCTGCTCAGTTGTGCTTCTAGCGGTATTCAGCAGCCGCGCTTGCCTTTGCTCAACATCCTGCAAAAGACCCTGACGGTTCAGTCGGATCAAGAGGGCTGAATTGATGGCTTTGGGTTCCTCTGGAATCAGCGCAAATACTGTCATGAACCCAGCGCCGAGCTGAGTCAGCTGAGCGAGACGATCCTGCGTGGGCAGTAGCGGGAGCTGCTCTCTTAGCCACTTAAGTTGTTGATTCTCGCTGCTTTGAAGGAGCTCAAGGCCCTGCGTGAGTCGCCCTTGGACTATATTGATGCCTGCCAAGTTGCTTAGGGCCATGACGGCATTAGGGTTGCCGGCTCCAAAGGCGCTTTCCCAGATGCCAAGTGATTTCTTAAGGAGCGTTTCCGCCCTTGTGTATTGACCTTGATGCTGGTATAATGCTCCCAAGTTGTAGAGGCTGATGGCCAAATCGGCATGATCGGGCCTTAGCACCTGCTCTCTAATTCGAAGTGAGCGCTTTATGAGCTGTTCCGCCTTGGCATACTGACCTTGATCCTGGTACAGGACCGCCAAGCTGGTAAGCCCGCTGGTGACATCTGGATGACTAATTCCTAGGGATGTCTCTGCGATTCTGAGTGATCGCAGAATGAGTGATTCCGCTTTAGTGAATAAGCCCTGACTTGAATAGGCTAAAGCTAGATTGTTCAGGCTTTCGCCCAATTCGGGATGGTCGGCTCCAAAAGCTTTCTCCCGAATGCGAAGTGACCCATGAAATAGCTCTTGCGCCTTGACGTAAAGGCCTTGATTGTAATAAAGCGATGCCAGATTATTGAGAACTGTCGCTACGCTGGGGTGGTAGCTCCCATGTGCCTGTTCAAGAATGGATAGTGACCGCTGAAAGAGTGGCTCCGCCTTGCCGTACAGGCCTTGATCCTGATAGAGCATGGCAAGGTTGTTTAGGCTGCTTGCGATACTGAGATCGTCGTTTCGGAGCGTCTTCTCCTTGATTTGAAGCGATTTCTGAAATAGCCGCTCTGCCTTACTATACAGCCCTTGCCTATAGTATAATGATGCCAAGTTATTCAGGCTTGTTGCGACATGAGGGCTTTCAGCTCCAAGTGTCTTCTCGAAGATTAAGAGCGAACGCCCAAAGAGCTCTTCTGCCTTTTCGAAAAGGCCTTGGCGGCTATATAGATTGGCCAAGCGATCAAGGCTGGTGGCGACAGAGGGATGATTGGGTCCGCGAGAGCCAATGGTTTTGATGGTGACTTGCTCAAGAATTAATGCTGCGCCTCTGAAGTCGCCCTGCGCCTTAAGGTGGTCTGCCTGTCTAATCAGATTAGTTAGTTCGGATTCGCTAATTCCCTCTATGCTTGCAGGTGCGGTAGTGGGCGATCCTCTGCCCTGTCCATTCGCGACATTCCCGATCAGGAGTGCTTCCGTGGAAAGGCTTGTGAGCATGATGCCAACAGCAAGAACGGTCTTGCCGACCTTGAACCGTTCAATCTTAAGCGCATGGATTACGTGCATTGATGTCACCAGCGTCTGCACATTATGTATTGCTGAATAGTGAAGCCTGGCTACAGCAATTAGCTTAGGCGTGGGCACGCAAAGAGATGAGGATTTCACGAAAAGTTGACGTTCGCAATGGTCTGAAGTCGGGTTCTGCCCTGAATCCAGCGTGCGTGTCTGTCAATATGGTTAAAGAGTAACTGCGTATTGGTCCGCGGATGGGTTGTCCGCTTGTGGTTCAATGAAACACAGCTATACAAGTCCACGGGCCTGGGTCAGTCCTGGTCAGATTATGGCCTGGCTCAATCTTCAGCTGGATGGTCCGGGACTACACGGAGTTGCGACTGCTGCTGGCTAGCCCCTCACACCGCGGGCTCGCAATTGGCGGCCGTTCCCTCCCACTGGCTGTCCAGGCGTTGCGCTACCAAGGGATGAAGGCTGCAGAAGTCTGTCCCCATATGGACCGCCAGCTTCTTGCACAGGCCCAGGGCCAGGACGGCGTCGGCACCTGGCTCTGTCTACGTGCACGGATCAGCCATGCCCTGGAAGCACGCCTGCGGGGCTATGAACGCCAGTACGGCCAGTCCTACGGACTCGATCTGATCGACCTTGCCAGCTACTGCCTCGATGACCAGGGAGAGCCCAAGACCTCTGCAGACTTTGCCGGCCCGCCACCGCTGCGGCCGTTCAGCCTGGAGGTGCTGCGCGACTACGACCCTGGCCGCTGCAGCCTGCCCCACTGGGCGCGGCAGAAGCTGCATGGCAACAACGATCTCAAGGCCTACTTCCGTCACCACGGCCTGCTGCTGATCTCCGACTGGGCTCTGCTGGCCGACAGTAGTGAACGACGCATGCGGGAGGCCTGGGAACGTTGGGGTGCCGCTGCTATCACCACCGCCCAGGCTCTGGCGCTGCATCGTTCCTATTGCGAGAACTACCCCTTCGCCAAGGCCATCCACCGCCAGGCCAGCGGCAAGTCGTCCGGGTGGAAGCCCGATGTGGCGTTCCTGCTTGCCATCGCCCCCGAGCAGTCCACCTCCAGCACCGCCGAGCAGTTGTTGGCGCTGGCCACGGCCATTCGCCGCTATCTCACGGCCCCCGTCTGCAGCCGCGGATTTGAGGAAAGCGAGGAGGCAAGCGTTGCCGATCCCAGCTCCCTCGATGCGACGGCCGACGCTGCAAACGACCAGTCAACGGCGTCGGAGCTTCGGGAGCAAATTGATCAGGCCCTCGAGCTCGTAGCAGCTCCCCTGGTCACGGCCACCCTCAAGGCCGATCAGCCCAGCTGGGCCAAGGATCCCAGCCGCCTTGTGGCATGGCAGCTCTATGGCCAGGGCCTCAGCCAGCGGGAACTGGCCGAGCAGTGCGGGCACCGGCAGGCCTGGGTGAGCAAGCTGATCAAGGAGAAACAGCTCGCCATGGCCATCGCCACCTCCGCAGCCGTTGAGCTCCAGCGCCATCCCGCCTTTGCAGCCGTGAGCCAAAGCGTGGAGGGCGCTGAACGGCTGGTAGAGGCGTTGCGGAATCACCTCGTGAGCCCGGAACAAGAGGGAGGTGTTGCCCCCCTCCGGCACGCGATTCACCGTGTGCTCCCGACGCTGCTGCCATGACTTCCTCTGCCCTTCCCGAACCGATCGAGGCTTTTCCCATCCCGCCAGATGCGGTGGTCCTTGAGCCTGGGGGAGATGGGAACAGCCCGCGCTCCCTGATGGTGGCGGCCCTGCGGCAGGCGATGGCAGAACGGTTATTGCGCCTGCCCCTGGGTCCGGCGCTCGAGCTGGACAACCCGGATCGACTGCTGAGCCTCAATGGCTTTGCCGTCCAGCTCGTCTGCGGCGGTTGGCTGGCCGATCAGCTGGCCATCCCCGTGGCGGCCTGGCGGGAGGCCTCCACCGCTCCACAGCTGCTGCTGGCGGCCCTGGTGGATGAAGACAACGCTGTGGTTCGGATTCCCGGGGTGCTCACTGGCGAGGAGTGCCGGCACGCGGCCACCAACGCTGAACGACAGCCTCTGGAGGGTGCGGAGCTTCTCCGCCTGGATGTGGCACAGTTCCGCGGCGGGATCGAGCGGCTGTTCACCCTGGTGCAGCTGCTGCAGCCTGCAGCCCTGCCGCCTCTTGCCCTTCCGCAGTCGGCCGCGCCGGTGCTCAGCCGTCTGGCTCGCGACGTTGCGGACGTGCGCGACTGGCTGCAGGGCCAGATCGATCCCGCCCTGGAGGCCCTCGGCGCTTTTCTCCAGCCCCCCGTGGCAGCCGCCGCCCTGCGCGGCAGCAGCGTGGTGGAGGAGGCCGACCTGGCCCTGGCGGTCCTGGCGATTCCTCTGGGCATCAATCCCCTGCAGCAGTTAGTGAGCGGCGCAGCAGCGGCCCGGTGCATCGAGCGCTTCCAGCTGCTGTTGATCCCCTCCGGCGGCGCACAGGCCGAGGAGCTGTTGCTGCGCCTCGTAGCGGAGATCCCCGGCGACCTGCTGCCCGAGGGCCTCAGCCTCACTGCCGTTCAGGGCAGCACCAGCCAGACCATCAACGCCGCCCTCACCAGCCGGCTGGATCTGCGCCTGCCGGCCAGCGGGAAGCTGATCAGCCTCACCTTGCAGTACCCGGGCAGTGAGGAACTGGTGCTGCCTCCGCTGCAGCTGCCCCGCTGATGGCGGCTCCGATCGACCTCCTGATTCAGGGCCACGGAACTGACAGCCCCGATGAGGCGGTTCAGGCCTTCATCTCTGGCCCTGGAGGTCAGCAGGCCTTCGCGGTCACCCCACCGCCTCCGCTGCAACAGGCCTACACCGCCTGGCGCCAGCGCTTTCTGGCCCACCACAGCAGCGGCGCCATGCCCGCCCACGCCCTGCAGCACTACACCAGTCAGCTGGTGACTTTGCTGCAGCAGTGGCTGGAGAGCGCCGAGTGGCAGGGCCTGCGGAACGCCCTGAACCGTGAGCCCACGGCCGCGTTGCGGCTGCGCTTTCAGTTCACAACTCCCTGGTTGGAGCGGCTCCCCTGGGAGCTTCTTCCACTGGAGCGGCCCATCTGGCGTCTGGCGGACCCAAGTTCAGCTCCAAGCGTTGCTGCTTCGCCCCGCGCGCGCTGTCATCGCCAGCCCCGTCTGCTGCTGTTGGTGGGGGATGAGAGTGGTCTTTTGCTCCAGACGGAGCTGGAACGCCTCAGCCGGCTGCAACGCCAGGGTCGCATCGACCTCACCAGCCTGCGCGGCAGCGCCTGTAACCCCGCCGCGATCCGAGCTGCTCTGGTCGATCCTGCGGGCTGGGATGGTCTCCTTTTCCTCGGCCATTCAGAAGCCGATGCCCAAGCGGGGGGGCGTCTTCACCTCGGGGATGGCAGCTGGCTCACGGCCCGCACCCTGGAGAGCGAGCTGCAGCATGCAGCCGGGGCTGGACTGGCACTGGTGTTGCTCAGCAGCTGCAGCGGCCTTGATCTGGCGCGTGCAGCGGTGGCCGCCGGCATCGATTGGGCGGTGTGTTTCCGAGAGCCTGTGCCCTGTGCTGCGGCAGCACAGGCCTTTTGCACCCTGCTTGCTGCCCTGGAGATCGGCCAGCCACTGATCACAGCCATGGCTTGCGCTCGCCGCGATCTGGAGAGCAGTGGTCCAGCCAGTACCCATCTGCTTCTCAGCCTGGTGGGAGCTCCCCAGGCGGCACCCCTGGAACTGCCGCTGCGTAAGCGGCGTCAGCTGCTGCTGCGCCTGGCCCACAGTCAGCCACGCCAGGCCATGGCTGCTGTCGGGGCGGTCGCGCTGGCCCTCGCTGCAGAGGTGGTGCCCTGGAATCCCATCAGCCAGGCTCTGCTGGATCACCGCCTGCGGCTGCAACGCGAATGGCGTCAGCTCACAGGGCAAAACGGCCCGGTCATCACACCGTTGTCCGTACTGCTGTTGGAGCCGCGCCGCGCCTATCCCGCCCTGGGTGTGGCCATCCCGCCGGAGCAGACGTACCTATCCCGGCTGGCGATTCTGCGCGTGCTGCAGCGCCTCCAGCCCCAGTCCGTCCCTCGGATCGGGCTGGATGTGGTGCTTGACCAACCGGCGGTTGAGCCTGTCGTGACCGCTGAGCTGGCTGATCTGATACGCCTGCAGCAACGCCCAGAGCTCTTTGCCGGCTACTACGGCGCCAGCAGCGACGGCTCGTTGGCTGGGGAACTCTCCAGGCCGTTGCCTATGCTCCAGCAGGCGGGCCTGCGGGCCTATGACCTGGCGGTGGGCACCTCGCCCTGCGCCGGTACCGCCCCCTGCCAGAGGCCTGTGCCTCTACAGCTACGGGAACCAGTCGATGCGGGCAGTTTTGCCCAGGCTCTGTCCCGTGCTCCTCAGCGGTATCTCCCGGCCGATGCCGTGATCGATTGGAGCCTTCCGTGGAACACCCTGATCCGTCGCATTGAGCCCGGTGAGCTCTCCAGGCTGCGGACTCCTGTGCTGCTGGTGGGCACCGATGGCCAGCTGGATCCCAGGAACCCCGATCTCTTCAGTCCACCCGCTGCCATCCAGCCGGTCCTGGAGGCTTGGAGCCTGCCCCGCAGCAGCATCCCTGGCGCCTTGGTGCAGGCGGTCCTTGCCCAGAGCCTCAACCTCGGTCGCTGGCTGCAGCCCGCCTCCTTGGCCGCCACTACTGCCCTGACGGCTGGCCTAGGGGTACTGCTCTCCGCCGGCCAGCCCCGACGTCGTCGGCAGCTACTGGTTCTTGGGGCAATCAACCTGGTGGCGCCAGTCCTGGTTTTTCAGCTGGCCGTGAGCAGTTCGATCTTGATCCCGCTGACCCTTCCCCTCACTGCTCTTTGGGCCACCACCCTGCTGCGTCGTTCCTGAGATGACCACGCCCCTGCGCCAACTCGTTGCCCCCCTCCAGCGGATAGCTGCCCTGGTCAGCCTGGCTCTGATCACACCCTGCCTGTTGCCTATCGGGAGTAAGGCCGCGCCAGCTGGGCGGGCCGTGGCCCCGCCAACGCCGCTGCAGATCGTGCGGCGTCTGCTCGGCATTCCCCAGCGGGTGGCCGTCGGAGGCAGCCGCAGCAGTGCGGCCCTGGCGGTCTGCCTTGTCAGCCCGACGATCACCGGGACAACGGCAAACCCCAATGCCGCTGGACATATCCCGCAACCCCTGGCCGTGGTGCCGCTACCGACTCCGACTCTGCTGGTTGCCGGACCCCTCAGCGAGATCCGGCTGGAGCGCGGTGGAGTGATCCTCTGGCGACAGCTGGCTTCATCCACCCAGCCGATCAGCGGGCCCATCTCCTGGCCGCTGCCTCCGCTGCAGCCCGATGAGAGCCTGGACCTGCGCCTGCGGCCGCTTGGTGCCAGCGGAGCCGACTTCGCCGCCATCAGCCTCAAGACCGCTTCCGCCGCTGAGCTGGAGCGACAGCGCACGGTGATCCAGGCCCTCGGCAACAGCCAGGAGCGTTGGGTTCAAGCGATCGATGGTGTGGCCAACGCTGATCCTGCGCTGGCGGTGGCGCTACTCACCACTCCGGAGGCTCCTGCTGCCGTGCGGGCTTCCGCTGCAGGCCTCACCTGCGCCGCGCCCGCAACCCCCTGAGCAGCCGGTTGTAATGAGCCAAGCCTGTGATGTGATGAGCGCTTACTTCCAGGGCGACGGAGACATATTCAGCAGAAGAACAAACAATGCCGCTGAAGGTTTTCTCAGCCATGGTTCGACCTGGCCAGGGGCTCGCTGCTCTATTGGCAACAAACTCCTTGTGAAACTGCAGTTGCTGATGCCGACTACCCCCTTCGCAGAGCCCTCCCCAGCGCCTTCGGATGGATCGGAACCTCAACTGCACGCAGCAGCCGACGTGGATCGCTTCCAGTGATCGCCGGCCAAGGCCAGCTGACGACATCGGCCACGCGCAGACGGTGTAGCGCTATCTCCATCGCTTCCTCCGGCCGCTCTGCCCACAGCAGCTCGCTCCATCGGGTCCTATCGCCCTCTACAGGCACATGCTCCCCGAAATGCCATTGGTTTAGCAGTAGCCCCACGAGGTAGTCGGCCGGCAACCAGGGGATCTCTTCCTCCGGCTCAGGAATCGGTGGCAATCCTTGCCAATCGATCCAGCCCAGCCCTGCCTCCAGATCGTCTACCAGATCCTCATCAAGGCGGCCTTCCAGCAGCAGGAGCACATCAGCCAGTGAGGCATAGGGGCTGTTGCTGGCCAGCGCCATGCCCAGCCGCCACTCAGGGCTTTCAAGCTCTCTTGCAAGGGAGGTAAACCATTGGGGGGGAAGCTCCTTACGGCGGAAGCGGAACCGGTTCAGTTGCTTGTCTTCGGCGTTGAGGCTTTCCTGCTGTCGCCAGGCGACCAAGTGGCGGAGAAGCACCGCGAAGGAACCACCTCCGCCAGAAAGAGCCTCCACTTCGGCTACGACGCGTTCTGCAGCATGGAGGTAGCTGGCCGGTGTAGCAGGCTTACTCGCCCGCCTGCGGAGCGTTGAGGCGAAGGCGGCCACGCTTGCCAGCGCGTCGGTGCGATCTTCCCGGCTTCTTGTGAGGTGGAACACTTCGATCAGTGACGGGATCTTGGTGCCCTGACCCACCCTGGGAGGGAAGCAATAGCGGGCAAATCCCGAAAGGGCCTTCTCTCGACCCAGCTGGGATGCGAAGAGTGCAAAGTCAGTGCCGGTCACCAGCTGTCGTGGCAGAGGCAGCAGCGCCTTCTTGCCGAGTTCCTGCCGAACTTCATCCAGGGTGACCGGCTCCTCCCAGAGGGGACACCACAGCTCTTCTGATCGCTGACCTTTGTTCTCCAGCCAGCTGCTGGAGGCATGACCAGAGGAGTTGTGGAGCACGGCGAGCGTGAAGCTGGCCTGGCGGGTTCCACCCTGGTCCTGTTCGTCCTGGTGATCTGTCAGGGCATAGCCCTGGAAGAAAGTCAGCCCTTCTGCCAACAGGATCAACTCCGCCGGGTTGGCGGCTGTGCTTTGGGTGTCGCTGCTCGCGACGCGATAGCCCTGCTGGCCATCGCCGCGGCCGGCGGGGTCATAGATAAGGGTGTTGCCGGCACTCTGCAGGATTTTGGGGGCACTGCCTCCAAAGATCGCCGCCTCGAAATGCTCCGCTTTGGCGGCAGCAAGAGACTTGACGAATTGATCACCGAAATCAGCTCCAAGGAAGCCTGCAGTGCCTCCCAGCAGGGCTGGATAGCGGACGATTGGTTTGCCTTTGGCATCCGTTGTGGTGATGGCGCAAACCTTCAGCCAGGCAGTGAAGGCATCACTGCCTCCATCACGACTGAGGTGTTCGAAAGCCCTGATCTTGTCTTCGCCCTTGACGCTGCCGCCGCTGACATGCTCGGGCATCACTCGGACTACAGCGGCGGCCACCCTGCGGAGTTCATCAAAGCGCTCCCCCTGCAGGTCTGTAATGGCATCAGGAACCTGCCCCTCGAGGAATCCGCTGCCACCGCCTTTCGGCTTGTTCCAAGGAGTAAGGCAGGGCGAAGGGCGGTAGTGGTTCGCGAAGAAGTCGCTCAGATCTGCTGAGCTGAAGCGGGTTTCTAGAAAAAACTGGCCATCTCTCCAGGATCCGCAAGCATTGGAGTCCAGCTGATCATTCACCGCCCGCAGGAGGCCCAAGGCGCCTAGATAGCTTGACAGTGGCGTGATCTTAAATGCGGTCTGCATGGGAATCAGGGAAGCACCTGATTGAAGAAGAAAAGAGCAATAACTTTCCCGGATGATTGACTCACCCGGGACCTTCTTGTCGGTGGTCGCCTTGCCAGTCTTGCGATCGCTTCAACTCCCCCGGATAATTGACTCACCCGGAACTGGCCGGTGGTCGGGGACCATGGCCGTGGACTTCGAGTTTCAACTTCCCCGGATAACTGACTCACCCGGAACCAGTACGCGACCGTCACCCACCGTGGCTTCATGTTGTTTCAACTTCCCCGGATAACTGACTCACCCGGAACGATGATCGAGGCCGTGACGATCGCCACGGAGAACTACTAGTTTCAACTTCCCCGGATAACTGACTCACCCGGAACCGGCGGGGTGGTACTGCAGGAGCCGCAGGAGTTGCGGGTTTCAACTTCCCCGGATAACTGACTCACCCGGAACTCAACGTCGCCACCAAGCTGGACGAACCCACGGTTCGCGCGTTTCAACTTCCCCGGATAACTGACTCACCCGGAACCGCGCCTCTGAAAGCGGCTACCGCGCAGGCGGTCTCGGGGCGGATCGCGCGCAGCTCTTCTGCGGGAGCATCGATGGTGCCTGTCCGCGGCCGCCAATTGACCGAGGTCGGTTGCGCTGCAAGCCAGCGCGCAGCTCCACGGCGTTCCGGGGCTTCTCGGCGCCACAGGGGAGTGCGCGCTCATGCCGCCGCCTCGAGTCGTCCTGCCCCGAAATGCCGTCCCCAGCCGATCCCCAGCACCGGCAGGGGGTGTTCCGCTTCCAGCTGCACGTGGAATCCAAGCGAGGAAGCTGCCTTGCGATCGCCGCGGTTGATGATCCGCTGATCGTCCACGACCTCCACGACTCGGGCCGCCATACGACCTTGGGCGGGATGGAACACTGCCACCTGCTGATGCTCCTCCTGCCACTGGAAAGAGTGCGGATCCAGTTTCCCCTGTTCCCCCAATCCCCACAGCAGCGACTGAATCGCCTGGGCGGCGGGGGAACGCTGCAGCCTGCCGGACCTCGGTGTCGTGTAGAGCAGCATCGGGGTGGCAGTCCTGAGGCTCCGGTGCCTGCCAATGGGAGCTGCATCCAGTCGCATCAGCCGCAAGGGCACCTGGATGCCGCCGCGGCCATAGAGGAAACGTAGCGAGCGAAGCGCTTCCATCTCCTGCTCAGAGAAGGGCAAGGGACTGAGCACTTCCAGCAGGGTGAGGCTGCCGCTGTCTTCTTCCCAGCGGTACCAGGCCCGCTGGTCTTCCCCGAGGGGCTGCCCGCCCGCCAGCCCTGAAAACAGCGACGAATTCGGAGCACGCTGCAGCAGAGCGCGATGGAGCCGATCCGTCCAGGCCATCCCCGCTGTGGCCGGCAGAGGATGGGAGGAGAGAACCGCAAACAGGGCCCGGTTCACCTGCTGGGGTCGGGAGCCCCCCATCACAACCGGCGGACGCAGGGGCACGTAGCAGTAGCTCACCCACTGCTGACCCGGAGGAGTCTGGCGCCCCTCCTGTCTGGCTTGCTGGGGGTTCATGCAGAGCCCCTCGAGAACATCCTCTTCGCCGCAACAGAGCACCGAGAGAGTGCCGGCTCCATCCGGTGTGCAGTTGGCCTCAGGCATGGAGGGCACCACCTGCCAGAGGGCGGGATACTCGGCCCGCCCGAGATAACTCAGGCTTGCCAGGCAGGCGGTCAGGAGCCGTTCCTGCTCCGCACTGAGATCCACAGGCCAGCTCACGTGCAGGGCTGCTCCTGCCCCGAGTTGGAGATAGGAGTCAATGAATGAGCGTGGCTTGGGCTTTGGACTGTCTCCAGAAGTGTACTTCGTGACCTTCTTTGTCCAAAGTGGAGGAATGTTCTCAGCGCCGTACGCAGGCCGGAAGCCACGAATCTGGCCATACTCCCCGTAGGGCAGGTGATAGCTCGGCGGTTGTTGAGCCAGAAGAGTGATCAGGTCCTCCACTCCCTCCGGCAGTTGCTCCGGGATGCCCGACAAAGCGAATCCCCCATGCAGCACCGCCCGCAGCAGACGCCACGGAGCAGGGGGGTACTCCACCTGCCCCTCATGCTCGCTGCGATCCCAGGGAGTAGCGCCGTAGCGGCCCGAGAGGAGGGTGATTCGCAGGATCGTGGCCATCAGCCTTCTGCCTCCTCCTCAGCATCAGCGGAGACAACCGCTGGACCGCCTTTACCTTTGCGACCCTTCTCCTTGGCGGCACCTAGGGTGAGGGCAAACTCCGTCACCGGAGGATCAGAAAAGAGCCCCTGTTCCTTGCAGTCGGCCAGCTTCTGCTGGAGAGCTTGGAGCAGGCCGTCGGGATCTTGCAAGTCTTCCGGGACCTCCCCTTCCTTGGCCTGGAAGATGCAATGGGCCCGCAGATCCAGCGGGGTCGCCAGCAACCGCGCCAGCTTGAAGCGGGCCAGCAGGCGCAGCACGTCCTTGGCGGCATCGGAAATTTCGAGCCGGGCAAGGCGACCCTCGGCCAGGTAGATCGCCAGCTCGATCCGCTCAGCGATGAAAGCCTGGTGCCGGTAGGGAATGTAACCGATTCCGTACTTTGAGGCCTTATTGTCACCAACCTGCACGGCCTCCTTTGAAGGAGGTAAAAGGGTTCCCTCGAGGTCGAAATCACCCTTTACGGTCATTGGATCTCTGGACACTCCGCCGTCACTCACGGACTGAGCACCGATTGCCACTACCTCAGCTGAGAGCAGGCGTGAGGTCTTGGAGACGTTTGGATTTAGGCCGGCCAGTTGGCTGTAGAAAACCCCGTGCAGCAGGGAATTGGGACACCGCCGGAAGGTTGCTGCTGCAATCCCGTTGTCGAGGATGTCACTGGCAAGGCTGTCCTGAAAGGACTTCAGTTCCTTGGCCTTGCAGAACCAGCCGGAAGCCAGGCGATGCGGCAACTCCAGGCTGCTGGTGATCCGCGTGCGGCCTGCCGGGTCGGTGATCGTGAGACGCACAAAGGGCATGGCCTCCAGCCCTGCGATTACCTCACCCGGTTGGCTCAGCAGCGTGGCCTCAATGTGGTTGGCGAGGGACTGGACCGAGTCCACGATCACCAGATTCGTCCCGGTGCTGGCATCGCGCACGACGCTGTGACCGACATCGACGAACCCTGCCGGCACAAAGGTCGGCAGCAATGAGCAGAGCTGGAGATTCAGGTGCATGGGATGGAGACGTGTGGGGTCTGCCAGCGGCGAGAAGCACGGACATCGGCCTCGCGAACCACCGCCTCCAGCCAGGCCAAACGGAATGGACCGTGGAACCGCAGCAGGCGGCGACATAGAGGTCCCCAGCCCATGCCCAGTCCCCGTGGCGGATAGGGCATGGGCGTGGCGGGTGACACGCCAGCGACGGCGGGAAGCAGCTCTCCATCAATGACGCCATGCATCGGATCGTCAGGGGACTGCCAGGGGAAGCGCTCGAGGCGCTGCCGCACCTTGCCGTGATGGCACATCAGCAGATAGGCGATCAATGCGTCCTCCCCAAGATGGAGAGCGGCGAGGGCGGAGGCAACCTCATGGCGAAAGCCGCGACGATCGTGGTGGGATCCCCAGCCCGGCGCCTTGGCCCACTGGCCCTCATCGCAGCCATTGGCCCGCATCGTGGCCTGGAACACGGGATGGGCCTTGCCGATGTCATGCAGCCAGGCCGAACGCACTACCAGTTCAGCCAAGTGACCAGGGATCGACAGGGCAGTGCAGAGTGCTGCGGCCTCTTCCTGGGCATCACGCAGGTGCTGGCGGAGGGTCACTGGCACCGACACCCCGAAGCTGCTGCGGTCCTCAGGCTCCAGCTGCGGCCCCTCGATCGCCACAGCAGGAACCGGCAGCAGGGCGGTTGGCTGCCAGCCCTGCTCGAGGTCGTAGCCGCCCGCCGCCGCTGGCACCGCCGCCACGCTCCCCACCCGTAGCTGGGCTGAAGGAATCTCCACCCAGCCATCGCCCCGCGGCGTCCAGACGGTGTCAAAGCGCTGCTGCATCGCCCGCAGTGGCACAGGGCAGAGTTCACGATCGATAGCCGGGGGCATGGCCGGCCCCAGCGAGTCGCGCCAGAGCAGCGAGATATCCCGCATCTCTCCGACGCGCAGATAGGGGGTGATATCGATGTCGCCTTGCTGAAGCGGATGCGTATCGAAGAGTTCGGTGAGAGTGTTGGCGGTGAGTCGCTCCCCTTGGCCGGGTTGGGGCGGAGCCTCCATGGCCATCAGATAGCGCACGCCCACATCGCTGAGTCGAGCCAGCCGCTGCCGTGTTTCCGCCAGCGCCTGCTGCTCGTAGGGCAGCGCCACCTCAGGCTCCAGCACGATCACCGCCGCGTCGGAATACGTGTCATTGCGCCCCACCCGCCCGCAGCGCTGTACCAGTGATGCCCAGGGGCAAAGGTCCGTCACCATCAGACGGGCATCGAGATCAATGCCGGCCTCCACCGTCTGCGTTGCGACCACTACGCCACGGAAGCCGCGCAGCTGGTCTTCCATCCCCTGCCGCTCGGCTCGGCGAAAGCGGGAGTGGAGCAATAGCCGGGGCAGGCCGTTCAGACCGTCGTAGGTGGCTTGGGCGCGACGCACTGTGTTGGCCACCACCAGCGTCAGGGTGCCCTCCTGGTGGTGCTCACGCACCAGAGCCACCGGGTCGCCATGACCCGCGAGGGTGAGGGGCTTGGGACGTCCCACCTTGCGCTGAGCCACCGGATGGGCATAGTCCGCCGCCCCCAGGACAAAGCGCGGCGTAGCCGCAGGCAACACGGTTGGATCAAGCGTTGCTGAACACAGGATCAACTCTCGCGGTGCCGGTCCCGCCTGCTCCAGGTGCAGCTCCTGCAGACGGATGGCAGTGCGCACAGCCGCGCCCTGCAGTTGCGTCTCGTCCACCACAACGCGCACGTCGGTGTTGAGCGCCGCGAAGTGACGGGGCCAGGACCAGCGGGAGCAGCAGTAGCCGCGCATCAGCTGCCGGCTGACCACCTGATCGAGGGTGCCGACGATCACGGCCTCAGCGGCGAGTGCATCGACGTAGTCGTTGTCGATCTGCCCGCCCCGCAGCACGTAGACGGGGACGGTGGAGCCGAGGCGGGAGATGACGGCCCTGCACTCGACGGCGATCTGTTCGGTGAGCGTCCGCAGGGGCAGCTGGTAGACAAGCCGGCGGGGCGTGGTGTCTGGTCGCTGCTGCCTGTCCCAGAGCCAGCCCACCAAGGTTGCAAGGGTCTTGCCGAGTCCGGTCGGGGCCTCCAGGGTTCGGATCGGTGCTGACGCCTGATCCATCCAGGCGAGCTGGAAGGGAAGAGGGGAGAACCCAGCTGCTGCAGTGAAGAAGGCGGAAGACATGCAGATATTGTTCAGCTTGCGGATGATCTGCTCGGCCCCAAGGCGGCATACCGGAGCTGCGGCCCAAGCTGCGCACTATTCATTTAGCGCTGAGGCACTTGATGCGGAAGGAAGGCTGGAAGCTCTGCAGGCCGCAGTAGTGACGGGGTCGGAGTGGGACAGCAATGAGCCGGCATCATGGAGGTCTGCCAGGGCCGCGGCTGGCTTCCAGATCTTCACGCAGGAACCCGTGAATGGGTTCAACAACGGCACGCCCGTGCCCCCGAAGCCCGCGGAGTTGCGGGTCACGACCGTCAGGGCCCTCAAGATTGCACTCTCTTGTCACCCATCGCGCGCAGCGAGGGGATGAGCACGATGCTTGGGAGCGAAGGGCCCTGCTGATGCCCCCGTTGCGGCACGCGGCTCGTTCTGTCCTCCGTTGATGACACTCACTGTCAGCTCCTGTCGTCTCAGAACGGTTCAGGGCTTGCTGATGGAGCGGGCCAGCTCCAGCAGCTGCTTCGCCAGCGGGTCACTCAGGTCCACAGCTGATGGATCCAACCAGGAGGGGCGGCTCTGGGCCGCCTGACAGATCAGGGGCAGTCCCGCCTGGGGAATCTCCCCGCCATGGGCGACCATCAGATTCCATCCCGAACAAGCCGGGTCCTCCATGATGCCGACACAGGCATCCATCTCTTCCAGGCCAGAGCCAATCCGAACCAGCTCGGCGACCAGGTCTGCGTCAGAGTTCGGTGTTGCTGTCATTGGCCCACTGTCCCCACAGAAAGGGTCCCATCCGATGGCGATCTGACAGCGCAGATCCCGCCGATACCAGCCTTTCCTCACCGGCCAGAGCTGCCACCCATTGAACTGCCGATACGTCGTACCAGCCCGGGCCCTCCTTCTCGGCATCACAGACCACGTGATCGCCATGGATGGCTATGCCTTTGAGTGGGTGCCTGAGGCTCACCGAATGGCTGGTTTCGACAGATCACCAAACTCAGTGCGGATGTCGGTGATGGACATCACTCACATGGGGATGGGCATGTTCCAGCGGTCCATGACGATGCTCATGGGCATGCCAGAAGGGGCCATCACCGGGGATGTCCGCCAGATCATTCGGAGCGTGCGGATGGTTGTGGTGGGGGTCCCCTCCGTGGGGATCGTGCTGGTGCCGATGGGCATGGCATAGATCCTCATGGCGATGCCAGTGGCTGTGCTGCTCCCGCAGAAGCACAGCCACCCCAGCGGCCATCAAGCCAGCTGCTACCAGCAGCTGCTGCGAGAAGGGTTCCCGGAGGATGGCCAGAGCGAACAGCGCTCCCACAAAGGGGGCGGTGGAGAACAGCAGTGCCTCGCGGGCGGCGCCGAGATCCCGCAGGGCAAGCAGGTCGAGCCAGATTGAGATGCCGTACCCCAGGGCTCCGATCGTCAGGAGCGACAACGTCACCGGCAGCGCCGGGAAGGGATGCCCCAACAGCAGGGCCAGGGTCAGCATCGGTAGGGAGGCGCCTGCCGCCTTGCAAGTGGCGATCTGGATCGGATCGCGAAGGCTCAGGCGTTGGCTCAGGTTGTTGTCGACACCCCAGGCCAGGGTGGCCAGGGCGATCAGGCCTCCGCCTACCCAGCGGGCACCAGCAAGGGAACCCTCCGAGAGCAGCACCGCCCCGGCGATGGTCAGTCCGGCTGAGAGCAGCCCGCGTCGTCCGAGATGTTCCCGCCCAAGCAGCACCGCAATTCCCAGGGTGAACACCGCCTCGAGGTTGAGCAGCAGCGAACCCGCTGCGGCACTCAGGCGGGCCAGGCCCAGCACCAGCGTGAGCGGGCCCACCACACCGCCCAGCAGGGTGAGGGCCGCCAGCGCCGGGATGTCCTGCCTGTGCAACGGCATTTCAGCCGAGGTGCCCCTGAGCACACGCAGCACCAACAGGGCCAGGGTGGCACCTCCATAGAGGAGACCCGCGATGCTCAGGGCCGAGCCTGCCCCGGTGAGGGTGCTGATCAGCGGGGCACTGCAGCCAAAGAGCACAGCCGCACCCAATCCTGCCAGCTGTCCCTGGCGTGCCGTTTTCATGGCTGAGCAGAGGCCTTTGGCAGCAACCAGCGGCCAAAACGAGCGTAGAGCGTGGTGAGCACCACGAAGGTCAGCAGGGTGGTGGGGTTCCCCCGGTGCCCTGGACAGTGATCAGAGCTCCTGGGAGCCCTGAAGGGATAGGGAGAGCCCTCTCACCACCCCCTTGACTCTCTTCCTAGAGGAGACTTCATTGTGGGAGGAGCCTCACTCTGGTTCCCATGCTTCGGCTGCTTCCTCTGGCTGCTGTGCTCTCCCTGGGAGTCTCCGGCTCGGCCCAGGCGCAGTTGCCTGCCGCCATGCCCGGTACGGAGCATCACCAGCACCATCACGGCCAACCAGATGGTGCCTCTTTCGCTGCCCCATCCGGCCACGATGGGCATGGGCATGCTGTTGGCCCTGCCGGTGCCACCTACGACCTGCGCTTCATCGACGGCATGGTGCAGCACCACACCGGTGCCCTGCGCATGAGTGAGTTCATGTTCAACATCGGCCAACCCGGAGTGGGGGCCCTGGCCAAGGCGATCTGGCGCGACCAGGCCCAGGAGATCAGGGCGATGGGGTTGTGGCGAAAGGCCTGGTACCCCGCCGCTCCTGTGTATCCGGTGGCCCTGGCACCGGGCGGTGATCCGAGCAGCCTCGGCGGACTCTCCCGCATGAGCCCGGCCCAGATCGACGGCATGCGGATGACGGGGGAGGGCCCCACGCGGGAGAACCGGGTGGTGTGGTTCCTCGAGGGGATGATTGATCACCACGGCGGGGCGCTGCTGATGGCCCATGACGCCCTGGCCAAAAGCACCAACCCCACGATTCGCCGCTTCGCTCGCGGGGTGATCGTGGCCCAGCGGGTGGAGATCATCGAGCTGCGGCGGATGCTGGCGCTGGAGGGTCTGCGCAAGCCGGCGTACTTCAAGTACGACGCGCAGTTCAACCTGTAAGCAGCAACGCCCACACCCTCAGGCCCCAGGAGCCCCCGCCATGACCACAACTCCGGCCTGCCATCACCACAGCCATCCGCCTCAGGCCGCCGGCGGCACTGGCTTGGCCAAGGATCCGATCTGCGGGATGGTGGTGCCGGTGGCCACGGCCCTCACCACCCAGCGTGGCGGTCGCAGCTACTACTTCTGCAGCCAGGGCTGCCTGCAGACCTTTCTGAATCCCGACCGCGAGCTGCAGATCATGCGGCGCCGGGTCGGCTTCGTGATCGGCGGGGTGCTGGCTCTGGCTCTGTTGCGGGCCGGGGCCTTCATTGCCCTGGCCACGGGCATCAGCTTGGTTTCGTGGGCGCCCATCCCGGCGCTGCCCTGGATGAGCTGGGGGATGTGGCTGTTTGTCCTGGCCACTCCGGTGCAGATCATCGGTGGCTGGTCGTTCTATCTGGGCAGCTGGGCGGCACTTCAACGCCGGACCCTCAACATGGATGTGCTGATCGCCCTGGGTACATCCGTCGCCTATCTCTACAGCGTGGTCGTGGTGTTCGCACCCAGCTGGCTTCCGGTCGGCGTCCAGCAGCGCGATGTCTACTTCGAAGTTTCGGCGGTGGTGATCGCCTTCGTGCTGATGGGCAAATACATGGAGGAGATCATCAAGAAACGCTCCTCGGCTGCCGTGCGCAAGTTGCTCGATCTTCAGCCCGCCACCGCCACGGTGATCCGTGACGGCATGGAGATGACCCTTCCGGCCGATGCCATCGCCCTCGGCGAGACGGTGCTGGTGCGCCCCGGCGAGAAGATCCCCGCCGATGGGGTGGTGCTGGAGGGCAGTTCCTCTGTGGACGAGTCGCTGCTCACCGGGGAATCCCTGCCGGTGTCCAAGCAGGCCGGGGCGGAACTCATCGGCGGCACCGTGAATGGCCTGGGCCTGCTGCGCTTCCAGGCCACCCGGGTGGGAGCCGACACCTCCTTGGCCCAGATCATCCGCATCGTCGAGGAGGCCCAGGCCAGCACCGCCAGCGTGCAACGGCTGGCCGATCAGGTCACGGCCTGGTTCGTGCCGGCCGTGGTGGTGGTCGCCGTTTCTGCCCTGCTCCTGTGGACCCTGGCAGGCCAGTTCAGCAGTGGTCTGCTGGCGTTCATCGCCGTGCTGGTGATCTCCTGTCCCTGCGCCCTGGGCATCGCCACACCGGCGGCGCTGATGGTGGGGGTGGGCAAGGGCGCCGACCTCGGCATCCTGATTCGCAGCGGGGAGGTGCTGGAGCGGATCGAGAAGCTCACCACCGTGGTGTTCGACAAGACCGGGACGCTCACCCTGGGCAAACCGATGCTCACGGACCTGGAACCTCTGGCGAACCTTTCGGAGCAGGAAGTGCTGCAGCTGGCGGGATCGCTGGAACATGGCTCGGAACATCCCCTGGCGGCTGCGATCGCCGCTGCCGTTGTTGCGCGCCATCTGGAGCTGCTGCCCCTGGAGCAGTTCGAGGCGCAGGTGGGAGAGGGGATCACGGCCAGAGAGGGCGGCAGCGTCGTCTGGTTCGGCAACCGTTCCCTGGCGAGCCGCTTTCTGCCCCAGCTTCCCGAGCCTGTGCAGGGCCAGCTCGCTCAGCTCGAGGCCCAGGGCAAAACCGCCATGCTCCTGGGGCGCGCCGATCAGCTCCTGGGTGTGATCGCCGTGGCCGACACGGTCAAACCCGAGGCGCGCCAGGCGGTGGACCTGCTGCGGCACCGGCGGGTACGGGTGATCATGCTCAGCGGCGACAACCGCACCACGGCCGAGGCCATTGCCCACCAGGTGGGGATTGAGGAGGTGATCGCCGAGGTGCGCCCCGCGGACAAGGCTGGAACGATCCAGGCCCTGCAGAAGGCGGGCCAGGTGGTGGCGATGGTGGGCGATGGCGTCAACGACGCGCCGGCCCTGGCCACGGCCGACATCGGCATCGCCATCGGCTCCGGTTCGGATGTGGCCAAGGAGGCCGGCGACATCATCCTGATCCGCAACGACGTGCGTCTGGTGGTGAGTGCGATCGGCCTGTCGCGGGCCACCATGCGCAAGATCCGCCAGAATCTGTTCTGGGCCTTCATCTACAACAGCTTTGGCATCCCGATTGCCGCGCTGGGATGGCTCAATCCGATGATTGCGGGCGCTGCGATGGCGCTCAGCTCACTGTCGGTGATTTTCAACTCCTCCCTGCTGCGTCGCTATCGCGTGCGGGAATTGAGAACCGACCCATTTTAGAGGTTTTCCCCGACCAGCTGGGGCACGCCACGGTCCAGACATCGTTGCGATTCCATGCGCTGCGTTCACCGGTCTCTGCAGCCCCATAGCCTGGAAAGATCAGCCGGAGCGCATCGATGTCTCCCTATCACTAGCGCGTGGAAGCAGGCGGCTGCAGACCGCGCCCTGCACCGAATCAGTCAGGACAAGAGAGCGGAATGTTTCCTCTCCACAGGCTTCCCAATATCTGCTGTTCATCTGGTGCGTGCCGTGAGGTGGAGTATTGGACGATGGGCCACCCGCAGGAGGGTTGGCTGCAACTCGACCCGGCCAATAGCGAGGCAACACCTGTGGAGCTGTTCGCTTTCAGCAACCAGGGCGTGGGTGTGATCCTGAGGGCTGACGTTCCGCTCCACCAGGAAGCAAGCGCTCTGCTGATGATGCAGGCCCATGGGGCGGGCCTCAGTCATCGTCCCGTGCGGCTGTGCTGGCATCGCCCCCATCCTCAGGACCCGCAACGGCAGGTCGCCGGGCTTCGGTTTGAATGCAACGACCGCTGATCAGGACCTGCAGGAATGTTCGCTTCAACTTTGCCGGCAGGACTGCCCAGGCTGACTTGAAAAGGCAGGATCCACACCCTGTGGAACTGTAGGCCTGCGATCTCCTGTTCAGCCTGCTCCACTGGCCTGCTCAGAGGGGATGAGGACGGGTATCCCTACTGCTCTTCCATCGTGCTTGCCAACGCGTTCTGCGCCTAGAGTTAAAGAACATTCAGAGGGAGGCCTTATGGCCACCTGCTCCCTGCCCGATCCGAAGGGTGCCGTCATGGCATCCGATGTGCTGCATGAGTTGAAACAGTTGATTCGTCTTGATCCGCAGTTCGCTGCCGCATTGCGCAGCACGGACACCACCGAACAGGCTGCTGAGCTTGTTCGTCGTCATGGCCTCAAGGTCACCCCGGAAGCCCTCTGGCGCCACCGCGGAATGTTGGTGGAGGGTGGACGCCCCACTTGGCGCGGCTGAGCACCTGAGCTAAGCGATCAGTTCCAGGAGCGGTTTCTAACGCTCTCTCAACACCAACCCACCCTGGGGACCAAGATCAGACATGACTCGGTCCCTATGTGGCTTTCAATAGCTTCTTCGAGGAGGTGATATTTGGCTCAGAACTGCAATCCAGTCTACGCAGTTCAGCGCGGATCTACCTGCTCAGAGTGGTTTTGCAAGTTTCTCCCTTGAATCATGGAAAAGGAGCCGAATGATAAACCTCCCCATGTTTTCCGCCATGCGGCGTGTCACGCCTGGGCTGCTTGCGATCACGGTGGCCCTGCTCAGCCTCCCGCCGGCATCCCAGGCAGCGACGCTGCTCGCTGGAGCTCCCACAACCGTGGCACCAGTTGGCCCACCATCAGCTCAGGGCTGGGGCGGTATGCCGATGGGCCAGCGCTCTGCTGATGCCCACTTCATCGTGATGATGATTCCCCATCATCAGGGGGCCATCGCGATGTCGGAGCTGGCCCTGAGCCGGGCGCGCCGGCCCGAGATCAAGGCCCTGGCCCAGAGGATCGTCGCCAGTCAGAGCCGCGAGATCACCCAGATGCGGCAGTGGTATCGCCAGTGGTACGGCAGCGATGTGCCGTCCTGGGGAATCGGCACTGGCTATGGCATGGGAATGGGGATGGGGATGGGGAAGGGGATGAACAGAGGGATGGGAATGGGTATGGGCTGGGGGATGCCCGGTTTCAGCACCAGCCTCGATGCTCTGCGTTCGGCACCCGATTTCGATCGCGTCTTCATCGAGCAGATGATTCCCCACCACCGCATGGGCGTGATGATGGCCTCGATGGCTCAGACCAACAGCGAGCATCCGGAGCTGCGGGAGCTCCAGCAGGCCATGGTGAAGGACCAGAGCCGGGAGATCGAGCAGATGTCGCAGTGGTATCGCCAGTGGTACGGGGGTTCAATCCGCTGAGGGTTTGCGGCTCCCGCACTCTTTCCCAAGGCTCAGTTGGCAGCACCCTGAGCTGGACTCCCCTCGTCGCAACTCCCTGAAAAAGGAGCTGCCGATGCCGAGGCTGAGCGCCATGCCTTGGCGGGTGGTCTGCTTAAGCAGCTGCTGGGTTCCACTGATCGGCAGAGGCGGTGGGTGCGGCGCCGCCACGATGGATCGAGTCCCCAGTTCGGCAGTGCTGGATCGATAGCCCGGGCCCGACTCCCCTAGAGCGCCTCCCGGCCCTGGATCTGAGGACTGGAGGGCAGCTAGGCCTTAGCGGTTCAGCATCCGCTCAGCCGCGTGGGGATCAGACCCCGAGCCCAGCACTACAGCGATTCGTTCACAGCCCCGGCCCAGCATCAAGGCCTGTTCAGCGCGACGCATCAGCGTCTCCACCTCATGATCGCCAGGGGTGAGCAGGGTGAGGCCACCACTGGCTTGGCGGCGATGGCCCGAGGCGCTGAAGGTGCCCTGCAGCCCATTCACCTCCTCGCGCAGAGCTTCCACCCTGAGCATGGCCTCGTCGAGGTCCACATCCACCAGCAGCACCGCAAAGGTGTTGTCGGCGAGGCGGCCCAGCAGATCCGAGGGCCGCAGCTGGTCAAGCAACGTGGCCACCAGATCGCGCAGCACCCCATCACCGGCGGCATAGCTCAAATGCTGGTTGGTCTGTCTCAAATGGTCGAAATCAAGCAGCAGCAGCGCCATGCCTCGGCCCGCCGCGCTGCAACGCTGCAGTTCCCGCTGGGCCTGCTCCAGAAAATCGGTACGGGAGCACATGCCTGTGGTGGGGCCGTGCAAGCTCTGCCGACGCAGTTCCATCTCCCGCTCCACCAGATGGGCCAGGTCCTGCAGAGTTTCCACCACAGAGCGGCTGACGCGGCGCGGCACCCGATCGATCACGCAGATGGTGCCGAGGCTGTGCCCCTCCGGACTCACCAGCTGGGCCCCGGCATAGAAACGAATCGAGGAAGGTCCGGTGACCAACGGATTGGTGCAGAAGCGTGGGTCCTGGCTGGCATCAGGAACCACCAGGGGCTCGGCTTGGCAGATTGCATGGGCGCAGAAGGCCATCTCGCGCGGGGTCTGCTCCGCATCCAGCCCATGGCGGGCAAGAAACCACTGGCGATCGCCATCCACCAGCGAGATCAGGGCGATCGGCGTCTCCAGCACACGGGCCGCGAGTCTGACGATCCGGTGAAAATGCTCATCTTCCGCTGTGTCCAGCAACCCGAAACGTTCGAGGTTGCGTTGGCGCTGCAGCTCATCAGCCGGGAGGGGGTAATCGGGGTAAGGCATCGACACCTCCTGCATAGGTCAAACGTAGATCTGGAATCGATCAGAGCCTGGCGATCCCGTGTGTCCATCACAAAGCAATGGATTCACCGCCGCCATCCATGGCACGGTTCACGGCCTCGCCTCAGATGCCCCGAACCGAAGGGCAAGTCCCACTGGTGATCTTGCCCCAGGTCCCATCGTTCGCAGCTCCGCCCACCAACCTGATCTTCTTGAAAACATGGGTCCCTCTTGGCCGTGCTTTCTCAAGTTGCTCACTCCCAGACCATGAGCGACCTCGTCCTCCGCGCATCTGCTCAGGACCCACAACTCATCCGCCTGAGGGCAGCGGCTGGAGCTGATCAGCGGTGATCTGCTGCCATCAGCCTGTGCCACAGCTCAAGGAGTTGCCACTTTTATCGCGGAGGCAACGCCTTGAGCCCAGCAGAGTGGAGGCCCTTCTTGATGGGGCAGCTCAGAGGCAGCAAAGCCCAGTTCCTACTCCCCCCGGCCCCTGCCTGCTCAGCCGTGCTGCACCGTTGGCCTGGGCTGCCTGTTTTTCTAGCCTGGAGAGGACCTGGGATCCGGAGCTGGCCATCTCGTTAGAGCTGGATACCGGCGAGATGGCGCCCCCGCTCAGGCCGGCGGCGGTGCTGCGGCGCAGCCTCCGCTTTCTGCTCCCCATCGCTGCTGCCGTGACGGTGGTGGTGCTTCCGATGGCGATGCTCTACGAGCACGCTCGCCAGGGCACCCTGAAGGAACGAGAGCACGCCCTCATTGAGGCCAGCATCGTCCGAATCAGCCAGACCTTTCGGGAGGTGAAATCCAACAGCGGTGTGGTGCTCACCGTGCCTGCGATGCAGCAACTCTGGGAGGGCACACAGGCCAGTGCTGCCGCGCTGCAGAACCTGCGGAGCGTGTTCCGGGGGCAGTTGCGCGAATACCGCCGCTATGCCTCGATGCGCGTCTACGACGCCAATGGCAGGGCCTTGGTGGTGGTGAACCGCCAGGCGTCCACCGCCGCCGCTCCGTCAGAGCTGGAGCGGGCCCTACAGATTGGTCGCCGGTTGGGTTCCAACGACCTCTGGTTCTCGCCGGTGTTCTGGCCGACACCGCCCCAGACGGTGGGCCTGGAGGCCGCGGAACCCTGCGTGCTGGCCGTACGGCCGATCTTCGATCGTGGGGGCCAACGCCGTGGCGTGCTGGTGTTCGTGGTCCGCCTGGGTCCGCTGGCCCTGGATTTCGATCGGATCGCCAACGGCAGCGGCGACCTGCAACGGGGCTACCTGATCAGCAGCAGCGGACAGGTCCTCAATCCCGCCCTGGGGGCGGGCACCCAGTTCTCCTCACGTCATCCGGATCTCTGGCGCCAGATGGGCCGCCAGTCGGCGGGGGTGATGGTCAATGGCGACGGCATGTTCCTCTTCCGCCATCTGGGGCCGTGGCGCCAGCTGTTGGAACCTGACCTGGATATCCCCAGCGGCGCGGGGGCACCCCCATCCGCACCAGGGGGCCGACCGAGCGATTCCATCGCGGTGGTGATCCAGATCCCGACCGCATCGCTCTACCGCACCTCCGTCTTCGCCAGGCCGGAGGGTCTGGTGCTCCTCGGACTGCTCTATCTGCTGGTGGCCGTGGCCAGCCTGGCGCTCGCCTTCTCACAGGAGCGCGGGGCCATCCAGAGCGAACGGGAGCGGGCTCTGTTGGAGCGGCTGCAGCTGATCAGCCGCGAGGCGGCGGTGGGGATGTGTCTGTGCGATCCCGCCACTGGACGCTTTCTGTTTGCGAATCCAGCGCTGTGTGAGTTCTTCGGGCGTTCGGAGGCCGACCTGCAGCAGTGCACCTGGCAGGACCTCACCCACCCGGAGGATCTGGCGGCCGACCAGCAGCTCGCGGCCCAGTTGCACGAGGGAAGCGTCAACCACTACCGGCTGCGCAAGCGCTTCCTCTTGCGCGATGGCGCCACGATCTGGGGGGATCTGGTGGTGGCCTGCACACGCCATCCGGATGGAACGATCCGGGATCTGATCGGGCAGATCTCCGATGTGACCGACCTGGTGACCCAGAGCACCTACATCGCCACCGCAGCGGCTGCCGGTGTGGTGGGGGTCTGGGACTGGGATGTGGAGCGCGACCGGCTCCACTGGGACGCTGTGATGTACCGGCTCTATGGGGTGTCTGAGGATGACTGTGCAGGCACGCGGGAAGCCTGGGAGCAGGCCCTCCATCCCGACGACAGGGACTTCGTGACCCAGGAGCTGCAGGCGTCCCTCAAGGGTTGGCGTCCCTATCAACCGCAGTTCCGGGTCGTCTGGCCGGATGGCTCGATCCACCACATCCAGGTCCGCAGCCAGACCGTCTTCTCCGAGGACGGACGGCCTGTGCGCATGGTGGGGGTCAATTACGACGTGACCACCCAGATTCAGCTCCAGGAGGAGCTGGAGAGCGAGCGGGCCCTGCTGGCCGCCACCTTTGACGCTCTGGTGGATCCGCTGCTCTCCCTCACCCCGCTACCCCACGCCACCCAGGCCGGCGACACCGTCCACGACGGCCAGGAGTTTGTGGTCGCCGAGCTGAATCCTGCAGCCGCCCAGTTCTTCCAATGCAGCGTGGCCCAGCTGCTGGGCCAGCCCCTTCACTCAATGCTGCCGCCCGCCACCCATCAGGCGATCACGGAAGCCCTGGGGGGTGTGCTGCAAACGGGCGACACTCTTATTGCCGATGCCAGTTCACTGCTCGACGCTGGATCCGGCAGCGTGATGGTGGATCTGCGGGCCGTGAAGGTCGCCGATGGCGTGGTGCTGAGCTTCCGCGATGTGAGTGAGCGTCAGCTCTCCGCACAGCGCCTGGCCGAATCGGAGCAGCGGTTTCGGCTGCTGGCGGAGAACTCCAGCGATGCCGTGTTTCTCGCCAGTGAGGGCATCATCCGCTGGATGTCTCCGGCGATCACGCCCATGCTCGGCTGGACCCCGGCCGACTGGATCGAGCATCGCTTTGAGGAGTATTGCCATCCCGATGATGTGGCCCTGGCCCAGCAGCGGCGGGCGGAAATCACAGCCGGTGCCAGTCGGGTCACCCGCCTGCGGCTGAGTGATATCACCGGCACCTGGCGCTGGGTGGAGATTCACGCCGGCCCCTTCCGCGACAACGCAGGGCGCCAGACCGGCATCGCCTGCTCCATGCGCACGGTGGATTCAGAAGTGGCCGCAGAGGCCGAGCTGGATCGCCGCGCCCGCACGGATGAACTCACGGGCCTGTTCAATCGCAAGGAGATCCTCGATCGTCTCCAACGGCTGGTGCAGCAGCAGCGCCGCAGCGACGACAGGCTGGCCGTGGTCTTCTGCGACATCGACCACTTCAAGGCCATCAACGACACCTGGGGCCATGCCGGTGGTGATGCCGTGCTGCAGGCCCTCGCCAATCGGTTGCTCGGGAGGGTGCGCCAGGGCGACCTGGTGGGCCGCATCGGTGGCGACGAGTTGCTGGTGGTGCTGGTGGGAATTGCCGATCTGGACGAGGGGCTGGCCATCACCCGCCAGATCCATCGGGCCGCCAAGGAACCCCTTCAGCTCGCCACGGGTCAGGTGACCCCCACCCTCTCGATGGGTGTCACCCTGATCATGCCGGAGGAGACCATCGATGCGGTGATCGCCCGTGCCGATCAGGCGATGTACGAGGCCAAGCAGCAGGGCCGCGACCGGGTTCTGGCCTTTTCCTGAGGTCCCCGGGCAATGGACTGCACAGTCCTCGAGATTCGGAGGGTTCTGGTAGCCCAGCTCAACCATGAACCGGCTTCCAAAGGGCGATCCCCTGCGCCGGCAGGACCACGCCGTTGATGCCCCCGCGCGCGGTCGATGCAGAAGGGCTGAGATTCCTTGCCGCAACAGGCAAAGAACAGGACGCCCGAGGTGGATCCCTGCAAAATGGTGCTGATTGGAGCTGCGGATCCAGCCAGTGCCATTGGGTACCAGAAGTGGAGCCCTGAAGAGGGGGAGCCACGATGGGTGGTGCCGATCACGGAAACGGCCGCGCCCTCGGCTACGGCCCTCAACACACAGAACCTGAGTGGCCAAGATCCTCTGTTTCGGTGCCTGGAGACGAGGTTCGCGACCACTTCTGCAGCCCTGCCCCGCTATCGGCAAGGACAGAGCATTGCCCCACTTCATGCGAGAGGCGGCGTGCTGGAGCACCTGAACTGGCAATACCTCGACCTAGGGACTGTTCGCCCGTGTCCTTCCAGGCTTGGCGATGCAGTGGAGCAGAACCTACACAGAAAGCATTTTGAATCCCAAGGCGATCAGAACACCACCCCCTACAATTTCGAGTCGACTGCCAAATGTAGCGGGCATGCGCTTTGCCAGGCCCAATCCCAGATAGGTGGATGCAAATGCCGCCAAAGCGATGGCAATGGAGTAATCCATAATCGGCTTTCCGGCAAGGCCAAGGGTTACGCCAACGCCGAGGGAGTCGATACTGGTCACAGTGGAAATAAAGAGAATTTTCAAGAAGCTATGAGTTTTGGGATCCCCTGCTTCTGCTGCTTCGTTGGCATCGTGATGACATGCTTCCCAGCACATATGAGTGCCAACTGCGACCAAGAGGATGAATGCCACCCAGTGGTCGTAATCCACAATCAGGTCTTTGGCAACACGGCCCAGCACAAATCCAACGACAGTAGCGGCGCCTTCGGCAAAGGCAGAGCTGAAGGCGAAGGAGAAAGCTCGTTGCGCAGAAAAGGGGCGGAAGCCCATCGCAAAGGCAGCAGAGAACGAATCTATGCTGAGGACTACTGCAAAAAGGACTACTTCCCAGGTCATTCCAGAGTGGCGAGCCTGACGCACTCTAAATTGTTGTCATTGCCATTTTCATCGGCGACAAGAGTATTCCTCGCTGTCGACCAGGGGAGCTCAGTGAGGTGGAGTGCCTGGACTGGGGAATGTTTCAACCACGTCTGCCACCCTTCCCTTTGGCGGGCTCTGGCTCGAGTGGGTCCCGCCGAGCCCCGCAAGGGAATCTGATCAGGATTTGCGTCGTCTGAGGAGCGGCCTGGGCAATGTGTCGCAGGTCACTCCGCTTGGCACACCTTCACCAGCGGCGCAAGCAGGGAGATGCCGATGGCCAGCACACGTTCGCGGAGCAGCAGAACTGCTCCTGCCTCCGACCCACATTCTGTCCCTGGACCCCGGTATCCAATCCCCCTCAACTCGTGCCAGTACATGACGCATCAGGGAGTCATGGGCGTCTCGTTCCCCGCCAGGCGGCCCTGTCGGACCGACGTGAAGCTCCCGTCGAAGCGTGGCCCTGCCTTGAGGAATGCATGCCGGTGACGACCCGAAGCCGCAAGGTCTGCACGATCTTCCACAGTTCAGGCATCACGCCGGGGTGAACTGCATCCCGGTGCTCACCTGCCAGCTGCACCAGGCGTTGAGCGCCCATGGCGAGCACCTCACCAGCCGCTGCCGAGGCTGGATCGACGACCTGATGCACCAGAAGGGCTCGGCGCCGCTGGTGGCCTGAGCGACGGGCGCCAGGTGCTGCACTTAAGGCCACTCCGCTACGACCGCTGGAGCCAGAACCTGGAGGCGACCTTCGGGATCTGATCCCCGGCCATCCGGCTCCTCTGCTTACGCGGCAAGGAGCTCTGGCCGAGTAGGCGATCCAGCGCTGGAAGCAGAAATGGCAGCCCGGTTGGCAGCCCCGCGAACCCCTGGTGGCTGACGCCTCCCGCTCCGGCCGCCCGCTGGGTTGGGATTCAGAAGCGGGACCCCGGCGACTGCAGAAAAGCCATTTCTTCCGCGCTCGACACCCTCCCCAGGGGGGAATTGCGGTGGGGGAAGCGGCCAAAGCGCGCGATCACATCCTGGTGCTTTTGAGCAAAATCGGCGGTGCGGGGATCGGTGTAGTGCTCGAACAGCGGTAGTGCTGCCTCCTGCATCGCCAGGTCTTCGCAGTGCATCAGCGGCATCAGCCAGAACTGCCGCCGGGGCTGCTGCGGTTCCGCTTCCAGCCAGCCCCGCTCCAGTGCCCGCAAGCTCAGTGCCAGTGCCTGGGGATCGCCCGCGAAGGCCATGGCGGTGTCGCGCCAGATCTGGCGCGGGAATTGATCCAGCAGCAACACCAGCGCCAGGGCCCCGGTCGGCTCCGCATCCCAGTTGTCGAGGTCACCGGCGATGGCGCGTCGGGTCAGCCCGAGGAAGCGTTGCCGCAGCACCTCGAAACAGGCCGGGTCCTTGGCGAACCACTGGCGCGGCTGACTTTCGGCAAACCAGAACCCTAGAACCTCTGTCGCGTGTTCCCCTCGGCTTGGCATCACAACAGCGCCTGCACGCTTGCCACCTTGTCCTCCAGGGTCTGATCCTTGTCAGTGCGGGTGTTGATCTTCACGGTGGTGTAGACGCGAGGGCAGCCCATGGTGTGCACCGCCTGGTGGCAGGCCTCGATCGCGGCGAATACCGGTGACCACTCCCCTTCGATGGCTGTGCCATTCGGGTGCAGCTGGATCTTGAGGCCGGCCTCCGTGAGCACCTTCTCGCAGGCGGCGATGTAAGGGGCCAGGTGCACGCCCACTCCGATCGGCACCACGCACAGATCCACGATCACCTTCACGCTCAGCCCCTCTGGATTGCACCCATCGTGGGAGCAGCTGCCCGGTCGCTGCCGTGTCCGTTTTCCCGCTGCTGGTGATCGTGCATGCCCTGGCCGCCACGGTTTGGACCGGCGGGCATCTGGTGCTCGACCTGGGGGTGCTGCCCAAAGCCCTGCGGGAGCGGAGTGCGGCGGCGATCCGAGCCTTCGAGGAGGTCTTCGAGCCTCTGGGGCTCTCGGCTCTGGCCATCCAGGTGATCACCGGCCTGTGGATGGGCTGGATCTACCTGCCGGGCTTCCAGGGGCTCTTCAGCCCGGCCAACCCGATCGGGATGCTGGTGGGCGTGAAGCTGCTGCTGCTGGCCGCCACCGCCGCTTTGGCCGTTCATGCCCGACTGCGGCTGATTCCCAACCTCTCAGACGAGAACCTCAGCGGTCTGGCCTGGCACATCCGCGGCATCACCGCCCTGGCGATCGCCTTCGTGGTGGTGGGTGGCCTGATCCGGCTGGGTGGACTGGGCTGAGCTTGGATCGAGGAGCCAGGCCTCGGCGTGAGACAACTGCTGTCGCGGCTGGGTATCGCTGCGGGATCGCCACTGCACTGCGAGCCAACCGGCTACGACAGCCCTGCCCCCGCCAGGGCCTGCGTCAGCCGTGGCTGCACGAACTCGATGAAGGCGCGCGTGCGGGCCGGCAGACGGGTTCCGCCGGGGAGCACCAGCTGCAGCGGCGTGGGGGGTGGTGCCTGATCCTCCAGCAGCGGCACCAACCGTCCTGCCTGGATCGCCTCATGGGCCAGCAGGCCCGGCAGGCGGGCGATGCCCAGGCCCTGTTCCGCCGCCGTGCGCAGCACCACGAAGTCGTCGCTCACCAGACGGCCGTTGACCCTGACCTCGCTGCTGCGGGCCCCGGCGCCAAACGGCCAGCTGCTGCGCACCTCCATCCCAGAGCGCGAGAAGCGCAGACAGGCATGGGACGACAGATCCGAGGGACGCTGCGGGGTGCCGTGGCGGGCCAGATAGGCCGGGCTGGCGACAACGCGATCGGAAGCGCTGCCGATCCGCCGGGCGATCAGGCTCGAATCCCGCAGCTGCCCGGCGCGGATGGCCACGTCAAAGCGCTCCTCCACCAGATTCACGATGCGGTCGCTGAGCAGCAGCACCACCTCCACCGCCGGAAAGGCCTCAAGGAACTGGCTGAGCACCGGCGCCAGGAAGAGTTCGCCGATCGACACCGCGGTGGTGATCCGCAACCGACCCCTGGGCTCCCGCTGCAGTTCCGTCACGGCCTCCTGTGCCGCCTCCAGCCGGGCGATCGCCACTTCTGCCTCCTCCACGAAGGCCAGACCGGCGTCGGTGAGCGACAACCTGCGGGTGGTGCGCTGCAGCAACACCGCCCCCAGCTGGGCCTCCAGCTCGGACACCTTGCGGCTCACGGTGGTCTTGGGCATGCCGAGCCGCTCGGCGGCAGCGCGGAAGCTGCCCGCCTGCACCACCCGCACCAGCACCAGGGCGCCGTTGAGATCGAACTGGCCCATATGCGGGACAGTCTATCCCCAAATCAAGGGATTGTCCTGCTCCTCGATTCATTGCATGGTGAACGGGCGCAGCGATCGCCTCGCTGCATCCCCCACCCGATGACCGTCATGACCACCGCCGCGCACCCCTCCCCGCTCACCCTGCCCGTGGGTACCCATGCCCTGTGCAGCTGCGGCCTGAGCAGGAACGGAGCCTTCTGCGACGGCAGCCACCAGGGCAGCGGCCAATCCCCTCACATCCTCAAGCTCGAGGAGGAGAAGACCGTCTACCTGTGCAGCTGCGGTGCCTCCGCCAGGAAGCCCTTCTGCGATGGCAGCCATCTCCAGCTGAGCGCCTCCACACCCCAGAGCCAACGCCCGTGGTGGAAGTTCTGGGGCTGATCCCACAACCTTGAGGACCGCCATGGATTCCTCTGCAGCTCCTTCCGTTCTGTTCGTCGCCCACGGCTCGCCGATGTTCGCCCTCCAGCCCGGCGCGGCTGGGGCGGCACTGACCGCCCTGGCCGAGGAGTTGGTGCGGCCTCGGGCTGTGCTGGTGATCAGCCCCCACTGGGAAACGGAGATCGCCACGGTTGGCACAGCCAAACAGCTGGCGACCATCCACGACTTCGGGGGATTCGATCCGGCCCTCTACGCGATCCACTACCCCGCCCAGGGTTCACCGCTGGCCGCTCAGGAGGTCGTCGCGGCGCTGGAGGCCGCCGGCCTGCCGGTGCGCACCGATGCGCAGCGCGGCCTCGACCATGGCGCCTGGGTGCCGTTGCGGCATCTGTTCCCGCAGGCCGACGTGCCCATCGTTCCCCTGTCGATTCAGCATCACGGCGGCCCAGATCACGCCTTCCGCGTGGGTCAGGCCCTGGCGCCCCTGGCCGAGCAGGGCTGGCTGATCGTGGCGACAGGCAACATCACCCACAACCTCCGCGATTGGCAGCAGGCCGAGATGGGCCTCGCCATCGACAGCCGCTACGCCCAGCGCTTCTCGGACTGGATCCATGGGCAGCTGATCAGCGGGAACACTGCGGCACTGCTGGACTACCGGCAGCGCCAGAGCGATGCCTTGCGGGCCCAGCCCCGCGACGAGCATCTGCTGCCGCTGTTCACGGCCCTCGGCGGCGCCGGGGCTGGAGCACAGCCGCGTGCCATCCACCGTGGCATCACCGATCATGTGATCGCGATGGATAGCTATGCCTTCGAGCCGTCAACAGCCCAATCGAAAACCGCGCCGTCAGCGGTCGCGATCTTTTCGGGGGGGGTATAGCCCTTCCAGCAGGGGGCGTAGCGGCCAGCGGCGGCATTCAACGGCACAGGGCTGCAGGGCGGACCACCGGCCGGATGCTGCTCACGGCAGCAGTGGGGCCGCGGCGCACACGAACGCGCACGGTGCAGTGGGCCGACCCCATGTGCTCGATCAGGGCCTCGCGGGCCTCGTGCTGCAGCTCCTCCAGGGTCGGGGCGGTGATGTGGATGGGCAGGGTTTCGGCCTGAGCTTCCAGGTGGCCGGGGCGTTCAGCCAGAACGCGGAACACAACCTCACGCATGTGGGGGGTATCTCCTCCTTTCCGGCACCATCCTTGGCTGGCTCAGGCGTTCCGGCAGGTACGGCCGGATACGGGGAACCGGCCCTGCGGGCACCGGCCCTTGTCGTGTCAGGTGAGCCAACCACGCGAAGCAGCCAGGCGTTTGGCCTCCTGCACGGCTGTGATGCAGCTCTGGGCGCGGCGTTTGGCATCGTCATGACCCTGGGCCCGCAGCAGGTAACCCTCCATCGCCTCTGGCGTTTCGATCACCACCAGCAAGCCTGTGGTTCGTGCACTCAGGGAACCATCCGCGAGCAGACGGCTCACCAGCCCGCGCTCCCGCAGCTGTTCCCCTGCCGAACCTGGAGTGAACAGCTCCTGGCGCAGCACGCTCAGCAGCGACTGCTTGAGGGCATCGAGCTGGCCCGGCCGCAACCGGCGGCTGTTGGGCAGACCCGCCGCGGGGGCCGGCCGGGATCGCGGCGGGGCGATCGGGTGGGTGCTCCACACTCCAACTCAGCCCCGTGCCGGGCTGCCCCACGGTGGTGCGCGGGCCACCGCTGCGATTCACCGGGATGTTGAACGAGGCGCCACGTCCGCCAACGGAGATCGAGCTCAGTCCCCCCTTCGAGAAGTTGAAGCGCAGCGGTCCGAGGCGGGCGGAGCGGCGGAAGCGGAAGCCCATGGTTCAGCGGTTCGCCCTTGGGCCAAATCCCAAGGCTGGCTTCTGTCCTAACTGAAGGCAAATTCATGCACCCAGCGCATCGACATGGCCTCCCTGCAGACTCCAGCGATGGCACCGCGCTAGTTGACCCTGCTGCTGGTTCTGGCGGCTGCCCTGCCGGTGGGAGGTTCGGCCCAGACCCTGAAGGCAGAGGTGCTGTCCATCGGCGACGGGGACACGATCCGTGTGCGCCAGGTGGGCAGGGTCATCACGGTGCGGTTGGCCTGTATCGACGCTCCAGAGAGGCCAGAGTACCCATGGCCAGCAGGCGCGCCATACCTGCAGCAGCACTTGCCAAACGGCCGCGAGGTGTCGCTGGAGGTAAAGACCACCGATCGCTACGGCTGCACGGTGGCCGAGGTGATCGCAGACATCAACATCGGCCTGGCGATGGTGGAAGATGGCCAGGCGTTTGCCTATCGCCGCTACCTGAGCGGCTGTGACGCCAAGGAGCATCTCCTGAAGGGTCGGGTCTGGGGTGCCGAGGCTGGCAGTCTCGAGTGTTACTGGTGACAGTGCGGTGGTGGCAGTGACGCCACACGCCCGCCAGGGGATCAGGCCACCATGTCGATGGTGTTCGTGCTCGATCCACTCGGGGGTGTGGGTCAGGCCAGCCTCTCGATAAGCTGCTGACGGATCTCCCGTTCCTCCGTCCGGGTTGCCCCAAGCGCGTCTAGGTCGATGCAGGTTTCGATTCGGATCCTGACGATCTCCTGTAGAAGGTCTGGCGGCAGGGCTTCGGCTTGGACCGTATCGACGTCATCTGGGAAGGCCTCGCCCCTGCGATCGCTGGCCTTGGGCGGCGATGTAGGCAGGTCGTAGAGCTCCTGCTGATCGAGTGTGACCGCCACACGCTCGAAGTAGACCGTGCCGCCCATGGCCGAACAGAACGCACCCACGTCGTCACGGAGGTTCTGCCACAGCGCCTCACCGCTGGGGTCGAAGTCCCCAACGTGCAAGACGATGACGTGCTTCCCCTGGCGGGCGTAGTGCTGGGCCAGGTCATGCTTCGCGGTGAGCGAGTCGAAGCCGCCGCCGCTGCGAACTGTCACGCCGTAGGGATCGGCGACACGTGCCAGCATCGGAGCCATGCCGCCGGCTTCGCAGATCACTTCGACGTAGAGCGGCTGCCGTAGCCAGGGGCTCAGCCGGAATGTTTCGGCAGATCGGGCCATGGCGTCGCTCCACTGGTGCGCGGACTGCCATAGGTCGGGAACGATGGTTACCACGCCGTCATCCCGGATGGAATCGAACGGGATCACTCGCCCACGGCGAGCCAAAACCAGCATTTCAGCCAGGCGCCTGTAAGCCGCTTCGGTCTTTTCGTACTGGAACCGCCCGACCAATCGGTAGAAGATCTGCCGGCATGTCAGGGGCAACTGGGCGTGATACTCCTCCAGGACCTCCTTCACCTGCTCAAGCAAGTAGGCCTTGGTGCGTGGGTTGTAGGACTCAATGAAGCCGCGGGGGCGTTTGGCCATGGGTACTCGGGCAAAGGACAGCCGTTACCCCGCATGGCGGGGTACTTAGGCAGTGCCACCAATGGGCGCCAAGCGCAACGACTTTCCCCGCCAAGGCGGGTCAGGCCAGCATCGGGGGCAAGCCGTTCTTGCTGGCCCTGCTGGCCTTGCGGCCACCGATTGAGCGGAGCCCGCGAGTCCGAGCCAGGCGGCGGAGCTGCACCGTGGTCATGGACTACAGCGGCGGCGCGAGTCGGCCTGCTGCGGGCGCTGGGGCAGCGCAGGCGGCCTGCACACCGGGGCCACGGGCGGGGGACCACCACGGGGGCAGGCGGAGAGGGCTGCGGGGCCACCGCGGGAGACGAATTACAGTCCGGCCCAGCCTCCAGCACCGGAACCCGAGCCAGCGGAGGACGGTTTGCACCACTCGCTTCGATCGGAGCGTGAGCTTCGCCGTGATCCGGAAAGTAGGGCCCGGAGGCTCGAGCGGGCGGTAGCCGAGGCCCTGGCACCGATGCAGGAACGGCTGGAGCGGCTGGAGGATCTGCTGCTCCGGCTCCAGGGAGATCAAGTTGATCTCAGCGGCGACGTTCGCGCCCTGACGGAATCAGGCTTGTTCAGCCGAGGGGACTGAGCCAGGGTCAGCAACTCGGCCGGCGCCACCGGCAGCAGCCACCGGAGAGGCCGGTCTGACTGCTCCCAGACCCTGCGGCGGTGAGCCTCCTGCCGGGCGGCGATCGAGAGGCGGGTGCCCTTGTAGCGGGAGAAGGCCAGAGCTCACGGTGCAGCTGCTCCGGTTTTCCACTCCCGCCCCGAACCAACAAAGGCAGTGAGGAAGATCACAGCCGTGCTTACGTGCCATCAACAACCAGCACTGCCAGCGAGCTGAAACTGAAGAAGTCGCACGGGGGAGTACCCCATGGCCAAGCGAACTGCCACCAAGACCACTACCAAGGCTCCAAAAATCAGGCAGGCCTCACGCTCACAGCTCAGGGACCTGGGCGCCACCACGGTCGATACTCCGACGATCACCGACACCAACCCAGTAGGCACCACCAAGGAGAATCGGCCTCCCCAGGGTTTTGAACCTCAGCTCCCTGAAACTCTCGAGCAGAGGATTCCCACCGCAACGACACCTTCCACGGCGACCACCTCCGGAGAAGGAAGGCAAGACATCCTGGACAACAGCCTGGGCCGGGTGAGCCGAGGCGAAGCCTTGAAAGCACGTTTCGGCATGGGCGGCAAGAAAGACGGAGAGCGCCTGCCTGGGGGCAACAAGACCGATGACATTCCTGAGTTCGTTCAGGGCTTCGACTCCGAACCCACCGGCAAGGATGTCCAGGTGAAGGCCGGCGATATCGGCGGAACTCCTATGGACCCCTTCCGTGGATCCTCGGTGGAGGGACCTCTCGGAGAACTTGCCTCATCGGATGTCCAAAGCCCAGGAACAGCGGAGAAGGGGAAGGACCTGATCAGCACATGGCGCCAAATGAGGCGCGCCGGAGAGACATCTGGTGAAGGACACGTTAGTGGCACCGGTGATCGTCCCGATAGACCTGTTAGGACGCTAAATCCAGAAGGAGCCCGTAAGATTGACATCCTTAGAGATGGATCTGCAACTATTTACGAGAAAGACGGAACAGTAACCAAACTCCCGCCGGGGTCAGTGCCGACAAGCCCTCCAGCGAGCCCGAAGTCGGAGACTGACGAGAAAGATGCTGACACTGATGCACTGGCAGGGGGCGGCGCTGGCAAGCCTGATCCTGACAACCAGGGCGTCGTCGATGTAGACATCATTACCGGCACGATCCTCGAGCAACTGCAAGCCGCCCAGGCCGGCAGGCCGACCCGCCAGGGCGGTGGTGGCGACACCACACCGGTCGACGACGGTGGAATCGGTGGCGTGGTGCGGGATGGCTTCATCGCCCCCAATCAAGGGTCCATCAACGGCCGGAACCTGTTCGGTCAGCCGGGCGGGAACGCCATCGGCGAAAACGTGAGCGGCGGCAACAAAGGTCTGAGCGACTTCGGCCAATCGAACGGCCCCGGCACGATCAACCCGGGTCCGGAGGGTGGTGATCCGGCGGGCGATCCACGCTTCGCGGAGGATCCGGGTGCAGCCCTGGGCGATGGCAAGCCGGGCCCCAGCTTCCCCGGCAACGACGACACCGACGGGAGCGGCGCGACCGGGAACGATCAGAACCAGGGGAACGACCCCATCACCGGCAGCAAGCTGGCCAGCGGCGGTGGTCTGGTGATCGCCGATGGATTCCAGCCCCGCACGCTCGATGCCATCACGGCGTTCCTGGCCACCCAGCCGCAACCGGCTCCCGGCACCGTGCCGACAGCCAAGCCCGAGCTGGTGCTGCCGCAACCCCAGACATTCGTCAGCAAGGAGCTCTTCAGCACGGCTCCCCTGATCGGCTCGGTGGGCCCCACCGAACCGACCACCAGAGCCCCCTTCAGCGAGCCCGTGCTGACCAGCGTCTTCGGCCCTTCACCTTTCCTCCAGGCCCGGACCACCAGCACCCTGCTGCTGGCCTGACACGACAGAACATGATGGCAATCTCCCTATCCCTCGCCACGGCAAGAAAAGAATAAGGAAATCCCACGAGAAAAGACCGGTCAAGAACATAGCCTGGCTAGTTTTGCTGCCGTGTTAATACAACCCAACGCGATGTGTAGCTGCCCCGTCTTCCTTGCTTCCTGCTGTAGCGTGGCAAGCTGGCAGAACAGGTCCGCCAGCATCTGCGGGCGTTCGATGTCCCAGTCCTGTCGAAGATCATCACGGGCGCGGGCAATGTAGTCGTCTGCCTGACGCGAACCCACCCCCCATGTCTCCGCAGCATGCTGAACGATCTCGCGGCGGGTCCATCCGGTCGCCAGCATCTGCGCCGCTTCACGCTGGCGTTCCAGCGCCTGGACTTTCGTGCATTTCTTGCTCATGCTCTCAGTTTTCCATGCAGGTCGTAGCAGCAGGCTCCGGCAGGGGCACGTCGTCATCCCCGTCGTCGGGCAGCACGCGATCAGTGGAGAAGGTGACGCTCGTGATCAGGCGAGCAGATAGCTGATCTGATGGGGCAGAGCGGCTGCTCCAGCAGAACCTCAGCAACCCAACAGCCACTAGGCAGTGGTTTCTTACGTCAGCTGCGATCAAGCCGCCCCAGGCCCAGCGGACAGGTAGCGGAAGTGTCTGCGTCACAGCCTGGGCAAAAAAGTCATCGGGATGGTGCTGGAGCAGAGCGTGGGCCGCAGCGATGCCGTTATTGGGCGGGAGCTGCGACAGTGGCACCGGGCGTATTGGGCTGTCGTCCGGCGTGGGGAAGGAGGTGGTCAAACCTGGCGAGCGACGGTGCGGGGCGCGATGACGCCGAACCCTTCGGCCACCAGAGCGGTGACGATGGCGTCAAGGCCGTGATGCCTGAGCTGCTGCGCGCGGTGCAACCAGGGTGGAGCCTGATGTCAAGCGGAAGTGAGCTATTGCGATGCAGAGGCAGCTGGTGGAGAGGCCTGGGGACATGGGGACATTGGGGACATCGTTTCCTTCCTCAGGAGGCGGATGTTTCCCGAGCCATTGGTGCCAGCCGAAGGCTCAACATCCCCCCCTCCCAAACTCTTGCGATCTGATGTCCCCATGTCCCCGGTTGGGGGAGAAGGCATATCAGCACTGGGATCTTGGCTGGGGACATCGCTGGGGACATCGGTGGGGACATCGGCCGGAAGCACCCATCCCCAGGCCTTATCTGTCTTTGAGCCATCGGGCAGGAGGTAACGACGCTTCGATTCCGTCCGGCGCCAGCCGAGGGCGGTCATCGCATTGCCGACCTTGAGGCGCAGAGCCTGATCCTTGAGCTGATCGCCGTATCCCAGATCCATCAGGACCCGGACTGTGGGCGCCTCCGTGATGGTTGGGTGGTCCTCGGCCCAGGCCTCGATTGCGTCCCGCAGCGGATCTTCAGCGCTGAACGCATGGGCGTGATCGGAAACCAGCTGGCCCTCCTCGCGGGTGTACCACCACCGTTCACCCCGCCGGTAGGCGGCAACGGCACTGGCCCAGATCCGATCGCGGTTTGCCTTCACCCAGTCCAGATGGACGCTACTGATCCGGATCACGGGGAACCGCCGGTTGCCCGTCGGGTCCTTCATGAAGTCCCGTCTGTTGGTGGTGCCCACCAGGCCGCAGGAGCGCTCAAGCTTCTCGATTCCCCGCCCGTACGGCTTGCGGCAGTCATCACGGCTGCAAGAGATGAAGCGCTTCAACGTCTCGGATTCGCGCTTCCCGATCACGTTGTCGATCTCGCCCCACTCGTGGATCCAGGCGGAATGAAGCTGGATCCGGTCTTCCCGGATGTCGCGCAGATCCCCCAGGGAATCGCTGAACCACTCGCCGCCGAGCACCTTCCAGAACGTCGATTTCCCGGCCCCTTGGTCTTCGCTCATCAGCACAAGGCATGTGTGAAGCTCGCAGCCAGGCTTCATGGCACGAGCCACCAGACCGATCAACTGGCGTTGCAGATGAAGGACACTCCAGCCGGTCGAATCTTCCGAGCCAAAGCAACGGACATCGATGGCGGCCCAGTCCTCCTGGGAAAGTTCCTCGGTGAGGCCGTTCAAGTAGTCGGCGACCGGGTGATATGCGTTCCTCCGGGCCGCGAAGGTGGCAGCATCGATGGCCCGATCCTTCGCCACATCAAGGCCGTGCTCCTCGGCCAAGCGCAGATAGAAGGTGCCGAGGAAGTCGCCATCGATCGCCTCACCATCGTATTCGATCCGTTGGGTGAGCAAGTTCAGCCTCAGCGGCGTGATCGCCTCCAGCACCCTGGGCAACACGTCCTTGCGCGGACGACGCATCTTCCCTTCCTCCGCTGGCCCCAGCAGATCTTCAAGGGTGAGAGCCTTTGGTTGCTGCTGCTGGTCCAGTGCCTGAGGGATGGCCTGCAACAGCTCCTCGACCCATTCGGCGGGAGAGCCGGGTGCATCATCAACACTGCCGCCGGCCGGAAGGTCCGGCCAGATCCTGATCGCTGGCACATGCAGAAAGGGCAGCCCCTCGGCAGCAGCAGCCTTAGCGGACTGCGCAGCTCGCTTCAGGCCCGCCTGATCGTTGTCGCTGACGAAGAGCACGCCCGCAATTCCTGCGGCCAGCAACCGGCCGTAGCGAGGGCTGATTTGACCGACGCTATGTGAGTGACCAGGCTGGGAGATCGCCAGCAGGCCACCTGAGCGAGCGAGATCAGCGCACTTCTCGCCCTCCAGCTCCAGCACCCACATGCCCTTGGCCGTGAGGGCCTCTGCCTCATGCCACAACGGCCACTGATCAGGTCCCCTTCCTGGTCGCCATATCTGACCGTCAAGGTACTCAGCCGGAAAGCTCTTTTCCTTGGCCCCGTTTTGGATTCGAGTGATGCGTTGCGTGACGCTGTACATGTACGGCCCAGGCTGGGGTTGAATCGGCTTCGGCAAGCGGGCCAGCTCCACCGGGGTTGTGACCATCGCTGGTGTTGATGGTGCATTTGTGCCCCGTTGAAAGGGAACGATATGGGTAGTGGGTCGGCCTCCACATGATCCTGACAACCTGATGAAAACCACTGCATCGGACCGGTCAGAGTTCACGCCACCGCAATGCCATAACTCACCGTTGATCTCGACTACTTCTCCTTCCCTTGTTGTGGGTGGGAAGTGGCTGACACCCTGATGACACATAACCACTTCTAGATTGTCCTTAATGGAGCAACTCCCATCCTTGCTGCGCGTGCAGATTGGACATGGATGCTTTTTGCTACTGGGGATCCAGCTGGTCACAACATCCCCCTGCCGCGCTGAGCTGCTTCGGGGATTGCCTGGTGCAGACGCAAGTACTCCCCCAAGGCAAAGAGGAGAGTCGAGCTATTACAAGCAGCCCGCTCGGCTGCCATGGAGAGCTGCCAATGCAGCGGCCTAGGCTTAGGCCCAAAGAGGTAAAACATGAATGCCTCACCTCAGCTTGCAGCTTGTTCAGCCAACTGCTTGCGGCGAAGACGTCCGCGATAGGCTAACGCTTCTTCACAGGCTTGGACTTGCCACACCCTTGGAGAGTTGGACAAGGGGCCGAAGCGCCAGTGCTTACCTTCAACTAGAAATGCGTGTTCATCAGCATATCGCTTAAGAGTCTTTGCAGATATGCCCAAGGCAGCGGCAGCACGACCTGTTGGCTGCCAAGAATCAATGCGGTTTGACATTACCTGATAAGCGATGTTTACATCGCTTTCTCCAGCGGATCAACTGGTCAAGTTCCGCTTAAAACTCACCCCCACATTCGCAGGGACAAGGTTCAACGGGTTGCCATCCATTACGTCTGCTGAAGACAGGTTTTCAAGGGAAACCCCGAAAGGTCCTACTGAGCACTCGGCGGGCCGGCATCACCCCTAGGGGGCTTGGCAGCACGGGTGGCGCTGTTGCATCAGTGCAAAGTGATACTAGCGTACTTGTCACCCCATGTCTACCCGGTGCCCACTGAGCAGCCCTTCATACCGCTTGGTGGTCATTGAGCACCCTTAGCCGGGAAAGAAATGCGCCCAGATCTGCGCCCAATGGCGGCGCAGCACCCCAAAGCAAAAGCCCCACCAGCCAAAGAAGCCAGTAGTGCCAGGAGATCTTGGAATGGAGCCAAGCGGACTCGAACCGCTGACCCCCTGCATGCCATGCAGGTGCTCTACCAGCTGAGCTATGGCCCCATTGGCTGCAGCAACGAGCGAGGCTCTGGTGACCCCGCCTGGCCCGTGGGCCCCGTCGCGTGCCCAAAGACTTTACACCGCAGCGGGTCCGAGCTCCCTCGCCCGCTCAGAGCTGACGCCAGACCGCAACCAGGCGGCCCTGCACCAGCACCTCATCCGCCGGCAGCACGATCGGGTCATAGGCGGGATTGGCCGCCTCGAGCCGCACCTGGGAACCCTGGCGGTGGAAGTACTTGAGGGTGGCGCCGCTGCCGGGCACCTCGGCGCACACGATCGTTCCGGCCCGCAGGGCGGAAGGGTCGGCCACCGGCTCCATCAGCACCCGGTCGCCGTCGGCGATGTGGGCACCCACCATCGAATCACCGTTCACCGTGAGGGCGAACAGGCCGCGGCTCTCGAGCAGGGGGGTGAGATCGAGCCGCTCCTCCAGATCGCTGTAGGGCTCCACCAGGCCACCGGCCGCCACGGCCCCGAGCACGGGAATGCCCTCCTGGCTGCCACCGAGCAACTGCAGCGTGCGGGCCTGGCCTTCCTGCCAGGTGATCCACCCCTTCTGCTGCAGGTGCCGCAGCCGGCTCTGGATCGGCGCCGGGGAGCGCAGCCCCATCGCCTGCATCATCTGGCGGATCGAGGGGCTGTGGCGGTGGCAGCCGATGTACTCCGCCAGCCAGTCGTAGAGCTCCTGCTGCGCAGGGGTGAGTTTCTCCGGAGCAGAGGAGGCGGAGGAGACAGGCACCAGCGAAGCCCTGGGGGAACGTGATACATCTGTATCGCTTTTCCCGGCTGTTTGTCCAGAACCCAGCCGCCGGAACCCGGCCCCCCGAAGGCTCAGATCCCCCCGAGCAGCACCGCCAGCAGAGCCTGCTGGGCATGGAGGCGGTTCTCCGCCTGGTCGAACACGCGGCTGGCGCTGCCCTCGATCACGCCGGCGCTGATCTCCTCGCCGCGGTGGGCCGGCAGGCAGTGGAGCACGATCGCGCGGCTGTCCGCCTCCGAGAGCAGGGCCTCATCGAGACACCAGCCCTGGAAGGCCTGCTCCCGTTCCCGCTGCTCCGCCTCCTGGCCCATCGAGGCCCACACATCGGTGTAGAGCGCATGGGCACCGCGCACGGTCTCGAGGGGGTCGTGCAGCACCTCGATGCGGCAGCGCCCACCCGCCAGGGCGCGGGCACGCTCGAGCACCGCCGCCTCGGGGGTGAAGCCCTCCGGGCAGCCGATGCGCACATGCACTCCCAGCAGCGCTCCGCAGAGCATCAGCGAGTGGGCCACGTTGTTGCCATCGCCCACGTAGGCCATGGTGAGCCCTTCGAGCCGGCCCAGATCCAGGGCTCCGTCGCCGCTGTTGGCAAAGGCTTCGGCCAGGGTGAGGTAATCGGCCAGGGCCTGGCAGGGGTGCTCCAGATCGGTGAGCGCATTCACCACCGGGATCGTGGCCCAGTGGGCGTACTCCTCCAGTTCCCGCTGCTCGAAGGTGCGGATCGCCAGGGCATCCAGGTAGCGGCTCAGCACCCGCGCCGTGTCGGCCACCGGCTCACCCCGGCCCACCTGGGTCACCTGGGGGTTGAGATCGAGGGTCTGCCCGCCCAGGCGCGCCATCGCCACGGTGAAGCTCACGCGGGTGCGGGTGGAGGCCTTCGAGAAGATCAGGCCCAGCACCTTGCCCCCCAGATCGATCGCCAGCTCCCCGCGCTTCAGGGCCGCGGCCAGCTGGAGCAGGGCGCCGGTCTGGGCGGCGTCGAGATCGGCGGAGGAGAGCAGATCGGCGCCGTGGAGCGGCGCGAGTGCAGGGGCAAGGCCGGAGAGCTGGGTGGTCATCGCCCCATCTCAAAGAACCCTTATCCGGGATCGGAGGGGGCTCCGTCAACCCCCCCTCGGGGGTGGTGCAGCACCACCGGGGCCAGGGAGAGCTCCACCCTGGGGGAACCAGCAGCGGATGCCCTCCCGGGGAGCTCCGGTTGTGAAGCCGCCGTTCAGGCGTGTGCGGCGAGGACAGCCTCCTCGGGGAGAACGCTGCTGGCCAGCAGACTGCGCAGATCCTCGCCTTCGATCACCTCCTTCTCCAGGATCTGCTGGGAGATGGTCTCCAGGAGATCGCGGTTCTGGCGCAGGATCGCCAGGGCGCGGTCGTGGGCACGGTCCACCAGGGTGCGCACCTCCTTGTCGATCGCCTGGGCGGTGGCATCGCTCACCACCCGGCGGGGATTGCTCGGTCCCCCCAGGAAGCGGCTGCCGCCCTGCTTGTCGTAGGCCAGGGGCCCGAGGGTCTCGCTCATGCCGTAGGTGCCCACCATCTGCTCGGCGATGTCGGTGGCGCGCTGCAGATCGTTGG
>JBMLOS010000013.1:0-6477 GCA_049242845.1 Prochlorococcaceae cyanobacterium
CCTTCGGCCTGGCCGGCAACAAGTACGGCTGGATGGTGGAGCTCGATCCGCGCCGCCCGGAGCAGGCGGCCGTGAAGCACAGCTGGCTGGGGCGCTTCCGCCACGAGGCGGTGGCGGTGCGGGCGGTGGCCGGCGAACCGCTGGTGGTCTATTCCGGCTGCGACCGCCACGGCGGGCATCTCTACCGCTTCGTGAGCGAGGGCGTGGTGCAGGATCCGGCCGACCCCTCCAACTCCCGCCTGCTGGAGCAGGGCCGGCTGGAGGTGGCCCGCTTCCGCCCGCCGACGCTCAAGGAGCAGGCGGGGGAGGGGCACTGGATCCCCCTGCTGCCGGAGACCCCGCTGGATCCGCTGCTGCCCACTCACTTCGCCCGCCATGGGCTGGAGAGCCCGGTGTGGCTCCCCCACCGCGACCGCCGGCAGGCCGGGGCCGAGGCCCTGCGCAGCGATGCGGAGGTGGAGGCCTACCGGGCCCGCTGGCCCCGGCTGGGAGACCTCTACACCGGCGAGGGCGAGGAGCGGATCGGCGCGATACTGATCGATGCCCACCTGGCGGCCAATGCGGTGGGGGCCACCCCAGCCGCCCGGCCGGAGGACACGGAGATCGATCCGCGCACGGGGGATCTGCTGATCAGCTTCACTGCCGCGGGCGCCGATGAGGGGGGCCGCGCCGATCCGGCCCTGTTCCACGGCCCGGCCGGTGAACCGGACTGGCCCTACGGCTGGGTGATGCGGCTGCAGGAAGGGCCCGCCGACCCTGCCGCTCCGGCCGCAGCTCCGGGCGAGTTCCGCTGGCGCATGGTGGCCACCGGCGGCACCCCCTGGCAGGGCGGGATGGGCTTCTCCAATCCCGACAACCTGGCGATCGATCGGGCCGGCAACCTCTGGATGGTCACCGACCGTTCCACCCGCACCGCCTCCCTCGATGTGTTCGGCAACAACGCCTGCTGGGTGTTGCCCGCCGGCGGCTCCGCGGAGCCCCTGCTGTTCGCCACCGGTCCGATGGAGTGCGAACTCTGCGGTCCCTGCTTTGATCAGGCCGAGACCACCCTGTTCCTGGCGGTGCAGCATCCCGGCGAGGACAACGGCGCCCACCAGAGCGGCGGCGTGGAGATCCAGGCCCACCGGCTGGTGGACCGCAGCGGCCGATCCTTCGAGCAGCTGCGCACCGTGCCGCTCGGCTCGAACTGGCCCTCCGGCGTGCCGGGCCGTGTACCCCGCCCGGGGGTGGTGGCGATCCGCCGGCGCGATGGCGCACCCCTGCTGGGGGGCGGCTGAACCGGCGGCTTAACCCTGCTGCTGCTCCGCCTGCTGCTGCTCCGCCTGCGCCTGCTCTGCCTGCGGTTGTTCCTCCAGCCGGTAGAGGTCGCTGCGGCGCTGCTGGCCAGTGGGAATTGCACGGCGTGCCCGCTCCACCTCGGCCAGATCGAGGCTGGCGTGCAGCACCTGTTCGCCCTCTCCGGCTTCGGCCAGCACTTCTCCCCAGGGATCCACCACCAGGGAGTGGCCGTAGCTGGGGTAGCCCTCCCCCGGCGGGCGGGCGCTGGAGCAGGCCAGCAGGAAGCACTGGGTGTCCAGGGCCCGGGCCCGCATCACCAGGTGCCAGTGGCGCGGGCCGGTGGTGGTGTTGAAGGCCGCCGGGCAGGCCAGCACCCGGCAGCCGTGCCGCTGGGCCATCAGCAGCGAGAGCTCCGGGAAGCGCACGTCGTAGCAGATCAGCAGCCCCAGGCCGGGGGGATCCGCCAGGCCCGTTCCGAGGGGATCTCCCGTGCCGCCCAGCACGGTGATCTCGCTGCCGCCGTGCAGGCTGTCCGACTCGCGGAAGCGGATGCCGCCGGGAACATCCACATCGAAGAGATGGACCTTGCGGTGGCGGGCCCGCAGCCGCCCCTCGGGGTCGATCACCGTGGCGGTGTTGTAGATCCTCCCGTCCGCGCCCAGCTCCGGGATCGAGCCGGCCAGCACGGCCACCCCGTGGCGACGCGCGAAGCGCCCCACCATCGCCAGGGAGGGGGAAGGGCCCTCCTCCACCAGACTGCCGAGTGCCGGCAGCGACTCGGCGGTGGCGCGGAAGCTGGCGGTGTCGTAGGGGGCGTTCCAGATCTCGGGCAGCATCAGCAGCCGCGGGGCGGCTCCGCCGCTGTCGGGGTGCAGGGCCCGCTCCAGCCACTCTTCCGCGTGGCGCCGGTTGGCGGCTGCATCCGCCCCGGCCCGCAGCTGCACCAGGGCCACCGGCAGGGTGGTGCTCCGCAAGGTGGGGGCTGCATCCACCGCGACCACCTCGGGGAACCGCGTCCGCAGGGCGGCGATCACCTCGGCCACGCTCTCGCAGCAGCGCACCTCCCCCCCGAGGCTGGTGAACAGGGCCCGCCAGGCCGGCGGCACCGCCAGCAGCACCAGGGGCCGGCCGCCCTTGATCGCCAGCGCCGCCTCCGAGGCCGCTCCGGGGCCGCCACCGCCGCACACCACCACCGCATCGGCGCTGAGCCCGTTCATGGCCTGGCGGGCCCAGCCCATCCCATTGAGCAGGGCCCAACCCTCGGCGGCGATCGCCCGGCCGAGCTCCTCCGCCAGGGCGATCACCGGGGCCTCCTCCCCAGCGCCGGCTCCGATCACAGCGATCAGCGGCCTACGGGTCATGGATCAGGCCGGCTGGGGGGGATCGGCGGGGAGGGCCAGGTGCGGGTGCTGCAGCCGCAGACCCAGCTGGCGCAGCCTGCGGTTGGACACGCGCCGATCGGCGGGGGGTGGATCCGGCGTCCGGGCGGGATCCCACTGCACCGGCTCGAGCCCACCGGCCTCGCACACCCGCTCGAACAGCGCCCGGCTGGTGAGGGGTTCATCGTCCACCAGGTTGTAGAGGCCATCGAGCCGCTGCCGCAGGGCCAGATCCAGGGCCGCCACCACATCGTCGCGGTGGATCCAGCTGCCGTGCTGCCGGCCATCGCCAGGCAGGGTGTTCCCCGCCAGCCGGGCCAGCCGGCTGACCAGCTCCCGCCCCGGGCCGTAGAGAGCACCGAGCCGGAAGACGCAGACCCGCCGCTGCGGGCTGCGCAGGCCCAGCAGCAGCCGTTCGCTCTCCAGCAGGATCTCGCCGTGGCGGTCCCGGGGGGCGGGCGGGGTGCCCTCCTCCACCCAGCCGCCGGCCGCGTCGCCGTACACCGAGCCGCTGCCGGTGTAGATCAGCTGCTCCAGCGCCGGCAGTTCCGGCAGCAGCGCCGCCAGGTTGCGGAAGGTGTCGAGGTAGGTGGCCTCGTAGAGCTCCGGCCCCACCAGGCGCGTGCCCCCCGGGGCGAGGCAGAGCACCGCCGCGGTGCTTCCCTCCAGGGCAGTGCGCAGGGCTTCGCGGTCGTGGCCCTGGGCCACGAGCACCTCATCGGCCAGCGGGGCCAGTTCCTGCAGACGCTCGGAGCGGGTAGTGGTGACCCGTACGTTCAGATCGGGATCGCCGCGCCAGTGCCGGGCCAGGGCGGAGCCCACATAGCCGCAGCCCAGGATGGTGATGCGCATGGTTCTCGCCCAGCCGCGGCGGGACCCTACTTCGGAGCCGGACCCGCATGAGCGGACACGATCGCCAGTGGATGCTGAACCGCCGCAATTTCGAGGGGCGCTGGTGCGGCACCAGCCACTGGTACCTGCGCGGCAGCCCCACGGACCTCGGGGCCGGCACGGAGCTGGATCTGCACGCCCCGCGGGTGGAGATCCCCGACACCTGCTACACGATCAGCTTCCAGGACGACGACACTGGCCTCTGGGACGGCCGGGGGCTGCTGCTGGCCCCGGGCGGGAGCCGGCAGCTACCGCTCGCGCGCGACACCTACAACAGCGCCGGCAGCTGCTGGCAGTTTCCCGGCGTGGGGGGCCAGTCGAGCCTGGCGGTGGGTCCGAACCAGACGCGCTTCGGCCATGAGGTGAACCTCTTCGAGGGCCGCTCCCGCTCGATGCTGGTTCTGCTCTACGGGCTCCACGGCGCAGACGACGGCTCCCGCTGGAGACTCGATGCGGTGGCGGCAGTGCCGTTCCGCTGCCATCAGAGGCCTGGCCCCGTGGATCCGCCGCGGCCGTCCGCCACCGACTGGACTTCCCTGCTGGAGGAGCAGGAGGGATGGCCCGGCACCCTGGAGCGCCTCGTGCCGCACCGCTGGCCGGAGCAGGATTCCGAACCGATCGCCTGTCGCCCCTTCTCCCGCTCCGCCTTTGCCTGCAACGTGCTCACGGCCGGCTTCGTGGATGGGCTCGTGTTCTCGGTGCCGGAGGTGCTCGGCTCCGGCGCCTTCAGCCTGCAGGTGGGATGCCGCCTGGCCCCGCACCGCTTCCACCAGGTGAGCCTCCTGTTCGATGAACGCCAGCGGCTCAGCGCCTGGGAGCTGCGCCGCTTCCACAGGCCCTGAAGCGCGGCCGGGCGGTCTTGTCAGCCCTCGGGCGGTCGGCTAGAGCGTTGGCAGCCGCTCCGCTGGTTCCCCGATGAACGAACTCACCCAGGCCATCAACCAGCATTTGGCCGCGGAGTTCCAGGCCAGCCATTCTTATCTCGCCATGTCGATCTGGTTGCGCGAGAAGGACCTGGCGGGTTTCTCGGCCTACATGCTCGAGAAGAGCCAGGAGGAGCGCAGCCACGCGGCGCGGATGATCGCCTACCTGGTGGACTGCGACGCCCAGGTGGAGCTGCCCACCATCCATGCCCCCGAGCGCAGCTGGCCCTCGGTGCAGCAGCTGTTCGATCAGGTGTACGAGATGGAGAAGGAGGTGACGGCCTCGATCAACCGCCTCTACGCCATGGCCGAGAGCGTGGGGGAACGCAGCGCCACGGCGATGCTCGACTGGTTCGTGTCCGAGCAGCTGCAGGAGGAGGCCGAGGCGCGCTTCGTGCGCAAGCGGCTCCGCCTGGCCGGCGACAACAGCGCTGCGCTGCTGCTGCTGGATCAGCAGTTCCTCGAGGGAACGGCCCTGGCGCACGTGAAGGGCGGCCTCGCCGGTGAGTCCCGCACCCAGCCGGCCTGAGCGATGCGCGCTCGCCTGCTCCAGGTTCTTTCCCTGCTCCTGCTCTGCGGCGGCTGTCTCACCCCCCGCGATCCGGTCCCCTCGGCGGAGGATCCCCCCATCGGCGAGCCGGGCGCCGAACTCGATGCCCGCCCGGACATCCAGACCGACCAGATGCGTGAGCAGCAGGGGAACCAGCCCGCGCTGCTGCCCTGAAGCCGGAACGCAGCCCGGGCTCAGGTGCTGGTGCTCAGAACCTCGAGCCGGGCGTCTGCAGAAAGGCCAGCTCCTCTGCACTGGACACGCGCCCCAGGGCGGCATTGCGGTGGGGGAAGCGGCCGAAGCGCACGATCACATCCCGGTGCCGTCGGGCGAAATCGGCGGTGCGCGGGTCGGTGAAGCGCTCGAACAGGAGCACGGCCTCCTCTTGCACCGCCCTGTCCTCGGCATGCATCAGCGGCAGCAGCAGGAACTGACGCCGCGCCGGCACCGGCTCCCGTTCGAGCCAGCCCCAGCGCACGGCCTGCCGGCTGAGAGCCAGGGCCTGGGCATCGCCCGCAAAGGCCCGCGCCCTGTCGCGCCAGATCTGGCGAGGAAACTGATCGAGCAGCAGCACCATAGCCAGGGTGCCGTCCACACTGCTGTTCCCGCTGCTGTTCGCGGCGACGGCCCAGTCGTTCAGCTCTCCGGCGAGGGCACGGCGGGTGGTCTGCAGGAACCGTTGCTGCAGCAGGGCATCGAAGGCCGGGTCCTTGTTGAACCACTGGCGCGGCGCTGTTTCCTCGAACCAGAACCGAAGCACCTGCTCTGGCCGGGTGTCTTCGTTCCTCGGATCCAACGCTGGCCCTCTTCGAGTGGTTGCTCTCTTGGATCGTTTTTCTCCTGGAGCGTTTGCTCTCCTGGAGCTTTTGCTCTCCGGGAGCGTTTGGTGTCTTCGGTGGCCTCAGCCGAAGCGGCCCGATACGTAGTCCTGGGTGGCCTGCTGGGCGGGGGAGTTGAAGATGCGCTCGGTTTCGCTGAACTCCACCAGATAGCCCACCTTGCCGGTGCCGCCCTGCACCGCTTCGGCGTTGAAGAAGGCGGTCATGTCCGCCACCCGCACGGCCTGCTGCATGTTGTGGGTCACGATCACGATCGTGTAGCTGCGCTTGAGCTCGTGCATCGTTTCCTCGATCTTCAGGGTGGAGATCGGATCGAGGGCGGAGCAGGGTTCGTCCATCAGGATCACCTCGGGCTCGGTGGCGATCGCCCGGGCGATGCAGAGGCGCTGCTGCTGGCCGCCGGAGAGGGCCAGACCGCTCTCCTGCAGCTTGTCCTTGCACTCATCCCACACGGCCGCCTTGCGCAGGGAGCGTTCCACCAGCTCGTCCATGTCGCCCTTGTAGCCGTTGATCCGGGCCCCGAAGGCGATGTTTTCGTAGATGGTCTTGGGGAAGGGATTGGGCTTCTGGAACACCATGCCGATCCGGCGGCGCACCTCCACCGGATCCACCTTCGG
>JBMLOS010000014.1:0-3441 GCA_049242845.1 Prochlorococcaceae cyanobacterium
GCCGCCAGCTGGATGTCGGTGCGGTCGGCGCCGGTCACCACGGCCATGTTGCGGCGGCGGCGGAAGAACTCCATGGCGGAATTCACGTTCATCGCGCCAATCGAGAGGGTCTCCACCAGCAGATCGAGGCGGTCGCGGCAGCAGAGCACCTCCGCCTCGAGGCGCCGGGCCAGCTCCTCCACCGTGACGCTGCGCAGCAGCGGGCTGCGGGGCATCACGCCGTAGACCGGCAAGCCCAGCCGCTCCAGGGCCGGGGCGATCTCCTCCCGCAGGCGGGGCACCGCCTCGAGCGACACGGCATTGAGCACCACCCCGGCCAGCCGATCCCCCAGCAGCAGGCGCGCCTGCAGCAGGGCATCGACGCTGCTGCTGTCGGTCCAGAGATGCACCAGCACCACGGCGGCGTCGAGCCCCTCGGCCAGCTGGGGCAGGCTGAGGCCGTAGAGCAGGCCCTCACTGAGGCTGCCCGCCGCCTCCAGCAGGGTGAGGTCGTCGCCGGCGGCGGCCAGCTGGGCCGCCAGGCGCCCGAGGCCGGGATCGTCGTTCACGGCACCCTGCAGCAGCCGCTGGCGGGCATCCTCCGGATCGAGCACCGCCAGGGAGGGGAGCAGCTGGGCCTCCCCCAGCCCGAGGGTGTCGGCCACGAAGCGCACATCGGGGTCGATGCCTCCGGCATCGGCCTCGAAGCTGGTGGCCAGGGGCTTGCCGAAGCGGATGGTCACCCCCTGGGCCACGAGCTGCCGCGCCAGCCCCAGCACCAGGGCGGACTTCCCGCTGAAGGGTTCGCAGGAGCCGATCAGCAGGGGAATGGGCATCGATCGACCTCGCCGGAACCTGCGGAACGCTGCCGAATCTAGGCAGCGTCCGTCAGGAGACCCCGGCGGGAGTGCCCTGCCCGATCAGCAGCCAGCGCCAGAAGCCCGCCGGCAGCACGTCCTGCTCCGTCTCCATCAGCAGCGAAACGAGCTGGTGGGTGGGGATGCGGAAGGAGTAGGTGATCGGCTGGCCGTCCGGACCCTCCAGGGAGGGGAAGGTGAGGCTGCAGGCAGCCGTCTCCAGCGGAGCCGGCTCGGCCGTCCAGCGCAGCACGAAGCTGTGGGCGCCGCCGCCGCGCAGGGGCCGGCGGCCCTGGAATTCCCCGCGGACCAGCTGGTGCAGCGCCTGCTCCAGCAGCGACTGCCGGGAGAGCCCACCGCAATAGGGCGCGAAGAGCGGCAGCAGTGCTCCATCCAGCAGGGGGGTGGCCATCAACTGCCCGCAGATCGCAACGTCGTTGGGACCATGCTGGCGCGAAACCCCCTACCCGCGCCAGGCCCATGACCGGCCCCTCGCCTGACCACCCCCGGCAGAGCCTGCCCACGGTGGCGATCACCGGCGCCAGCGGCAGCCTCGGCCGGGCCCTCCTGCAGGCCTGGCATGGCCGCGGCGCCCGGCTCGTGGCCCTCTGCCACGGCGATACACCCCTGGAGCTGCTCGATGGCCAGGGGGAGCCGATCCCGCTGCGGCAGGTGCGCTGGCAGGTGGGGCGGGAGCAGGAGCTGGAGGCCCTGCTGCAGGAGGTGGACATCCTGGTGCTGAACCACGGCGTGAACGTGTACGGCCGCCGCGACGCGGCGGCCGTGGCCTGCTCCCTGGAGGTGAATGCCCTCAGCAGCTGGAGGCTGCTGGAGCTCTTCGCCCGGGTGGTGGGGGAGCGCAGCGGTGCGGCAGCGGCAGGCCGGCCCCGGGCCGAGGTGTGGCTCAACACCTCGGAGGCGGAGATCCAGCCGGCCCTGAGCCCCCTCTACGAGATCAGCAAGCGCCTGGAGGGTCAGCTGCTCAGCCTGCGGGCGCCGGAGCTGGCCGGAGCCCATCTGCGCCTGCGCCGCCTGGTGCTGGGGCCCTTCCGCTCGGCGCTCAACCCGATCGGCCTGATGGGCAGCGGCTTCGTGGCACGGGAGATCCTGCGGCAGGCCCGCTGGGATCTGGGGCTGATCATCGTGACCCCCAACCCGCTCACTTACGTGCTGATGCCCCTGGCCTGCCTGGGGCGCTCGCTCTACTACCGCCTCTGCGGCCTGGTGAAGCCTCCGCAGGAGGCTTGAGGTCAGAAGTCCCGGTCCGTGAGGATCTCGCAGCCGTCGCTGGTCACCACGATCGTGTGCTCCCACTGGGCCGAGAGGCTGCCGTCCACGGTCACCACGGTCCAGCGGTCCTTGAGGGTGCGGCAGGCCTTGCTGCCGGCGTTGAGGATCGGCTCCACCGCCAGGGTCATGCCGGGCCGCAGCTTCATGTTGGGCAGATCCCGGGTGCGGTAGTTGAACACCGAGGGCTCCTCGTGCAGGTTGCGCCCCACGCCGTGGCCGGTGTAGTCCTCCACCACGGCATAGCCGTGCGCTTCCACGTGGTCCTGCACGGCGCCGGCCAGCTCCAGCAGGCTGCTGCCGGCCCGCACGGTGGCGAGGCCCTTCATCAGCGATTCCTGGGCGACCCGGCTGAGGCGGCGGGCCTCCTCGGACGCACCCTCCCCCACGCAGATGGTCACGCAGCTGTCGCCGTGGTAGCCGTCGAAGTAGGCACCGGTGTCCACCTTGAGCAGATCCCCGGCCTGGATCACCCGCTTGGTGCTGGGGATGCCGTGCACCACCTCGTTGTTGATGCTGGCGCAGATGCTGGCCGGGAAGCCGTGGTAGCCGAGGAAGCTGGGCACGGCGCCGAGCTCGCGGATGCGGCTCTCGGCATGGCGGTCGAGGTCGCCGGTGGTCATGCCGGGCTGCACCAGATCGATGATCTCCCGCAGCACGGTGGCCACGATGCGACTGGCCTTGCGCATCACCTCCACCTCCCGCGCCGACTTCACCTCCACACCGCGGTGGCTCTTCTGGATGCGGGGGCCGGTCTGGGTGACCACACCCTGGGCTCCCGCACCCTGACGGGCGGCCGTGGTGCTGGCCAGCAGATCGGCGAAAAGATTCATCGGGCCATCCACGGCGCGGGAATTCAAGTTATCAATGGCGCGGTGTGCCCCGTCGGGTCAGGCCGCCCATGCCCAACCCCTCCGCGCCCAGTCCGCCCAGTCCCTCCAGTCCACCGGCTGCCCCCCGGCCCGTGCCGCTGCAGGCCCGGCTGCGGCAGTGGCACGGCGCCGTGGCTCCCTTCGTGCTGGCGCCCCTGCTGGTCACGGTGGCCACGGGCGTGTCCTACCGGGTGCTGCGCGACTGGCTCTCCTGGAGCCGGGACCGGGCCCACGCCCTGATGGTGTTCCACGAGGGCGAGTGGCTGCGGCAGTGGTTCGGCCCCGGGGGCGAGACCCTCTATGTGGTGCTGAACGGCCTGGGGCTGCTCTGGATGCTGGGCAGCGGCGGGGCGATGGTGCTGCAGCGGCTGCAGCGCCAATGGCAGAAGCGGGCGGGGGTGAAGGCGGGAGAGTAAGGTGGTTGTCTGGCCAGGCGTCGCGGAGCT
>JBMLOS010000015.1:0-4055 GCA_049242845.1 Prochlorococcaceae cyanobacterium
GCAGCAGGGCCGTGAGCGGTGCCCGGGCGCTGCCTGCCAGCACCGCGGCCATGCCCACCATCGCGTAGGCCGGTGGTTCGGCCACCGGCAGGTGCAGGCCGCTCTCCCCCAGGATCTGCCCGTAGCAGCTCCCGAGCACCGCTCCCAGGAAGAGTGAGGGGGCGAAGCCGCCGCCCACGAAGCCGGTGGCGTTGCTCAGGGCCGTGGCCAGCACCTTCACGCCCAGCAGCACCAGCAGCGTGAGCAGGGGAATGCCGCCGTCGCGGCCCAGCAGGGCCTCGATCGTGTCGTAGCCCACCCCCAGCACCTGGGGGAACACCAGGGCCATGCCCCCCACGGCCGCACCGCCCAGGGCGGTGGGCAGGCCCGCGGGTAGCCGCTCCAGCCAGCCCTGCAGCCGCGGTCCGCGCCCGAGGGCCAGCAGGGAGAGCAGCAGCCAGGACATCAGACTCGCCACCACGCCCAGACCCAGATAGAGGGGCAGCTCCAGCGGCGAGCGCACCTCGTAGGCCGGGAGCCGCAGGATCGGCGTGTCGCCCAGGAACAGCTGGGTCACCAGGCAGGAGGCCACCGCCGCCACCAGAACCGCCCGCACGCTCGGCCGGCCCGGGATGGTGCTGAAGCTCCCTTCCAGGGCGAAGAACACCCCGGCGATGGGCGCCTTGAAACCGGCCGCCAGCCCCGCCGCCACGCCGCAGGCCACCAGGGTCTTCTGGCTCTGGGGGGGCAGCCGTCCCCGCTCACCCACCCAGAGGCCGATGTTGCCGCCCCCCTCCACGCTCGGACCCTCCGGCCCGAGGGAGGCGCCGCTGCCGAGGCTGAGGGAGGCGGCCACCAGCCGCAGCAGCGGCAGCTTCGGGGCGGCGGGCTGGCTGCCCTCCGCCATGGCCAGCAGGCTGGGCAATCCGGGGCCGAGCTCGCCGCCGAACCGCCGCAGCAGGCCCACCGCCAGGCCTCCGAGGGTGGGCACCACCACCACCGGCCAGAGCTCCAGCCAGGCGGGGCTGCTCAGCTGGGGCGGCGGCGGCGGGGCGGGTGGCTGCGGTGGGGGCGGCAGGAAGCCCAGGCCCCCCAGACCGATCTGGACCAGGGCCTGCAGCGGGGTGCTCTGCTGGGCAGGGAGGGGCGGCAGCTCCACCAGCTCCGCGGGCGCCGGGGCGGAGCCGTGGCCGAGCTGCAGCAGGCCCTCCACGAAGGGCCCGAACAGGAAGTTGTTGATGAATCCCAGCAGCTCGTGGAAGCCCACCACCGCCAGACCGGTGAGGGTGCCCACCAGGGCCGCCCAGGCCAGCAGGCTCCACTGGAAGGGCAGGGCGGTGGTTTCGCTGCCGGACTGCTGCATGGCCGCCTGCTCCCGGCGTGCGCGCCCCTGCGCTCAGGCCTCGGGCCGCACGCTGGCGAAGATCTCCTGCAGGATCTCGCCGGCCCCCTGCTCCTTCAGTTTGTGGGCCAGGGCGATGCCGATCGCTTCGGGATCCTCCTGCGGCCCGCGGGCCTCATCGCGGATCAGACGCAGGCCATCGAGGCTCGCCACCATGCCCGTGAGCACCAGCGCACCGCTGTCCTCCGGGCCCTCGAAGCGGGTGTTCACGCCGATCGGCACCTGGCAGCCCCCCTCGAGCTCCCGCAGGAAGGCCCGCTCCGCCAGGCAACGGCGGGCGGTGGGGGTGTGCTCCAGCACCTTGATCTGGGCCAGCACGGCCTCGTCGCCCTCGCGGCATTCGATGCCCAGGGCACCCTGGCCCACGGCATGGAGGGAGATGGAGGGATCGATCAGCTCGTGGATGCGATCCCCCAGCCCCAAGCGCCCCAGGCCGGCGGCGGCCAGGATCAGGCAGTCGAACTCGCCGGAATCGAGCTTCTCGAGGCGGGTGATCACGTTGCCCCGCACATCCTTGAAGGTGAGATGGGGGAAGTGGTGCCGCAGCTGTGCCAGGCGGCGCAGGGAGCTGGTGCCCACCACGGAGCCCTCCGGCAGGGTGGCAAGGGTCTTTTCGCGGTGCTTCTCGTGCACCACCATGGCATCGGCCGGGTCCTCCCGCTCGGTGATGCAGCCCAGCATCAGCCCCTCGGGCAGGTTGGTGGGCAGGTCCTTGAGGCTGTGGACGGCGATGTCGGCCCGGTCCACCAGCATCTGGGCCTCGAGCTCCTTGGTGAACAGCCCCTTGTCGCCGATCTTGGCCAGGGCCACATCCAGGATCTTGTCGCCCTGGGTGGCCATGGCCTCGATCGTGATCTCCAGGCCCCCGTGGGCCTTGGCCAGCTCATCGCGCACCCAGTGGGTCTGCACCATGGCGAGCTGGCTGCGGCGGGAGGCAATGCGCAGGGTGGAGCCGGCCATCGAGAACCTTCGGTTGGCAGTCGGACTGCCGATCAACAGCCGCCCAGCCTAGGGACCGGACCTACCCTGGGGCCCCTCCTGCGACGCACCGTGATCTGCGGCGAGCCCCTCTGAGTGGCGGCGGCCGTTGGGCTGCAGTCGGGGCTCCCGTGGGGCTGATCCTTCAGGCAAAGAAATCGAGGGGCAGCGGTCCCCAGGTGTCCTCCGCCTCCGGATCCACCGGGCTGTGGCCGCTGATCAGCAGCCCCTCGCCCAGGCCGCTCTCCACCCGCAGGCTGTAGGTGCCTGTGTTCTGGTTGCCCTTCAGGAACACCGGTCCGGCTTCCTCGCTGCCCGGGGCGGCGTTCACGGGGGCGCCCTGGGGGTCGTGGCCGGCGTTCGCTTCGAGCGGGCTCCAGCCCAGCACCGTCTCCGCCTGACGCAGCGCCGCCACGGCGGCCGCGGCGCTGGGGGCCATCACCCCCACCGTGAACCATTCGCAGGCCGCCAGGCGATCCGCCAGTTCGCCCCGCAGGCTCTCGCGCTCGGCCGGGCTGAGGCTGGGGGCGGTGCGCAGGCCGCGCAGGTCGGCGAGGGTGGAGAGGGCCATCAGGGCTGGGAGCCGGTGGGATCGCGCCACAGTGACAGGCAGACGGTGAGCCAGGCCAGTCCCACGGCGCCGCCTGCGATCAGGTCGCTCGGCCAGTGGGCCCGCACCACCAGGGTGCTCAGCCACACCAGGGCCACCCAGAGGCCGGCGCCGAACATCAGCGGCCAGCGCAGGCGCGGATGGTGGGCCGCCAGGATCGTGGCCATGGCGAAGTAGAACACCACCCCGCCGGCGGCATGGCCGCTCGGAAAGCTGCGGCCGTCCACCATCAGCAGCTTCTCAGGGGGGCGGGAACGATCGAAGAGCGGCTTCAGGATCCGGTCCACGATCAGCAGGATGCCGCCGGTGGCCACCACCAGCATCGTCAGATCCCGCCACCAGCGCTTCAGGGTCACGTAGATCAGGGAGGCGAGCACCAGCACGAAGGTGAACCCCACCCCGCTCAGCCGGTAGATCTGCACCAGCACCGCCTGCAGCGGTCCGGGCAGGGTTGTGCCGATCCAGGCCAGCAGGTTTTCGTCGAAGAGCGGCGGCTCCTCGGGATGCAGGTTCAGGGCCAGGCCGCTGATCACCGCGATGCACAGCACCAGCACCACCCCATCCCGGACGGTGAGGGAGGGCCGCAGTTGCTGGAGGAAGGCCAGGGGAGAGCGTTTCATTGGGCGTCTCTCCCTTTGCCGGATTCCTTGCTGGAGCGGCGTTCCCCCTTGCGGCGGGGCTCCAGGTCCTGCAGGGGAACGCGCCAGAGTTCCTGCACCCCGCGCCGCTCGAGGCGCTCGATCCGCTCCTCCGCAAGGGCGAAGGCATCGAGCTCGTGGCGGTCGCCCAGCAGGAGGGCCGAGCGGGTGCCGCTCTCAATGCCCAGCAGGGCCGGATCCTCCCTCCAGAGGTCCTTCACGTCGTCGCGGTCGCCGAGGAACACGGCCGTGCGGCCCGCATAGAAGAGGGTGCTGTAGCGGGGGTTGCCCACCACCCAGAGGGGCTCCTGCGGCCGGGCTTCCCGGCCGGCGGCGCGTTGCAGCTCCCGCAGGGGGCTCTGCCGCTCGCGATCCAGCAGCGGGCCGAGGGGCGCCACCACCAGCAGGAGCACGGCCAGGAAGCCCCCCAGATCCGGCCGCCACAGCC
>JBMLOS010000016.1:0-3268 GCA_049242845.1 Prochlorococcaceae cyanobacterium
AGCAACCAGACCGCCTTCACGGTGAGCGTGGATGCGGGCCCCGAGAACGGCGTGAGCACCGGCATCTCCGCCGAGGACCGGGCCCGCACGATCCAGGTGGCGATCCATCCCCACACCCGCCCGGCGGACCTGCGCCGGCCGGGACACATCTTTCCCCTGCGCGCCCGCCAGGGGGGCGTGCTCAAGCGCGCCGGCCACACCGAGGCGGCGGTGGACCTGGCCCGGCTGGCGGGCCTCTACCCGGCCGGGGTGATCTGCGAGATCCAGAACGCGGACGGCTCGATGGCGCGGCTGCCCCAGCTGGCCCAGTACGCCCGCCGCCATGGCCTGCGGCTGATCTCGATCGCCGACCTGATCCGCTACCGCCTGGATACGGAGCGCTTCGTGCGGCGGCAGGCGGAGGCGGCCCTGCCCAGCGCCTTCGGCAGCTTCCGGGCGATCGGCTATCGCAACGAGCTCGACGGCAGCGAGCACGTGGCGATCGTGAAGGGTCATCCCGAGCGGGGCGACGGCCCCGTGCTCGTGCGGGTGCACTCGGAGTGCCTCACGGGAGACGCCTTCGGCTCCCTCCGCTGCGACTGCCGTCCCCAGCTGGAGGCGGCCCTGCGGATGATCGAAGCAGCCGGCGAGGGCGTGGTGGTGTACCTGCGCCAGGAGGGCCGCGGCATCGGCCTGATCAACAAGCTGCGGGCCTACAGCCTCCAGGACGGCGGCCTCGACACGGTGGAGGCCAACGAGCATCTGGGCTTTCCGGCCGATCTGCGCAACTACGGCGTGGGCGCCCAGATTCTCAGCGACCTTGGGGTGCTCCGGCTGCGGCTGATCACCAACAATCCCCGCAAGATTGCGGGGCTCGGTGGCTACGGCCTGCAGGTGGTGGACCGGGTGCCGCTGGTGATGGATGCGGGACGCCACAACGCCGCCTACCTCCAGACCAAGCGGGTGAAGCTCGGCCACCTGATGGAGGAGGCCGGCGAAGGCCCCACGGCGGTGCTGGCCTGGCAGGGCGAGGGGGAGGCGGCCGTGCTGGCCCAGCGGCTGGAGGCCCTCGCCACCTGGGCTGCCGACCACGACCTGCTGCTGCAGCGGGAGGAACACGGCCGGCTGCTGGCCCTGCTCGAGCAGCCGCGGCTGGCGGTGCTGCTCAGCGCCGCCCCGGGGCACGCGCTGCAGGAGCCGCTGCTGGGGGAGGCCCTGGCCCGCATGGCCGGCTGGGAGGAGACCCGGGGCGTGAGCCTGCTGCTGGCCCCGGACCGGCACCGCACCACCCACCCCAGTGCCCTGCTGGAGCCCGAGCAGCGCTCCCTCGCCGAACTGGCCGCCCCCGGACCCATCCCCCTGGAGCCCGGGGCCTTCATCCACTGGCAGCCCCTGGGGGCCGCCCCAGCCCTGACGGGGCCGGCGGCCGCCGGCCTCAGGGCAGGATCGTGACCTTGTTGATGCGGCTGCCGTTGCGCAGGGCCAGCACCACATCCATGTTGCCGGTGTGCCCGAAGACGGTGTGAACGCCATCGAGGTGGGGCTGGGCGCCGTGGCAGATGTAGAACTGCGAGCCGCCCGTGTTCCGGCCCGCGTGGGCCATCGCCAGGGTGCCGGCCTGGTGCTTCTGGCTGTTGATCTCGCAGGGGATCGTGTAGCCGGGGCCGCCGGTGCCGGCCATTCCCTTGGCGCCCTCGCGGGAGTTAGGGCAGCCGCCCTGGGCCATGAAGCCGTCGATCACCCGATGGAAGGCCAGGCCGTCATAGAAGCCCTCCTGGGCCAGCTTCACGAAGTTGGCCACGGTGCCGGGGGCGTCTGCCTCGAACAGTTCGAGCTCGATCGTGCCGGCATCGGTCTCCATCACGGCGCGGGTCATGGGCGGGGGAAGGCAAACCACGACTGTATCGAGCACTGCGCAGCCCGCCGGGTGGGCCGGCTGGGGTAGAACACCGTCTGGCTTTCCCGCAAGCTCCCCCGCCTCCATGGCCAGCACCGCCGCCGCTCCCTCCCGCCCCGACCTGGCCAGCGCCCGGATCGGCGTCCTCGGAGGCAGCGGGCTCTATGGGATGGAGGGGCTCGAGGATGTGCGGGAGATCACGGTCGACACCCCCTACGGCGCCCCCTCCGACAGCCTGCGGGTGGGGCGGCTGGGGGAGAGCGAGGTGGTGTTCCTGGCCCGGCACGGCCGGCACCACACCTTCACCCCCACCGAGGTGCCCTACCGCGCCAACCTCTGGGCCCTGCGCTCCCTGGGGGTGCGCTGGATCCTGTCGGTGTCGGCGGTGGGCTCCCTGCAGGAGCACTGCCGGCCGCTCGACATGCTGGTGCCGGATCAGTTCATCGATCGCACCCACCAGCGCCCGCTCACCTTCTTCGGCGAGGGGGCTGTGGCCCACGTGGGCGTGGCCGATCCCTTCTGCTCCAGCCTCAGCCGGCTGCTGGCCGATGTGGGCGACAGCCTGATGCAGAAGGGCCGCACCCTGCACCGCGGCGGCACCTACCTCTGCATGGAGGGTCCGGCCTTCTCCACCCGGGCGGAATCCGAGCTGTACCGCAGCTGGGGCTGCTCGGTGATCGGCATGACCAACCACAGCGAGGCCCGGCTGGCGCGGGAGGCCGAGATGGCCTACGCCACCCTGGCGATGGTGACCGACTACGACTGCTGGCACACCGACCACGACTCCGTGACGGTGGAGATGGTGATCGAGAACCTGCGGGCCAACGCGGCCCTGGCCCAGCAGATCGTGCGCATGGCGGTGGAGCGGGTCGGCCAGATCCGGCCCACCAGCGGCGCCCACCAGGCCCTGCGCCATGCCCTGATGACCCCGGCTGAGCAGGTGCCCCCCGAGACCCGCCGCCGGGTGGACCTGTTCACGGCCCCCTACTGGGGGAGCTACGAGCCGGCCTGAAGCTTCAGCTGAGAGATCAGGCGGCAGAGAGGGTCAGGCGGGAGAGAGGGTCAGGCCCGCGGCTTCGAGGGTCTGGCGCAGGGAGGGGCCGTGCTGCTCCAGCAGCTCCCGGGCTTCCGCCAGCCGGCTGGAGGGGTTCTCCTCCCCGGGCGCCAGGGCAGCCAGCAGCAGGGCCAGCTTCACCGAGCCGCCGCTCAGCTCCAGCAGCCGCTCGCCCCGGAGCCGCTCCACCCCGGCCAGATCCCGCAGGATGCGCAGGGCCCGGTCGCGCAGCTTGGTGTTGGTGACAGCCACATCCACCATGCGGTTGCCGAACACCTTGCCGAGGCGCACCATCACGCCGGTGGAGAGGATGTTGAGCGCCATCTTGGTGGCGGTGC
>JBMLOS010000017.1:0-9619 GCA_049242845.1 Prochlorococcaceae cyanobacterium
TCATCTGCGGCGTGGCCGAGGGGGAGGAGGTGAACGGCTTCACCGCCAGCTGGGTGACCCAGGGTTCCTTCGACCCGCCGCTGGTGGTGATGGCGGTGCGGGCCGACTCCACCAGCAACGGCATCATCCAGCGCACCGGCCGCTTCTCCCTCAACGTGCTCGCCTCCGACCAGAAGGACCTGGCGGCGGTGTTCTTCAAGCCCCAGAAGGCGATGGGCGGGCGCTTCGACGCGGCCCCCTTCACCCCCGGTCCCCTGGGCCTGCCGATCCTCAACGACGGCCTCGGCGGCGTGGAGTGCGAGCTGGTGGGGCAGGTGGCCCACGGCGATCACACCGTGTTCGTGGGTGAGGTGAAGAGCGCCGTGCTGCACCGGGATGCCAGTGCCCTGGAGCTGAGCAGCACCGGCTGGCAGTACGGCGGCTGAGCCCCAGGCTCCCGCGGTTCCGCTTCTCCCTTGCCGACCCCCGCCTCCGCCCAGCCGCTGCTGCAGCAGCCCGACCGCCTGCGGGCCCGGCTCCGGGAGGTTCCCGAAGAGCCGGGCTGCTACCTGATGCGCGATGCGGAGGACCGCATCCTCTACATCGGCAAGGCGAAGGTGCTGCGCAACCGCGTGCGCAGCTATTTCCAGAGCGGCGGCGGCCACGGCCACTCGCCCCGCATCGCCCTGATGGTGCGGCAGGTCTGCGAGATCGAGTTCATCGTCACCGACAGCGAAGCCGAGGCGCTGGCGCTGGAATCGAACCTGATCAAGAACCACCAGCCGCACTTCAACGTGCTGCTGAAGGACGACAAGAAATATCCCTACCTCTGCATCACCTGGAGCGAGCCCTACCCGCGCATCTTCATCACCCGCCGCCGCCGCTTCCGCTCCCCGCTCGATCGGTTCTACGGCCCCTACGTGGATGTGGGGCTGCTGCGCCGCACGCTCGCCCTGGTGAAGCGGGTCTTCCCCCTGCGGCAGCGGCCCCAGCCCCTGTACAAAGGCCGCACCTGCCTGAATTACGACATCGGCCGCTGCCCCGGGGTGTGCCAGCAGAAGATCAGCTCGGACGACTACCACCGCACCCTGCGCCAGGTGGCGATGGTGTTCCAGGGGCGCAACGAGGAGCTGGTGGAGCTGCTCAACGAGCAGATGGAGAAGTACGCCGAGCGGCTGGAATTCGAGAGCGCCGCCCGGGTGCGCGATCAGCTGCAGGGCATCGGCAGCCTCACGGCCGATCAGAAGATGAGCCTGGGCGACAGCTCCGTGAGCCGCGATGTGATCGCCCTGGCGGCGGATGAGCGGGTGGCGGCGGTGCAGCTGTTCCAGATGCGGGCCGGAAAGCTGGTGGGCCGGCTGGGATTCACCGCCGATGCGGTGGGCACCCCCGCCGCCGAGGAGGGGCAGGGTGGTGCCCTCCCCCCCTCGCTGGAGCGGCGTGAGGCCCTCGGCCGCATCCTCCAGGCCGTGATCGAGGAGCACTACAGCCAGGTGGAGCCGGTGGAGATCCCGCCGGAGCTGCTGCTGCAGCACGTCCTGCCCCAACAGGAGCTGATCGGTGAGTGGCTGGCGGAGCGGCGCGGCCGGAAGGTGAAGCTGGCGGTGCCGCGCCGGCAGCAGAAGGCCGAGCTGATCGAGCTGGTGGAGCGCAACGCCGGCTACGAGCTGCAGCGGGCCCAGCGCACGGCCGAGCAGCACCAGCTGGCCACGGAGGATCTGGCCCAGATCCTGGAGATGGTGCGCCCCCCCCGGCGGATCGAGGGCTACGACATCAGCCACATCCAGGGCAGCGATGCCGTGGCCTCGCAGGTGGTGTTCGTGGACGGCCTGCCCGCCAAGCAGCACTACCGCAAATACCGGATCCGCAGCAGCGCCGTGCGCGCCGGCCACTCCGACGACTTCATGAGCATGGCGGAGGTGATCCGGCGCCGTTTCCGCCGCTGGGCCCAGGCCAAGGCCGAGGGGGCCGACCTGCGGGAACTGCGCCGTGCAGCCGGCAGCGCCCTCCACACCGGCGGCCTCAACGACTGGCCCGATCTGGTGATGATCGATGGCGGCAAGGGCCAGCTCTCGGCCGTGATGGAGGCCCTGCGGGAACTCAACCTCGACGATGACCTGGTGGTGTGCTCCCTGGCCAAGCAGCGGGAGGAGGTGTTCGTGCCCGGGGTGAAGGAGCCGCTGGAGAGCGAACCCGACCAGCTGGGGGTGCAGCTGCTGCGGCGGCTGCGGGATGAGGCCCACCGCTTCGCGGTGAGCTTCCACCGCCAGCAGCGGGGCGAGCGGATGAAGCGCTCGCGCCTCTCGGAGATCCCGGGCCTCGGGCCCAAGCGGACCCGGGACCTGCTCGCCCATTTCCGCTCGATCGATGCGATCCAGATCGCCAGCCCCGAGGCTCTGGCCCAGGCACCCGGCCTCGGTCCGGCCCTGGCGAAGGTGGTGTGGGAGTACTTCCATCCCAGCGCGGAGGAGGGTCCCGATCCCGAGACCGCCTCCGACCCGGAGAATGGGACTCCCCTGGAGCTGGCCGGTTGAGCCGTCTCGCTGCTGCGCTGATCACCGCGCTGGTGCTCCTGCTCACCCTGCTGCCGGTCCCGGCCGGGGCGGCGCCTGGGCTGTGCGTGGGGCCGGTGTGCGGCGATGAGATCACCCGCAGCCCCCGCCATGCCTTCCAGCTGCGCCTGCGGGTGAGTGATCAGCAGGGCCACCATGAGCGGATCGTGGTGGACTGCCGCGACGGCCACCTCAGCCCGGCGGGTGGTCCGGTGGAGCGGGGCTACGTGGCGGCCGTGGCGCGCCGTGCCTGCCGCCTCAGCGGCGGGGCCCCCGCCTGAGGCGAGCCATGGTCCTGGGGGTGTGGGTGCTGGGGGATCAGCTGGCCGCAGGCCAGGCGGCCCTGGCCAGCACGGCGCCCGGCCGGACGCGGGTGCTGCTGGTGGAGAGCACCTCGGTGCTGCAGCGGCGGGCGTATCACTGCCAGAAGCTGGTGCTGGTGTGGAGCGCCATGCGCCACTTCGCTGCGGAGCTGCGCCAGGCCGGCTGGACGGTGGATGTCCTCGAGGCCGATCGCTTCGGTGAGGCGGTACGGGGCTGGATCGCGGCCCACGGCATCCAAGAGCTGCGGCTGATGGAGCCGGCGGACCGGCCGTTCCGCTCCTCGATCGAGGCCCTGCTGCTGCCGGTGCGGCTGGTATGGCTTCCCACCAACGCCTTTCTCTGGAGCCGGGAGGAGTTCGCCGCCTGGGCCGGCCGGCAGAAGCAGCTGCGGCTGGAGTTCTTCTACCGGGAGGGGCGGCGGCGCTTCGGGGTGCTGCTGGAGGGGGAAGGCAAGCAGGCCCAGCCCCTGGGGGGCCAGTGGAACTTCGATGCCGAGAACCGCAAGGCGCCGCCGCGGGGGCTGCAGGGGCCGGAACCGCTCTGGTTCGAGCCCGATCCGATCACCCAGGCGGTGATCCTGCGGGTGGAGCGTCTGCAGGAGATGAGGCGCGCGGATGGGCTCCCCCCTCTGCCGAGCCGTCCGCGGCCCTTCGGCTGGGGGGTGAGCCGCAGCCAGGCGCTGGAGGTGCTGGAGCACTTCATCGCCACCCGGCTCGATGGCTTCGGCCCGTATCAGGACGCCATGGTGCGCGGCCAGCCCACCCTCTGGCATGCCCTGCTGTCGCCCTACCTCAACCTTGGGCTGCTCCATCCCCTGGAGGTGATCCGGCGGATCGAGGCGGCGCGCCTGGAGCGGGGCACGCCCCTGGCGGCTCTGGAGGGGGTGATCCGTCAGATCCTCGGCTGGCGGGAGTACACCCACGGCCTCTACCACTGGTTCGGCGCGGGCTATGCCGCCAGCAACCACTTCGGCCACCAGAGGCCCCTGCCGGCCTTCTTTGAGCAGCTGGGCGGCAGCGCATGGCCTGTCTCGATGCGGTGCTGCAGGAGGTGAAGGAGCGGGCCTATGCGCACCACATCCAGCGGCTGATGGTGCTGGCCAACTACGGCCTGATCGCCGGGCTCGATCCGCAGGCGCTCACCGCCTGGTTCCACCGTGTCTTCATCGACGGCCACGACTGGGTGATGCAGACCAACGTGCTCGGCATGGGGCTCTATGCCGACGGCGGCCGCCTCGCCAGCAAGCCCTATGCCGCCAGTGGCAACTACATCCGCCGTATGAGCGACTACTGCCGCGGCTGCCGCTACGACCCCCGCCAGCGCAGCGGTCCGAGCGCCTGCCCTTTCAATGCCCACTACTGGGATTTCCTCGCCCGCCACCGAGAGGAACTGCGCTGCAATGCCCGCATGGCCCTGATGATGCGCCAGCTCGAGAAGATTCCCACCGAGGAGCTCACGCAGATCCGCGCCACGGCGGCACTGCACAGCTGAGCGGGGTCCGCACCTCACGCCGAAGCAGGAGCAGAAGGAGAAGCGTCTTCCTTGCAAAGTGTTGGGTGGGGCGGGTGCGCTCCGGCGGCAGCGGCTACCCATGGAAGGTCTCTCCGCGGATTCCGATGCGTTCCCGGCTTCTCCCCTCCCTGGGTGGCCCCGTCCTCGGGATCCTGGCGCTGCTGGCCGGGCTGCTGCCCCCCGCGGCGGTGGCCCGGCCTGCCCAGGGGGAACTCCGGGCCGTGGTGTTCGATGCCGTGCTGCCCTTCCTGGAGAAACAGGGGGACAGCTATCAGGGGCTGGCGGTGGATGTGCTCAACGCCGTGCGGGATGAGGCCGGCGCCAGCAACCTCCGCTTCCTGCCGGCGGCCAGCATCGAGGAGGGCCTGGCGGCGATCACCTCGGGCCGGGCAGACATCGCCTGCGGCGTGGCCTTCAGCTGGGCCCGCACCCGGGAGGTGCTCTACACCCTGCCCTTTGCGATCGGCGGCACCCGCCTGCTGGCACCCCCCGGCATCGATGGCACGCCGGATTCGCTCCGCGGCAGAACCGTGGGCGTGGTGGAGAACTCCGTGGCGGCCCAATTGCTGGCGAGCGTGGTGCCCGGCGTACGGCTGCAGCCCTTCCGCACCCCGGCCGAGGCGCTCGCTGCTCTGAAGGAGAGGCGGGTGGAGATCCTGGGGGGCTCGAGCCTGTGGCTGGCCGCCAACCGGGGCGGCACCGACAAGGTGCTGGTGCCCACCTATCCCTACGGCCGCACCGGCATCGGCTGCGTCGTGGCCCGGAACAACCCCGCCCTGCTCACGGCCGGCAACCTGGCCATCGCCCAGATGATGCAGTCCTACGTGGACGGCGACAGCGGCTCCCGCGAGATGGTGAACCGCTGGGTGGGCCCCGGCAGCCCGATCCGGCTCACGGAGGAGCAGATCGCCGACTTCTACCAGGTGATCCTCGAGTCCACCGCGGAGATCTCCACCACCGTGAAGGGGCCGGACGCCCAGGGAAGCAACTGATCCCCCTTCGCCACCGATTCCCTCGAACCCACAGCGCACCCCCAGGCCTCCCGCATCGATGAAACGCTCCCTGATCACCTTCCAGGTTCTGCTCGCCTGCAGCGCTGCCCTGTGCCAGAGCGCCGATGCCGCGGGCTTCTACAGCCAGCCGGACCCGGCCAGCAGCCTCGAGAGCCGGATCGAGAGAGCGCGCAGCGGCGCCTGGAGCCCGCTGCTCCGTTCCTCCCCGCTCGAGGGGGAGCAGCTGGCGGGCTCGAAGTGGAGCAACGGCGGCGGCCATGCCTTCAAGAACAGCCGCGGCAGCGGCAGCTGGAAGAACGGCAAGGGGGGAGCCAAGTGGAGCAACAGCCGCCCCACCTGGGGCAACGGCGCGTACCACGGCGGCTGGGCGAACCGGGGCAGCAGCGCCTGGCGCAACGGCGGTGGTGACGCCTGGCTGAACAGCGCTCCCCGAGGGTTCGTGAACTGGTGAGCGGGCTTCCCTTCGGGCCGATCGGTCTGGTGGTGGTGCAGTCCACCTCCCTCTGCAACCTCGACTGCTCCTACTGCTATCTGCCGGATCGCCAGCGCAGACGGGTGTTCGATCTGGCCCTGCTGCCGCTGCTGATGCGGCGGATCCTGGAGAGCCCCTACTGCGGGCCGGAGTTCGATCTGGTGTGGCACGCGGGCGAACCCCTCACCCTGCCCTGCAGCTGGTACGACGAGGCCACCGCCCTGCTGCAGCGCTCCCTGCGGGACTGGCAGGCCGAGGAGATCGGCTTCACCCAGCACGTGCAAACCAACGCCACCCTGATCAACGACGACTGGTGCGCCTGCTTCCGCCGCAACCGCATCGTGGTGGGCATCAGTGTGGATGGTCCGGAGGACATCCACGACACCAACCGTCGCTTCCGCAATGGCCGCGGCTCCCATGCCCTCGCGATGAAGGGGATCGAGGCCCTGCACCGCCACGAGCTTCCCTTTCACTGCATCTCGGTGATCACGGAGGCGGCGATGGAGCAGCCGGAGCGCATGTACCGCTTCTTCCGCGACCACGGCATCGGCGCCGTGGGGTTCAACGTGGAGGAACAGGAGGGGGTCCACACCCGCTCCACCATGCAGGGTGCGCAGCGGGAGGAGCAGTACCGGCAGTTCCTGCGCACCTTCTGGCGCCTGAGCGAGCAGGACGGTTTTCCGGTGGTGCTGCGGGAGTTCGATCAGATGATCGGCCTGATCCAGGGGGAGCGCCGCATGCGGCAGAACGAACTCAACCGGCCCTTCTCGATCCTGAGCGTGGATGCCCAGGGGAACTTCTCCACCTTCGATCCCGAACTGCTTTCGGTGGCCAGTGACACCTACGGCACGTTCAACCTCGGCCACCTGGCGGAGATGTCCCTGCAGGAGGCCACCACCACCGAGCGGTTCCATCGCCTCTGGGGCGACATGACGGCCGGCGTGGATCTGTGCCACCAGAACTGCGAGGTCTTCGGCTTCTGCGGTGGCGGCAACGGCAGCAACAAGTTCTGGGAGCACGGCAGTCTGCGCGCCAGCGAAACCCACGCCTGCCGCTTCGGCACCCAGATTCCGGTGCAGGTGCTGCTGCAGCGCTTCGAAGAGGGTCCGCCGCTCCCTGCTGCCCCGGGGCCATCGGCAGCAGATTCATTGGTCCAGGGGTGAAGCCCAAGAGAGCTGAAGACCTCAAGAACCAATGACCACAACAAAGCCCGGAGCATTCGCCCCGGGCTCTTGTCTGCTCAACGCATCCGGGAAGGAACTCCCAGGATGGGCTGTGCCGTGGTTCAGGCGGTCGGCGCCCTGGGCCGATCCGCAGATCTTCAGTTGTGGGGCGGAGCTGCCGGCGCTGGCACCTGGGGCCAGGTGACAAGTGGGACTTCCCGTGGGGTCCGGGGCACCTGGAGCCGGAACGAATCAGGCTCGTGAACGATGCAATGGACGGCGACAGCGCAACACGCCAGGGAAGCCAGAGATCCGTCGAGAGTGTTGGAGCAGGGGCCGGATCGTCAGCGCGCTCCTTGAGCCTGATGGGGTGGGGTGTCTTCCATGAATGGAGCCTCCGAATCCCGATGTGTTCACGATCGCCCCGACCCCGGAGCCAGGCAAGCCCCCCGGCGCCCCCTGCAATCGCTCTTCACCCTCGGAGACCTTCGTTCATATCGGCCCTCAGCCCGGCGGCCTGCCTGTGGATGCCGCGCCCTAGCCTGCGGCTTCGCGCGACCCCCCTGCCTGCATGCCCCTGGCCCTCGCCTGGCCGCCCGAGGCCTACCTGTGGTTCAAGACCCTCCACATCGTGGGAGTGGTGGTGTGGTTCGCCGGGCTCTTCTACCTGGTGCGCCTGTTCATCTACCACCGTGAGGCCGAGGAGCTCGAACCGGCCCTTCGCACCGCATTCCACGAGCAGTACGCCCTGATGGAGCGGCGCCTGGCCAACATCATCACCACGCCGGGCATGGTGGTGGCGGTGGTCTGCGCCGCCGGGCTGCTGCTGGTGAATCCCGCCTGGCTGCAGCAGGGCTGGATGCACGCAAAGCTCGCGTTCGTGGCGGCCCTGCTGGCCTATCACGCCTTCTGCTATCGGCTGATGGGCCAGTTGCAGCAGGGCAGCTGCAGCTGGAGCCCCCGGCAGCTGCGAGCCCTCAACGAGCTGCCCACCCTGCTGCTGGTGGTGGTGGTGATGCTGGTGGTGTTCAAGAACCAGTTCCCCACCGGCGCCGCCACCTGGTTCCTGGTGGCCCTGGTGGTGTTCATGGCCGCCTCGATCCAGTTCTATGCGCGCTGGCGGAGGCTGCGGGCCGAGCGCCTGGCCGCCGGCGCCGGCTGAGTCCCCAGAGCCCCGTTTCCCCCCTCCGGTGATGGTTGCCTCTTCCCCTTCCTCCCTGCGTCCCGAGGCGGCGGCCCACCCCCTGGCCGCCGTGCTGCGCGGCGTGGGGCCGGACAGCTGTCCCGGCCGGCTGAACTTCCACTGCCACACCACCTGCAGCGACGGCAGCCTCCACCCGCGGGAACTGGCCCGCCAGGCGGCCGCGATCGGGCTGGAGCATTTCGCCGTGACCGATCACCACAGCGCCGCTGCCCTGCCGGAGGTGGCGGAGGCCCTGCAGGAGTGGGCCGCATCGGGCCGGCCCGTTCCCACCCTCTGGAGCGGGGTGGAGATCAGCTGCCTGCTGGAGGGCTGCCTGGTGCACGTGCTGGCCCTGGGCTTCGAGCCGGCCCATCCGGCCCTGGCGCCCTACCTGCGGGGGGAGGCGGCAGTGGGGGCACCGCTGCGCTCCCAGGCAGTGGTGGCCGCCATCCGTGCGGCGGGGGGCCTGGCCCTGCTGGCCCACCCGGCCCGTTACCGCCTGCCCCATCCGCGCCTGCTCGCCGCCGCCGCCGCCGAGGGGTTCGACGGCGCCGAAGCCTGGTACGACTACGGCATGCAGGGTGTGTGGGAGCCCACACCGCTGGTGTGTGACGCCATCGCTGCCGATCTGCAGCAACGTGGCCTTTTGCAGAGTTGCGGTACCGATACCCATGGATTGGAGCTTCAGGGCCGCTAGGGTTTGCTGACGCATTTCCCCCATGCCGATGGGCCTCTTCGATCGTCTGCTCGGTTCCCGTGCCGCCACGGCGTCATCGAAACCGGCCGCCCAGCCCAAGAAAAAGGAAGAGGCTTTCTTCCTCGAGCCCGATGCGTCCACCAGCCTCGGCGACACGAACTTCATGCGGCGCTCGAACACGATCCGCCACACCTTCCCCGGCACCCGAGACAATCCGGGCACCAAGGAAATGGTCCAGGAAGTGGCCTCCATGGATGCCCGGGTCGAGAAGGTGTCCGAGGGCCTGCCCGGCACCGAGGCCGCCAGCACCGACGTGAATCTCACCGGCGGTGTACCAAAGCCGGTGAAGAAGACCTTCGCCCGCCAGATGTCCGCCGCCGAGCTCGAGCAGCGGCTCAAGGGTTCCGCCGTGACCGGCGTGAACGTGCCCGGTGGTCCCGCCGCCGCCAAGAAGCAGAAGGAGAGCGACTCCACCGCCCAGCCTTCGATCACGGCCCAGCCCGCCAAGCCCGGTTCGATCGACCCCTTCAAGTCGATGGTGAAGGACCTCAACGCCTGAGGGTTCCCACGCACGGCCCGCCAACCCTTCAGCCGCCCTCGATCAGGGCCTCGCTCTCGAGAACCAGCTGACGCAGGTGTGTCAGCTGGTTTTTTGTTGCCCCCTCCCACAGGCCGCGGTGGTGCGCCTCCAGCAGCCGCTCGGCCATGTCCCGCAGGGCCCAGG
>JBMLOS010000018.1:0-3912 GCA_049242845.1 Prochlorococcaceae cyanobacterium
CGTCTTCGGCTCCGTGATCCACGGCGCGGCAGGGCTGCAGAGCGACGTGGACCTGCTGGTGGATTTCCCCTCCAGCCCCAGTTTCGAGCAGTACATGGACCTCAAGCTGGCCATGGAAGACCTTCTCAGCGTCCGGGTTGACCTGGTGACCCGCCGCGGTCTTCGCGCTGAGCTGCGGCAGCGGATCGAGCAGGAGGCCGTTCCTCTTGCCTGAGGCGGGGACTGCCCGTAACTGGTCGCTGTTCCTGCTGGATAGGCAGCTGTGCTGCTCAAAGATCCTCAGGTACAGCCAGGGGCTCACCAGGGATCGTTTTCTTGCCGACGAGATGATTGTTGACGCCGTCCTGCGCAACCTGGAGGTGCTGGGTGAAGCGGCGAAGCAGATCCCACTGGCTGTTCGCGAACGACATCCCCAGGTGCCGTGGCGACGCATTGCTGGGCTCCGTGATGTTCTGGCGCATGCCTACTTCGGTCTGGAGGAGGACACCATCTGGCAGATCGTTGCCGAGAGCATTCCATTCCTGGCTGACCAGTTGGAACAGGTGGTTAAGGCTGAGCGTTGACGGCTGCTGGTGCGGCGGTCACGCCGATGAGAGCCCCTCGGAGTCGGAGATGGCGATCTTCAACAGGCCTTCCGGCTCAGAAAGCACCATCCAGCAACCGCCCCTCCCGGTAGGCCCTGCCGATCACGTGACTGCGCCATTGGCGGCGTTCCGCAGCCGCTGTTGGCAAAGTGAGAGAGCCCGCGGTGTCTCATGCCCCACCACGGTCCGCCCCTGGCTCCACCCCTCAACCTGGATCGCCTCCTGGAGGTGGGCCTCGGGCGCGATCCCGCGGCCCCGGCCCTGCACGATCTCGCCCACACCATCGGCTGGGTCGATCTCGATCGCCGGGTTGAGCAGCTGGCCCGGGCCTACCGGCACCTGGGGCTGCAGCGGGGCGACCGGCTCGCCTCCCTGATCCCGAACCGCGTGGAGCTTGTCGTCCACTACCTGGCGGGGCTGCGCAGCGGCCTGGTGCTCACCCCGCTCAACTACCGCTACGTGCCCCGCGAGATCGACCATGCACTCACGGTGAGCGGTGCCGCGGCGCTGGTGTTCCACGGCGAACGGCTGGCCGATGTGCAGGCCAGCACCGTGGCGGGCCGGCTGCCCCTGGGCTGCCACCGCATCGACGATCCCACCGGCTTCGACAGCCTCCTGGCCGCCGCCCCGGCCGGCGCCGCTCCCGCCGCCGGCGAGCTCCCACCGCCCTGGCCCGCCCTGGCCGCGGACGATCCCTGCTTCCTCTACTTCACCTCCGGCAGCACCGGCCGCCCCAAGGGCGTGACCCACAGCCGCGCCAGCTTCGCGGCCGTGCTCACCTCCCTGATCCAGGCCACCGAGCTGCGGGCCGGCGACGAGGTGCTGGCCGGCAGTTCCCTCGCCCACATCGCCTCCTGCGCCCTCGTGCTCGCGGCCCTGGCCGCCGGCGCCTCCACCGCGATCGCCAGCCGGATCGATGCCCCCACGGTGGAAACCCTGCTGCGGCGCCACCGGCCGTCGCTGCTGCTGATGCTGCCCGCCGCCCTGTTCGCCCTGCTGCGGGATGAGCGCCTGCAGTCCACGGATCTGGCTTCGGTGCGTCTGTGCATCAGCGGCGGCGACAAGGTGCCGCACCAGCTGCAGGAGGAGTTCCGCCAGGCCGCCGGCTTCGGGATCGATGAATGCTTCGGCATGACCGAGATCGGCTACGCCACCCTGGCGCCGCCCTCCTGTCTGAACCGGATCGGCTCGGTGGGCCGCCTCTGCCCGGGCTTCAGCGCCAGCCTGCGCCGTGACGATGGCACCGAGGTGGGAGTGGAGGAGGAGGGTCGCCTCTGGATCCAGGCGCCCTCGCTGATGGTGGGCTACTGGGACAACCCCCAGGCCACCGCCGACACCATCGCGGATGGCTGGCTCGACACCGGCGACGACATGCGCATCGACGCCGATGGCTACCTCTGGTTCTGCGGCCGCCGCAAGCAGATCATCGTGCACGACAGCTCGAACATCTGCCCCCAGGAGGTGGAGGAGGCGCTGGCGGAGCATCCGGCCGTGGATCTGGTGGGGGTGATCGGCATCCACGACCCGGTGCACGGCGAGAACGTGCGCGCCTATCTCACCCTCCGCCCGGAGCAGCCCATCCCCACGGAGGCGGAGCTGATCGCCTTCGCCCGGGCCCGGGTGGGCTACAAGGCGCCGGAGGAGATCCGCGTGCTCCCCGAGCTGCCCCTCACCCCCGTGGGCAAGACCGACCGCCTCGCCCTGCGCCAGCTGGCGGCGGATGCGCTGCACGCTCCCTGACGTTCTCGCCCATGGGCCTCTTCTTTTCCGACCCACTGTTTGAGCGCTTCGCGGTGCGTGCCCTTTCGCATGCGCTCTACGGGGGTGCGGATTTCGGCGAGTGCTTCGTGGCGGCCTCGCAGATCACCCCCGGCGATCCGGACAGCTGGTTTCGCGCCTGGACCTCCACCGCCGATCGGGTGTGCGCGATCGCCGAATCCTCTGCTGCCGCCGGCTGCTCGGTGAGTGCCCGCGAGGCCTGGCTGCGGGCCAGCAACTACTACCGCACCTCCTGGCTGCCGCTCTTCGGTGCGCCGGTGGAAGCCTGGCTGGTGGAGGCCTTCGAGCGGGAATCCGAGGCGTTCGCCCGGGCGGCCGCGTGCATGGAGCCGGTCGTGGAGGCCGTAGAGATCCCCTACGAGGGCACCACCCTGCCCGGCTATTTCCACCGCGCCGATGCCTCCGGCCAGCCGCGCCCCACCCTCATCGCCACCAACGGCTACGACGCCACCGTGCACGAGGCGCACTTCGCCCATGCCGTGGCCGCCGTGCGCCGCGGCTACCACTGCCTCACCTTCGATGGCCTCGGCCAGGGCCGTCCCCTCATCCGCCAGGGCCTGGTGTTCCGGCCCGATTGGGAGGCCGTGGTGGGCCCGGTGGTGGACTACGCCCTCTCCCGCCCGGATGTGGACCCGCAGCGGATCGCCCTGATCGGCTGGAGTTTCGGCGGCTATCTGGCCCCCCGCGCCGCCAGCGGCGAGCACCGCCTCGCGGCCTGCATCGCAGACCCCGGCCAGTGGGACCTGCTCGAGGCGCTGCGCACGATCCTGCCGCTTCCCCCAGAGGTGCGCGAGCGCCTCCCGGAGATCGACCCCGCCGATCTCGAGGCCTTCGAAGCCCAGATCCGCTCCAACCCCACTCTGCAGTGGACCTTCCGGCGGGCCCTCTGGGTGCACGGCGTGGATTCCCTCGCCGACTACTTCCGGATCGCCGGCCACTACAGCCTCCGGGGGCACGCCGAACGCATCCGCTGCCCCACGTTCGTGGCCTGGGCGGAAGGCGATCCGATCGCGCGCTTCGCGGAGCAGCTGCACGCCGCGCTGCAGTGCCCCCGCACCCTCGTGCGCTTCACCACCGCGGAGGGCGCCGGCGGCCACTGCGAGGAGACGGCCCGCTCCCTGTTTCACCAGCGCGCCTACGACTGGCTCGATGGTGTGTTCGCCGGCATCCCGCGCGCCTGAACCATGCGGACGACAGAGTCCTCTCTGCTGGCCTGGATCGGCAATCGCGGCCGCCGCTGCAGTGTCGGGGAGGCCGCGGCCGGCACCGGCCTGGCGCTGCAGGAGGCGGAGATGGGGTTGCTGGCCCTGGCGGCGGAGGCGCCTGGCCAGCTGCAGGTGGCCGCAGACGGCACCCTGCTGTTCGTGTTCCCCCCCGCCCTGCGGGCGCGGCTGCTGGCCCGCAGCGGCCGCCGGCGCCTGCAGGCCCTGCTGCAGGGGGTGCTGCGCCTGGCCGCCCGGCTGATCCGGCTCAGCTTCGGGCTGGTGCTGGTGGTGGTCACCACCCTGGTGGTGATCACCCTGTCGGTGCTGCTGATCGTGCGGCTGTT
>JBMLOS010000019.1:0-12470 GCA_049242845.1 Prochlorococcaceae cyanobacterium
GGTCTCCCAAGCGCCGCGTGATCCTCAGACGAGGGCCGCGGTAGCGAGACATGGAAAACGATGCAGGGAACGGGAGACGCCGGGCCGGCGGGGAGCGCCGGCGCCGCAGGCTCGGGGCATGCTGGGGATACCTGCCGCCCGTGCCTGTGCTGCGCCAACGGCCGATCCTATCTGTTGGGCCCCGGCGTCCCCCTCCGGAGTGCCTCAGTGATCCCCTGCCGCTCGCCGATGCCCCTGGGGAGGCTCCCCCGCAGGCCCCCCTGCCGGAGCGGGTCGTAGCGGCGCTGCTGCTGGCCTTGATCGGCTTCTACCGCCGCTGGATCTCGCCCCAGCTGGGTCCCCGCTGCCGCTTCATCCCCAGCTGCAGTGCCTACGGTCTCGAGGCGATCCGGCGCCATGGACCCTGGCGGGGCGGCTGGCTCACCCTGCGGCGGCTGCTGCGCTGCCATCCCTTCACCCCCTGCGGCTGCGATCCGGTTCCCGACTGATCCCCCCTGCGCCATGGCCGAGCTGATCCTGTACACCCGCCGCGGCTGCTGCCTCTGCGAGGGCCTCGAGGAGCGCCTGCGGGCCTTGGAGCCGCCCCCGCCCCTGCGCTGCCTGGACGTGGACGGCGATCCCGCTCTCCTGGCCCGCTACGACCTGCAGGTGCCCGTGCTGGCCGTGGAGATCCAGGGCGTGCTGCGGGAGCTGCCGCGGGTTTCGCCGCGGCTGGCGGGGCCGCGGCTGCGCAACTGGTTGCAGGAGAACGGTTTCCCCCTCCAGGACGCCTAGAAAGGCCCTGCCTTCCGGCTTCGGTGCCGCCATGAATCCGCTGCTCCACCCGTTGCTCCAGCGCGTGGGCCTGCCGCTGCCGGAGGGGCTGGCCGATGCCGAGGTGCTGAGCCTGAGCTGCGATTCCCGCAGGGTGGGTCCCGGCACCCTCTTCGTGGGCCTGCCCGGCACGAGCGTGGACGGCGGCAGCTTCTGGCCGGAGGCCCTGGCCAGCGGCTGCGTGGCCGCGGTGATCGGTCCTGCTGCGGCCGCCCAGCGGCCTCCCGCCCCCGGGGATGCGGTGGTGGTGGTGCCCGATCCGGTGGCCCACTGGGCGGGACTGCTGGCCGCCGAGTTCTGGCAGCACCCCAGCGAGCGGCTTGCCCTGGTGGGGGTGACCGGCACCAACGGCAAGACCACCACCACCCATCTGATCGAGCACCTGGCGGCGGCCACCGGCCGCCAGGCGGCCCTGTTCGGCACCCTGGTGAACCGCTGGCCCGGCCACAGCGTGACCGCCCAGCACACCACCGCCTTCGCGGACGTGCTCCAGGCCCAGCTGGCCCAGGCGGTGGATGCCGGTGCCCACATCGGTGCGATGGAGGTGAGCTCCCATGCCCTCGACCAGGAGCGGGTGAGCGGCTGCCGCTTCGCCGGAGCCGTGTTCACCAACCTCACCCAGGACCACCTCGACTACCACCCCTCGATGGAGGCCTACTTCGCCGCCAAGTGCCGCCTGTTCGGGGAACCCCTCCTGGCCGGCGGCGCCGTGGTGAACGTGGATGATCCCTGGGGCCGCCAGCTGGCGGAGCGGCTGCGCGGCCAGCCGGGGCTCCTCTGCTGGCGCAGCTCCCTGGAGGATCCCTCCGCCGAGCTGCGGATCACCGACACGGAGATGGATGCCAGTGGCGTGCGCGGCACCCTGGTGACTCCCGAGGGCAGTGGCCGCTTCTCCTCCCCCCTGGTGGGACGCTTCAACCTGATGAACCTGCTCCAGGCCGTGGGGGTGCTGGTGCAGCAGGACATTCCCCTGCACCTGCTGCTGGAGTGGCTGCCCAGCTTCCGGGGGGTGCCGGGCCGCATGGAGCGGGTGGTGCTGGCCAGCCACACGGGCCTGCCCGCGGTGCTGGTGGACTACGCCCACACCCCCGATGGCCTCGAGAGTGCCCTGCGGGCCTGCCGGCCCTTCACCCGTGGCCGCCTGATCTGCGTGTTCGGCTGCGGCGGCGACCGCGACCGCACCAAGCGCCCCCAGATGGGTGCCATCGCCGCCCGCCTGGCCGATCAGGTGGTGGTCACCTCCGACAATCCCCGCACCGAGGATCCCCAGCGCATCCTCGACGACGTGGTGGCCGGCATCCCGGCGGAGGTGGTTCCCCGGGTGGAGGCGGACCGCTCCTTGGCCATCGCCGAGGCCATTGCCGACGCCCGGCCGGAAGACCTGGTGCTGATCGCCGGCAAGGGCCACGAGGACTACCAGATCCTCGGCACCACCAAGGTGCACTTCGACGACCGCGAGGAGGCGGAGAAGGCCCTGCGGTCCCGGGCGGCCGCGGTGGCTTCCTGAAGTCCCGCAGGCCTCACCCCCGCCCTGGGGCTTGGCGGCCCTCAGAGGCGGGCCAGCAGCCGCTCGATCTCCTCGGGGGTGGTGGTGATATGGGTGCAGGCCCGCAGGCAGTGGGGGTCTTCCAGGGTGCGCAGCCAGATCCCCTCCTCCCCGAGCCGCTGGACCACCGCCTCGGGGGTTTCGCCGCTGCGCACGAAGCTCACCAGCCCTGCCGGGGGCGGCACCTCCAGCAGGGGGGTGACCCCCTCGAGGGCCTGCAGGCCTTGCCAGAGCCGCTGGCTGTGCTGGCGGATCAGGGCCAGCCGCTCCTGTGCGCTGCCTTCGGCCTCCAGCAGCTGCAGCGATTGCTCCAGGCCTGCGCCCAGGGGCACGCAGGAGGTGGCCACCTCGAACCGCCTGCTGTCGCCGTGGAAGCCGCTCTGCCCGCTGGCCTCCTGACTGAGGCTGCGCCAGCCGATCATGGTGGGCTGGGCCTCCTGCAGCACCCGCTCCGAGAGAGCCACGGCGCCGAGTCCTTCCGGGCCGCAGCACCACTTGTGGCCTGTGCAGGCATAGATGTCGGAGGCCGCCGCGGCCTCCTCGATCGGCAGGCTGCCCAGCGACTGGGCCCCATCCACCAGCAGCCAGGGGTGGCGGCCGTGGCCGGCCAGCAGAGCGGCCACGGCGGGGATCGGCATAAGCTGGCCGGTGTTCCAGAGCAGGTGGGAGAGCACCACCATCCGCGTGGCCGGGCGGAGCCGCTCCTCCAGCCGCTCCAGCACGGCGGCTTCGGTGGCGGCCGCCGTGCCCCGCAGGTCTGCCACGGGCAGGGTGGTGATCCTGAGCCCCTGGCGGCGTGCCAGCTCGCGGCAGGCGGCCACCACCCCGGGATGCTCGCAGTCGCCGATCAGCAGCTCATCGCCGCCCTGCCAGGGCAGGCCCCAGAGCGGCAGCACGCAGCCGCTGGTGACGTTCTCGGTGAGGGCGAGCCGGTGCGGCGGCACGCCGAACCAGTGCGCCAGGTGGGTACGCAGCCGACCGGTGATCTGCTCCACGTAGGGCCACACCGCGCCGGTGAACGGTCCCCGTTCCTGGATCTGCCGCCAGGCCTCCACCATCGCCTCCAGCGACGGGCTGGGCAGCGGGCCCTGGCCGCCATAGTTGAAATAGATCTTGTTGGCCAGGGCGGGCAGATGGGCCCGGAAGGCTGCGGCCATCAACGGCATCCGTTTTTTCGGATCCTGGCATTGCGTTGACGATCGGGCGATTCCTCTCCGAAGGTATGCGCGAACCCTGCGCAGAAGCGCCGAGCCGATGCCCATTCCCGATCTTTCCCTGCTTGTCGCGAGCACGATCGTCCCGTTCGTGCTGAAGCTGGCCGGGGCTGTCGCCCTCTGGATCGCCGGCGGCTGGCTGATTCAGTTCGCCATGCGCATCCTGCGCAAGAGTTTCCGGCACAGCAGTCTTGATGTCACTGTTGTCGGTTATCTGATCAACATCCTCGCGGCGGTGCTGCGGGTGATCTTGGTGGTGGCGATTCTGGGCTTCTTCGGCATCCAGACCGCCAGCTTCGCTGCCCTGCTGGCCGGTGCCGGTGTGGCGATCGGCGCGGCCTGGAGCGGCATGCTCGGCAACTTCGCCGCCGGTGTGTTTCTGCAGATCTTCCGCCCGTTCAGTGTGGGTGATTTCATCACCGCCGGCGGCGTCACCGGCACTGTGGAGGAGATCGGCATGTTCGTGACCTCCATGCTGGCGCCGGACAACGTGCGCAACATCGTTCCCAACAGCAAGCTGCTGGGCGACACCATCCAGAACTTCTCGGTGCATGAGTTCCGCCGGGTCGAACTGGTGGCCCAGCTCGACAACTCCGCCGATGTGGCCCGGGCCGTCGCCCTGTTGAAGGAGGGCGTCAAGCGGGTGCCCAATCAGTTCGAGGGCAAGGAGGCTGATGTGGAGGTGCTCGAATTCAGCGAGCGGGGTCCGCGCCTTGCGGTGCGGCCCTACACCCATACGAACAATTACTGGCAGGTGTACTTCGACACCAACCGCATGATCGTGGACGTGCTCGGCGCCAACGGCTTCCCGGTGCCCTCCATCCCCCTGGCGATGGCCCAGCCCTCGGCCAACTGATCCCCGCGAGAGAAGCAGTCCGGCCTCCCTGGTTGCGCTTTATGGCAGCGGCTGCGCCCTTCCCGGCCGCTGCCTAGCCTGCGGATCAGCGTGGGTAGGGGCGAGGCTGATGTCGAAGGAAATGCCCGCCCTGTTCGGAAGAACACGCTTTCTCGAGGAGAAGATTGATCAGTTCCTCGACAAGATCTCCGAGGGGGTGATCTATTTCGAGCGGGGCTTTCTGCTGCTGGTGGAGCAGGGCGTCACTCCTGCCTGCGACGAGAAGCTGCAGCAGATGGTGGATCTGAAGCGGAGCTGCAATGAAATCCGCCGTTCGGTGGTGGGCACGCTCTACGCAGAGATGCTGATCCCCGACTTCCGGGGGGATGTGCTGAGCCTGCTCTCGGATCTGTACGGGCTGCTGGATGTGGTGGTGGATTGCTTTCAGGAATTCATGATCGAGTATTCCTCAGCCACGGGTTTTGCTCCTGAGTTTCTTGCGGTTCTGCGGGATCTGGTGGATGTGGTGATCCGCAGCGTCCAGTCCACGGTGATGGCTGCACGGGCATTCTTCCGTAACCCTTCAGTGGTGCGGGATCACATCTATGAAATCCGGGTATATGAATCGGAGGCGGATCGTGCCGCGATCAAGTTGAAGCGGATGGTGTTCTCCTCCGATCTTCCCCTGGTGCAGAAACTGCATGTGCGCGATGCGATCGATGTGATCGATGAAATTGCCGATCTTGCCGAGGATGTGAGTGATGAACTCTCGGTCTACGCGATCAAGCGAGGCCTCTAGCGCCCCGTTCCCCTTCGCCGGGCGCCAGTGCCATGGATCTGATCACCAGCCTGGTTTATCTCTCCAGCGGCCTCTTTCTGGGTTGGTCCCTGGGGGCCAACGATGCCTCGAACGTGTTCGGTTCGGCCGTGGCCAGCCGCATGGTGCGGTTCTCCACCGCGGCGTTCCTCTGCAGCTTCTTCGTGATCGTGGGAGCCGTGACCGCAGGAGCCGGGGCCAGTGCCGGCCTGGGGCAGCTGGGTGAGGTGAATGCCCTGGCCGGGGCCTTCACCACTGCCCTGGCCGCCGCGATCACCGTGTTCTCGATGACCCGGCTGGGGCTGCCGGTTTCCAGCACCCAGGCGGTGGTGGGGGCGATCATCGGCTGGAACTGGTTCAGCGGTTCGATCACCGATCTGAACCAGCTGGCCCGGATCGTGGGCACCTGGGTGTTCTGCCCGATCCTGGCGGCCCTGTTCGCTGCTGCCCTGCACGCCGGCGCTTCGGCCTGGATTCGCTGGAGCCGGCCCCATCTGCTGCGTCTCGACGCCAACCTGCGCACGGGGCTGCTGCTGGCCGGCATCTTCGGCTCCTACAGCCTCGGCGCCAACAACATCGGCAACGTGATGGGGATGTTCGCCGATTCCTCCCCCTTCCACACACTGCTGCTGCCGGGGGGACTGCTGTTCACCGGCGTGCAGCAGCTGTTCCTGCTCGGGGCCATCGCCATCGCCGTGGGGGTCTACACCTATTCGCGCCGGGTGATGCTCAACGTGTGGGCCAGCCTCATGCCCCTCTCGCCCCTGGCGGCCCTGATGGTGGTGCTGGCCAATTCCCTGGTGCTGTTCGTCTTCTCCTCCAGCCCCCTCTCCCAGGCACTGGTGCGTGCCGGTCTGCCACCGATTCCGCTGATTCCGGTGTCCAGTTCCCAGGCCATGGTGGGCGCGGTGATCGGGATCGGGTTGCTGCAGGGCTGGCGAGGCGTGCGTCAGATCCGCTGGGGCATGCTGCTGCGGATCGCCTCCGGCTGGATCACCACTCCGATCAGCGCCGCCCTGATCGGCTTCCTGCTGCTGTTCGTGGTGCAGAACGTGTTCAACCAGGAAGTGTTCCGCCCGGTGCCGTACCAGCTCACCCCAGCGGTGATCGAGCAGCTCCGCGAGCGGGGGGTGGTGGCGGTGGGGCTGCAGCCCCAGCCCCGGCCGGCACCCTCGGCGGTGGCCTTCCGGCGGCAGCTGCGGCAGGAGGTTCACCTCGATGCCGCCTCCGAAGCGGCGGTGCTGGAGGCGGCCCGGATCCTTCCCCTGCAGCTCGATCCCCAGCGCATCCCCCAGCTGGATCGCCGGCATCTCAGTGACGAGCAGCGGGAGGCGGTGCGCCGGCTCCAGGGCCGCAGCTTCCGCCACCCCTGGCAGCTGCGCGAGGCCCTGGCCCGGCAGAGCACCTCCTGGCGGGCAGGGGGCAGCGATCCCCACCGTCTCCAGGCCCAGATCGCCTATCTGGAGCGGGTCTTCCGGCGAGCGGAGCCGCCTCCCTCCCTGCCCTGAGCGGCGGCTTCAGAAGAAGCCGGAATCCGACACCGGAGTGCCTCCGAGCACGCCGATCGACTGCTTTCCTCATTTCTGTGGTGGGATTGTTCTTTGTCTTCAGGATCGAAAGGAGTTGATTTAAGTGCTCAAAAAGGACGATGCGGAAAAACTGGATTTCGAGGTATTCATCTGCCAAGATTTCAAGCGATAAATCGGAGAATATGTATGTCTGTGCATGCTCTTTGTCGTTGCCTCCTGGACTCGTTTCCGGGAGGAGCGGGTATCAAGGCAGGCGGGGGTTGTGCTCAGATAGCGTCCCACGCTGCTGGAGATGCCTGCCCTCGTGGCCATTGTCCAATGAGAGGGTCTGTCTTGCCCCTGTGTCAGTGTGTCGAGGATTTCGCTGGTGCGATTGCCAATTTTTGAATGAGGACTTTCTGCTTGGTGCGCTCATTTCCTTGTTGGTTATGATTGTGTTTTCCGTTGGATGTGAGGGGCTGACTCTGATGCCTTTTCACTGGCTTCAGTTTTGGAAGGCCATACACTGCTCTTGGCCGGAGTTCTGTGCTCACAGAAGTTTCTTCTGAATATCATCCAGGTGATTCTCGGGCTGCTCATGTCGAATAGCTGGTGATCGGAAGGTGGTTCAAGGGGTCGATCAACAGTGGAGGAGAGACGGCCTGCCCAGTAGTGCTGGAGGCGTGGTTGCGTAGGGAAGTTCAGGAAACGGTCCCGCCGAGCGACCCCGGCGCTGGCTGCCCTGCACCGTGCTGGCCCCACGGCTGCGGGCAAATGGCAACGGGGCAGTTGGCAGCGCTGGCTCGACTCGCTACAAAACCCCTGAACCGGAGCAGGCTTGGATGGACGAGGTCAACGCCGAAGTGAGCAACAAAAAGCTGGCAGCAGGGCTGCTGGGCATCTTTCTGGGTGCCTTCGGCATCCACAAGTTCGTGCTTGGCTATACCAAGCCAGCGATCATCATGCTGGTCGTCACCCTGGTGACCTGCGGATTCGGTGGGTTCGTGATGGGCATCATCGGCCTGATCGAGGGGATTATCTATCTCACCAAGAGCCCCGAAGAATTCAAGGCCACCTATATCGATGCCAAGAAGGAATGGTTCTGATTCCGCTCACGCCGCCGCCCCGGACTGCGGAATCCTCCTCCCTCGCCTCCCGGCCGGGGGTGCCCTCCTCCCCGGTGTCCTGGCTGCGCCGCTGGCCCCTGCTGCTGCTGGTGCTCGCAGGCCTGGCCAGCTTCTCGGCCTTCGCCGCGGTGCCCGATGAGGGGATCCATCCCCTCGCCTGGATGGCGAGCCTGCTGCCGCTCCAGCTCGCTGCCCTGCTCTGGGCCCTGGGCCGCAAGCGCTGAAGCCGGCGCGCCTCAGCCCAGCAGCCGCACATCCCCGGTGAGGCTGGCGGCCTCGAGCCAGCGGTTGATCGCCAGGGGCAGCGCGCAGCGGTGCCGGCTGGCGGCCTCGATCGCCACATGGCGGGTGAGGCCCACGGCCGCATCCCGCTCGCCGCTGCGGAAGGAGTAGCGCACCTCGAAGCAGCCCGGATCGAGCCGCTCCGGCCGCAGCTGGATCGAGAGCGGCTCGCCGCACACCAGTGGCCGGCGGTAATCGGCGCTGCAGTGCACGATCGGCAGGGCCACCGCGGGCTGGCGACCCGGCCGGGGGAACACCTCCTCGGCTTCCACCCCGTAGCGCTCCAGGCTCTCCTCGTAGGCCTCATGGCACCAGCGCAGCAGCTGGTGGAAGTGCATCACCCCGGCGGCATCCGTATCGCCGAAGCGCACGCGCCGCTCGATCAGCAGCCAGGAGGTGGAGGGGGCCATGGCGATGCATCCTGCCAAGCGAAGCGGCCTACATTCCGGCCATCCCCGCCCTTGCGCGCTTGGCCGCCGCGTTCGCCCAGGAGCCCCCCACCCTGCGGAGGTCGTGGGAGGCGTTCGTGGCCCATCTCCCCACCCTGCTGGTGATCTGGCTGGTGAGCGGGGCAATCAGCGCTGTCGGCTCCGGAGTGTCGCTGCTTGCGGTTCTGGTGGGGCTCGGTCCCGCTGCCCTGGATCCGGCGACCCTCTCCGGGGCGGCCCTGGAGCCCACCACGCCGTTGGCGACCACGGCCCTGCTGCTCAGCCAGGTGGCCCAGCTTCCCCTAATGGTGCTCTCCAGCCTGGTGGGGGTGCTGCTGATGGCGGTGCCGGCCCTGCACTACGCCACCGGCCACACCATCACCCTGGAGGAATCCTTCCGTCTCCTGGGCCAGCGCCCCTGGCGCTACCTGCTGGCGGGCCTCGCCTACGGCCTGATCACCGCCGCCGGACTGCTCCTCTGCCTGCTGCCCGGCTTCGCGGTGCTGCTGGTGGGGCCGGTGTACGTGAACCGGATCTTCACCACCGATGAAACGATCAAGCAGGCCTTCTCCCGCTCCTGGCAGGCCGTGTTCCGCTCCCCCCACGGCATGACCTTCATCGGCGTGCAGGCGATGGTGGGTTCGGTGGTGCTGGTGGCCGCCTTCTGCACCTGTGGCATCGCGGCCCTGGTGGCGGTGCCGCTGGGCAACTTCTATCTCCAGAACTCCGCCTATCACCTCGGCCTGATCCGTTCAGGGGAGCCAACCAGCTGATCCCCTGAGTTGGGCTGATCAGCCGTCCGGGAAGGCGGGAATCCCGAGCCCGAACTGCAGCGCCAGCCGCGCCAGCCACACCAGCAGCAGCGCCAGGGCAGCCACCACCAGGTGGCGACCCTTCAGCTGCGGTGGCAGCAGCCGGCGATGCCGGATCGCCAGCACCGACCACCCCACCAGCGCCGCCGCCGCGAACGGACCGAAGGGATGCCAGTCCATCGATGCGGCCCAGCGTCCCTGCAGAGCGGCCGCCGTGGCCCGGGTGAGGAAGCAGGTGGGGCAGGGAATCCCCGTGAGCGTGCGCAGCGGGCAGGGCCAGCCCGGCAGAGCCGGGTGAGCCCCCTTCAGCCACAGATACCCCGTGAGGGCGGCGGGAAGGAGAACACCGGCGCCGCGCAGGCGCTGCAGGAAGCGATTCAGCGATCCACCGAGCCCATGATCACGTCGATCGAGCCGAGGATCGCCATGATGTCGGCCACCTTGTTGCCCTTGAGCAGGTGGGGCAGGATCTGGAGGTTGTTGGAATCGGCCGCCCGGATCTTGAAGCGCCAGGGGGTGACATCGTCGTTGCCCTGGATGAACACGCCGATCTCGCCTTTGCCGGATTCGAGGCGGGTGTAGAGCTCACCGGAAGGGATCTTGAAGGTGGGGGCCACCTTCTTGGCCACGTACTGGTAGTCGAAGCCGTACCACTCGCTCTTCTTGCCCTCGGCCATGCGGCGGGCCTCCAGGTTCTCGGTGGGGCCGCCGGGGATCATCTGGCAGGCCTGGCGCAGGATCTTCAGCGACTGGCGCATCTCCTCCACCCGCACCCGATAGCGGGCGTAACAGTCGCCTTCGGTGGCCCAGGCCACGCTCCAGTCGAAGTCGTCGTAGCACTCGTAGTGATCCACCTTGCGCAGATCCCAGGGCACGCCGGAGGCGCGCAGCATCGGGCCCGAGAGGCTCCAGTTGATCGCCTGCTCGCGGGTCACGGTGCCCAGGCCCTCAATCCGCTTGCGGAAGATCGGGTTGTTGGTGATCAGCTTTTCGTATTCATCGATCTTGGGGCCGAACCAGTCGCAGAAGTCGAGGCACTTCTCCAGCCAGCCCCAGGGCAGATCCACCGCCACGCCGCCGATGCGGAAGTAGTTGTTGTTGATCAGCCGCTGACCGGTGGCCGCTTCCCAGAGGTCGTAGATCATCTCCCGCTCGCGGAAGATGTAGAAGAACGGCGTCTGGGCGCCCACGTCCGCCAGGAAAGGGCCGAGCCAGAGCAGGTGGTTGGCGATGCGGTTGAGCTCCAGCATCAGCACCCGGATGTAGCTGGCGCGCTTCGGCACCGGCACATCGGCCAGCCGCTCCGGGGCGTTCACCACGATCGCCTCGTAGAACATGCCGGCCGCGTAGTCCATGCGGCTCACGTAGGGCACGAACATCACGTTCGTGCGGTTCTCGGCGATCTTCTCCATGCCGCGGTGGAGGTAGCCGATCACCGGCTCGCAGTCCACCACGTCCTCGCCGTCGAGGGTCACCACCAGCCGCAGCACCCCATGCATCGAGGGGTGGTGGGGGCCGAAGTTGACCACCATCGGCTCCGTGCGCGTCTCCAGCTGCGTCATGGGGGCCGAGGGATGTGGGCGAATGGCGGGATCTTAGGAAGGTCCCTGCCGGGTCGGGCCGTGGGGTGCGGCTGCCGGTTCCCTCCAGACCCGCCCCTGTGTCCGCGTCTTCCTCCCGCTCCGCCGTTCCCTGCCCCGGGGCCGAACCGCCGCCCTTCCGGCACAGCCCCGTGCTGGCGGCGCCCCTGCTGGAGGCCTGCGCCGCCCTGGAGGCATTGCCCCTGCCCGCCGGCACCGCCGGCCCCCTGCTGATCGACTGCACCCTCGGTGGCGGCGGCCACAGCGCCCTGTTGCTGGAGAACCACCCCTCCCTGCGCCTGATCGGCCTCGACCAGGACCCCACCGCCCGGGCTGCTGCCGCCGAGCGGCTGGCGCCCTTCGGCGAGCGGGTGCGGATCGTGGCCACGAATTTCGCCGCCTACGGGCCGCCGGAGCCCGCCGCCCTGGTGCTCGCCGACCTGGGGGTGAGCAGTCCGCAGCTGGATGTGGCCGCCCGGGGCTTCAGCTTCCGCGCCGACGGCCCGATCGACATGCGCATGAACCCCGAGGCCGGCGAACCCGCCGCCGCCCTGCTCGATCGCCTCGGCGAAACCGACCTGGCCGACCTCATCTATGCCTACGGCGAGGAGCGGCTCTCGCGCCGCATCGCCCGCCGCCTGAAGGAGCACGGCCCCTGGAGCGATCCTGTCCGCCCCCGGGGCACGGCCGAGCTGGCCTACGTGGTGGCCGGCTGCTATCCGCCCGCGGCGCGGCGGGGCCGCATCCACCCCGCCACCCGCACGTTCCAGGCGCTGCGCATCGCCGTGAACGATGAACTGGGGGTGCTGGACCGCCTGCTGCAGCAGGCGCCCGACTGGCTGCTGCCGGGGGGGCTGCTGGCGATCATCAGCTTCCATTCCCTCGAGGATCGGCGGGTCAAGACCGCCTTCCTCTCCGACGAACGCCTCGAGCGGGTCACCCGCAAGCCGCTGGTGGCCGATGCCGTCGAGGAGGAGGCCAACCCGCGCAGCCGCTCCGCCCGCCTGCGCATCGCCCGCCGCCGTTCCCCCGCCGCTTCTCCCGCCTAGTGGTCTTTCCCGTGCTGCCCTCCTCCATGCTCTGGTGGCTGGCCCTGCTGATCCAGCTGGCGGCCATTCCGGGCACCCTGCTGCCGGTGCTGCCCGGCCTGGCGCTGCTGCCTTTGGGAGCCACCCTCTGGATGGCGGCGGTGGGCTGGGAGGCGGGCTGGCCGCCGCTGCTGCTCGCCGTGGTGCTCCTGCTGCTGGGCTGGGGCGCCGAAGCCCTGGGGCTGGTGCTCGGGCCGGCCCGTCTGCAGGCCACCCGCTGGGCCTACGGCGGCGCGGCCCTCGGCCTGGTGGTGGGTCTGCTGGGGCTGCTGCCGGCCCTGCCGGTGGGTGGGCCGCTGCTGGGGGCCCTGGTGGGGCCGTTGCTGGGGGCCAGCGCGGGCGAGCTCCTGAGTGCGCCGGCCAGCCTGGCGCCCACGCCGCCGGCGCTCCAAGTGCCCTGGGGGCAAGTCACGCATGGGT
>JBMLOS010000019.1:12480-18134 GCA_049242845.1 Prochlorococcaceae cyanobacterium
CTGCGGCGCTCCCTGCTGGTGGGGCTGGCGGTGGTGGCCGGCATGCTCGTGAGCCGCCTGGCCCAGATGGTGCTCGCCCTGGTGGGCGTGGCGGGCTTCGTGCTGCTCACGGCGCTCTGAGCCGCCGCAGCTCCCGCACCACCTCCTGCACGGCGTTCACCGCCGCCTCGATCTCCTCCGTGCTGGTGCCGCGGCCCAGCCCGAAGCGGATCGAGGCCGCGGCCTCGGCGCGGCTGCGCCCGAGGGCCGCCAGCACGTGGGAGGGGCTGCCCTGGCTGCAGGCCGAGCCGCTGCTCACCGCCAGGCGCCGGCGCAGCCCCTGATGCAGCCGGGTTCCGTCCACCCCCTCGAGGGTCACGTTCAGGTTGTGGGGCAGGCGCTGGCGGGCGGAGCCGTTGCAGCGCACCCCCCCGAGCGCTTCGAGCTCCCGCCAGAGCCGATCCCGCAGGCCGGCGAGCCGCGCGGCCCTTTCCTCCCGGTCCGCCAGGGCCCGCTCCACCGCCAGGCCGAGCCCCACCAGCAGCGGCACCGGCAGGGTGCCGGCCCGCAGGCCCCCCTCCTGGCCGCCGCCGTGCTGCTGGGGCGCCAGCCGCAGGCCGGGCCGAAGCACCAGGGCGCCCACCCCCTTGGGGCCGTAGAGCTTGTGGCCGCTGAGGCTGAGCAGATCGAGGCCGAGGGCCTCCATGTCCAGGGGGATGTGCCCCACCGCCTGGGCCGCGTCGCAGTGGAACAGCACCCCGCGGGCCCGGCAGAGGCGCCCGAGGGCGGCAAGGGGCTGGAGCACGCCGATCTCGTTGTTGGCGGCCATCACCGAGAGCAGCAGCACGTCGTCGCCCAGGGCCGCCTCCACCCGCTCCAGGTTCACCAGACCGTCGGCCTCCACCGGCAGCAGGGTCACCGGCACGCCGCGGCGGGCCAGGTGGGCCAGGGGATCCAGCACGGCCCGGTGCTCGCTCACCAGGCTCACGATCCGCCGCCGGCGGAGCGCCCGATCGGCTGCCGCCTCGCTGAGGCCCTTGAGGGCGAGGTTGTCGGCCTCGGTGGCGCCGCTGGTGAACACCACCTCACCCTCGGCCAGGCCCACGGCCCGGGCCACCCGGCCGCGGGCCTGCTCCACGGCGGCGGCGGCCTGCAGGGCCGGGCGGTAGAGGCGGCTGGCGGGATTGGCGAACGCCTCGCTCCACCAGGGCGTCATGGCGGCCACCACCTCCGGATCGCAGGGGGTGGTGGCGTGGTGGTCGAGGTAGGCGAGCATGGAGCCATGCTGACGAATCCGCTGCCTGCCCGGTCCTCCGCTCCGGCCGGTCGTTCCTGGGGGCCGCTGGGCCTGACCGCCGCGCTGGCCCTGGGGCTCCCGCTCGGCCTGGCGGGGCTACCCGCGGCGGCCCAGGGCGTGAACCTGATTCCGCGGCTGGCCCGCCCCCAGGGCCTGGTTGTGCTGGAGGAGCGGCAGGTGCGGGGCGGCAAGCAGGCCACCGGCGTGTATGGCGTCACCACCGATCCGGGAGAGCCGGGGCTGCGCCGGATCAAGGTGTGGGAGGAGTTCCCCGACGACGTGAAGGTGCGCAGCGAGACGATCCGCTGCACCCCGGCCACGCCGATGCGGATCACCAGCGACGGCCGCCATCTGATCGTGCTCACGCTGAATCCCGGTGGCCAGATCACCCCCGGCAACCGGCTTCACCACCAGATCTGGTGGGCCGCCTGCTTCCCCGAGCAGGCGGGCCGCGATCCGGCCACACTCTCCGACCTGGCGCGCCGTCTGGGCTACAGCGGCCATGTGGTGGAGAGCCGCGAGGTGCTGCCCGGCGGCTCTCGATAGATTGCGCCCATGACCAGCGAACCAAGCGAACTCACCGTGCCCGCCGGGGCCGAACCGGTGCCCGAGACCGCCCCGACGCCGGTGCGGCTCCTTCTGGTGGACGACGAGCCCGGCCTGCGCACCGCCGTGAAGGCCTACCTCGAGGACGAGGGCTTCGCGGTGACCACCGCCAACGACGGCGAGGAGGGCTGGACCCTCGCCCAGGAACTGCTGCCGGACGTGATCATCAGCGACGTGATGATGCCGCGGCTGGATGGCTACGGCCTGCTGCAGCGGCTCCGCGCCGATGAGCGCCTCGGCGGCACGCCGGTGATCTTCCTCACCGCCAAGGGGATGACGGCCGATCGGATCGCCGGCTTCAACGCCGGCGCCGACGACTACATCCCCAAGCCCTTCGATCCCGACGAACTCGTGGCCCGCGTCCACAACGTGGTGCGGCGCCAGGAGCGGCTGCTGGCCGAGGCGGCCCGCTTCGCCGATGCGGACATCGGCCAGATGGCCCGCCAGATCACCGAGATCCGCTCCCTCCTTTCCGGCAGCGGCGGCCGCAAGGCCCCGGCGGCGGTGCGGCTGGAGTTCACCCCCCGCGAGGCGAGCGTGCTGCAGCTCGTGGCCGAGGGGCTGATGAACAAGGAGATCGCCCGCCGGCTGGAAACCTCCATCCGCAACGTGGAGAAGTACGTGAGCCGCCTGTTCACCAAGACCGGCACAGCCAGCCGCACCGAACTGGTGCGCTACGCGCTCGAGCACGGCCTGGTGGAGTGAGGGAGGCCGGCGGGTGTCCTCCTCGCCCCTGCCGGCGGGCTGGCTGCCGGCGGCCCTCAACCGCGGCCGCACCTACCGCGACCGCATCACCGCCCCCGACCTGGAGCGCCTCGGCAGCGGGGCCGGGGTGGTGGCCTTCCTGGCGGAGCGCTGGGGCCATTCCTCGGCCGCCCTCTGGGCGGAGCGGCTCGCCGCCGGCGAGATCCAGTGGAACGGCCGGCAGCTCCGGGCCGATGGGCCGCTGCAGCCGGGGGATCGGCTCGTCTGGCATCGGCCCCCCTGGGAGGAGGCCGCCGTGCCGGGGTCGTGGAGCGTCCGGTTCGAGGACGGCGACCTGCACGTGATCGACAAGCCCAGCGGGCTGCCGGTGCTGCCCGCCGGCGGCTTTTCCGAGCACACCCTGCTGCGCCTGCTGGAGCAGCGCCATGCCGCCGACCCCGCCGGCGTGCCCCGGCCGGTGCACCGCCTGGGCCGCCACACCTCCGGCCTGCTGGTCTGCGCCCGTCGTCCCGCCACCCGGGCCTGGCTGAGCGCCCAGCTGCGCGATCCACGCCCCGAGGGCCCCTGCCGCAAGCGCTACCGCGCCCTCACGGTGCCGCTTCCGGCCTCCCTGCCGGAGGGCGGCAGCCTGGTGATCACCACCCCGATCGCCCAGCGGCCCCATCCGCTGCTGGGCACGATCTGGTGCGCGGCCCCGCCGGCGGAGGCGGGCCTGGAGGCCCACAGCCGGCTCACCCTGCTGCGGCGCCGCGCCGATTGCTGCCTGGTGGAGGTGGAGATCGCCACCGGCCGGCCCCACCAGATCCGGATCCACACCGCCGCGATCGGGGCACCGCTGCTGGGGGATCCCCTCTATCTGCCGGGGGGGAGCGCCCGTCCGGAGGTGGTGCCGGGGGCGGGGGGCTACCGGCTGCATGCCCATCGGCTGCGGCTGCCCCGGCCCCAGGGCGGAATATGGGAGTGTGAGGCCCCGCCCCCACCGGATCTCGAGGGGCCGCCATGACGATTCCTCACCGGCCCTCCCCGCGGCCTGGCGCAGCGTCAGCCTGCGGGGAGGAGAGGGCCGCAGGGCCCGAGCCTCCCGCCCTTGCCCGCCAAGCCCCGATGACCCTCCCCCTGGCTCCGCGTTGGCTTCTGGCCTCCCTGCTGGCCCCCCTGCTGCTGCTGCCGCCGGAAGCGACGGCCCGGCCGATGCGGGGTGGCGGTCTGGGAGGGCCGGCCTCCGGGGCCGGTGTGCGCCCCGGTGCCGGCTGGGGCGCTCCCGGTGCCGGGGTGGTGCGCCGTCCGGGGGTGGCGGCCTGGAACCCGGCCTGGGAGGGTGGTCGCTACTGGCAGGCCCGCCCCTGGACCACAGGCTGGTACCGGGTCAATCCCGCCGGCTGGGGCTGGTGGGGAGCACGGGCAGCCGGCTGGGGCGTCTCCAGCCTCGCCACCGCCGCGATGATCACCGATCAGGTGAATGACGCCCTCGAGCAGAAGGCCACCGTGATCGTGGTGCCCCAGACCTCGATCCAGCTCGACTACGCCTCGATCCAGGCCGTGGCCCCCCAGGGCGCCCGCTTCGCCTACAGCCTTGGGGGTGGCCCCTATGCCTACGCCCAGGCCGACTGCAAGCAGGGCCTGCTGCAGGGCCAGCCTCCCTCCACCCTCGACCAGGCCCAGCTGCTCAATGCCGTCTGCCAGATCGCCTACGGCAGCGGCGTGTGAGCAGGATTCCTCAACGCGCAGATCACTGCACCCCTCTTTCCGCGTAGGCCGCGCCGCCCGCCGGCTTCACCGCTCAGGCGGCCTTTTCGGATCAGGCCGCCTTCTCGAACTCGATCAGCCGCGAGAAGTAGAAGGGGGCCTGGTTGAGGCTGCGGCGGAGCGGCCGGAAGCCGCAGGCCATGGCGGCCTTCACGATGCCCTCCTCCCGCAGGGTGTAGGCGCGGGTGGTGCGGCTGGGGCCGGGGAACAGCTGGCCGATTCCCTTCAGCAGCGCCAGCAGCGGGGTGTAGGGGGCGAAGCTCACGATCAGGCGCCCCTCCGCCAGGCCCGCAAGGTGGCGCACCATCTCCTCGGCGGCGGCCTGGGGGTAGTGGATGAAGACATCCAGGCAGATCACCGTTTCGTAGCGGCCCTCCAGGCTCTCGAGGTCGGAGGCGGTGAACTGCAGCTGGCTGGTGGGGATGCCGGCCTCGGCGGCCCGGCGGGCGGCCGCGGCCACCAAGGCCTCGGTGAGATAGCTCGCCGCGATCCGGCCGGCACCCCGCTGGGCCAGAGGCAGGCTGAGGCTGCCCACGCCGCAGCCGGCGTCGCAGAAGCTGCGCTCCGCCAGGCCGCCCTCCTCCTGCAGCCAGGCGAGCACGTTGTCCACGGTCTTCTGGTGGCCGATGCGGATGTTCCGCTGCACCTTGTTCACCTCGTCGCTTTCGCTGTAGATGCGGTTCCAGCGCTCGAAGCCCGTGGTTTCGAAATAGCCCTTCACCTCCGCCTTCTCGGCGGCCTTGCCGTCGGCGGCAGCGGGGGTCGCGGTGGAATCCAGCAGGCGCTCGGAGGGCATCGGGGCGATCGGAGGTGGGGCGGATCCTAGGCAGCGCGGCTCCAGCGCAGCTCCTCGCCGTCGGCATGCCAGCGCAGGGTCTCCTCCAGCGGAGTGCCCAGCAGCAGCTCCTCCAGTGGCCGCTGTTCGCCCAGCACCCTGCGGGGCTGCACCGTGGCGGCGGCGATCGCCTGCTCCGGCCGCCCGCCCCAGCGGGCCAGGCGGCGCACCCCCTCCAGCAGGGGCAGGGTCACCCCCGCCAGGGTGCCGTCCTCCAGGCGGCAGGTGCCGTTCTCCACCCGCAGGGGCCGCTCATCCCAGCGGTGCAGCCCTTCGCCGAGGCCATAGGGGGCCAGGGCATCGCTCACCAGCACCAGCTGCTGCGGGGCGAGCCGCTGCAGCAGCACCGCCATCGAGGGGGCCACGTGCACGCCGTCGGCGATCAGGCCCAGGGCCACGCCGCCGTGCAGCAGCGCCGCCGCCACCGGCCCGGGCTGCCGGTGCTGCAGACCTCCCATGGCATTGAAGGTGTGGGTGAGCATCGAC
>JBMLOS010000020.1:0-6862 GCA_049242845.1 Prochlorococcaceae cyanobacterium
GCCCTGGATGTGGACGGCCTCGGCAGCAAGTTGATCGAGCAGCTGGTGGACCGGGGGCTGGTGCGCTCGATCGCGGATCTCTACCGGCTGGATGGGGCCCTGCTGGCCAGCCTGGAGCGCATGGGCCAGAAGAGTGCCGCCAACCTGGTGGCGGCGCTGGAGGCCTCGCGGCAGCAACCCTGGCCCCGTCAGCTCTACGGCCTCGGCATCCACCACGTGGGGGAGGTGAATGCCAGGGCCCTCGCCCGCGCCTTCCCCAGCGCGGCGGCCCTCGGAGCCGCCGCGGCCGACGATCCGGAGAGCATCCAGGCGGTGTTCGGGATCGGGGCGGAAATCGTGCAGAGCCTGCAGCAGTGGTTCCACACCCCCGCCAACCTCGGCCTGCTGGCCGATCTGGAGCAGCTCGGCTTCTCCCTGGCCACCAGCGCCGCCGAGCAGGAAGCCCTGGCCCGTGCCGGCGAGGGAAACGGGGCGGCACCTCTGGCCGGTTGCACCTTCGTGCTCACCGGCACCCTGCCTGGCCTGAGCCGCCGCCAGGCCCAGGAGCGCATCGAGGCCGCCGGCGGCAAGGTGAGCGGCTCGGTGAGCCGCAAGACCAGCTACGTGGTGGCGGGCGAGGAGGCCGGCAGCAAGCTGGCCAAGGCTGAGAGCCTCGGGGTGCCCGTGCTGGATGAAGCCGGTCTGCTCGCTCTTCTCGACGCCCCTCCCGGCGGCTGATCCGCCGATGCGTCGCCGCCGTCTGCTGCTGTTGCTGCTCCTCCTCGGGGTGCTGGGCTGGCGGGTGGCGGCGGCCCTGCCCCGCCGCGGCGATTCCCTCCAGGCTCTGGCGGCGGGGGGCGGGCGCATCTGGGGGGCGGCCGTCACCAACGACCAGCTGCGGGATCCCTCCTTCCGCGCCCTGGTGGTGGCTCAGACGGGGCTGATCGTGCCGGAGAACGAGATGAAGTGGGATCAGCTCGAGCCGGCCCCGGGCCGCTTCTCCTTCGGTGCGGCCGATCAGCTGCTCGCCTTCGCCCGCGCCGAGGGTCTGGCGATGCGCGGCCACACCCTGGTATGGCACCAGCAGCTGCCTGGCTGGGTGCAGGAACTGCCGGCCGCCGAGCTCAAGGACGCCCTCGCCCGCCACATCCGCACCGTGGCAGGCCACTACCGCGGGCAGCTGCAGTCGTGGGATGTGGTGAACGAGCCCATCGCCGACGACGCCACGGGCCTGCGCCGCAGCCTCTGGCTGGAGAAGCTCGGGCCCGACTACATCGCCTGGGCCCTCACCTGGGCCCACGAGGCCGATCCCACGGCGCGGCTGGTGATCAACGAGTACGGCCTCGAAGGGGATGACCCCAAGAGTGCGCGCAAGCGGGAGCAGTTCCTGGCCCTGGTGCGCGACCTGCGCCGCCGGGGCGTGCCCCTGCAGGCGGTGGGTCTGCAGGGACACCTCTATGCCAACGGCAGCGGCCCCACCACCTTCCGCCAGCTGCCCGCCTTTCTGCAGGCCCTGGCGGATCTGGGCCTCGACATCTACATCACCGAACTGGATGTGAACGACCGTTCCCTGCCCGGCGCGATCGACCAGCGCGACCGGGCGGTGGCCGCGGTGTACACCAGCTTTCTGGAGGCCGTGCTGCCGCAACCGCGACTGAAGCTGCTGGTGGGCTGGGGCTTGAGTGATCGCTATACCTGGCTGAATTCTTTCTTCCCCCGGGCGGATGGTCTGCCCCAGCGCCCCCTGCCCTTCGATGCGCAGGGCGGGGACAAACCGGCCACCTGGGAGATCCGGCGCCTGCTGCGGCGACGGCCGTAGCGCCCGGGATCACCGCACTGGTCAGCCCGACCGCTTGCCAGCAGGATCGAGGCAAACGTTCCTGTCCGTGATGGCGCCCACCCCCTCCTCGGAGCAGGGTCCCTCCCCGAAGCCTGGCCCCTCGCCGGCTCCTCCAGTGGCCTTCCGCTGGATCAAGACCGACTGTGGCCGCGCCAAGTACGGCGATCTGGCTGCCCGCCCCGGCCTCCCGGCGAGGCTGCGGCTGGCCTGGTTCGTGCTGATCGCCGCGATCCGCGACTGGCCCCTGCCGGATCCCGACAGGCAGGAGCCGCAGGGTTGAACTGCACAAGTTGATCTGCACAACATCCTGATGTGATCACCACGACGCCTTAACCCGTTCATAGCGAGCGGCGCGATTCCGCATGAGAGTCTCACGGGCAATCCCGAACGTTCCATGGCTGCCCGCTTCCCCAGTCCGTCCCAGGGCCCTGTGCAACAGGGGCTGAAGCCCAAGGGGCCGTTGCCTCAACTGGAGCCAATCGAGGCACTGCTGGGCCGGAGCGATCTCACCTCCGTTGCCCTGGATCCAACCCCAGGCCAAGACGGCCTGGTGGCGGAAATCAGTGCCTCGGTGGCGTTTGCCAACAAGCTGTTCACCCTCTCCAGCGGTGGCAGCAATCTTGTGTCGCTCACCGACTGGAGTGATCCCGCCAATCCCCTGCTGGTGCAGCAGATTGAGCTCAGCGGATTCTTCACCACCTCGGTGGCCAGCTTCGGCAATCTGATTGCGATCGCCGCCACCCCCGAAAACTACGACGCGATCGGAAGTGCCACTCCCGAGAGCCAGATCCGTTTCTACAGCATCAATCCCTCGGGCAAGCTCACCGAGCTGGCGGTGGTGAACACCGGGTTCCTCACCGATGGCATGCGTTTCAGTGCCGACGGCACCCAGTTGTACATCGCCAATGAGGGCCAGCCCAACGCTGACTACAGCGTCGATCCGGTGGGCAGCGTGTCGATCATCAACATCACGGGCCAGGGCGGCAACCTCCAGTTCTCCGAGGCTGAAGTTTTCTTCCCGGATCTGAATGCCATCGGTGTGCAGCAGCTGGGCAGCGGGATCCGCTTCAGCGGCCAGGACGGGATCACTGCAAGCTTCGGCCAGGACGCCGAGCCCGAGTACGTGGCGGCGGCCGGTGGCTATCTGTTCGTGACTTTGCAGGAGAACAACACCGTGGCCCGGATCAACCTGGCCACCAACCAGGTGGAGTCCTATATCGGCCTGGGCTGGGTGGATTACAGTCAGGTTTCGGTGGATCTCACTGACAGGGATGCCACGGATGGAACGGCACCTGTCGCGGGATTCAATCCCCTGAGTGGCCAGAGCGTGGTGGGCCTGCGCATGGCTGATGGGATTGCTGCCTGGCAACAGGGAGACGATGTTTTTTTCATCACTGCTAACGAAGGCGATGGCCGTGAGTATGGAGACTATCTCGACGAGAGGCGGGACAGCGGCCTCGGCTACGGCGCTGTGCCCGGCCGCCTGAAGTTGGTCGTGAATGCCAATGACACCAGTGAAGCCCTGGTGTTGGGCGATGAGCTTGCTCTTGGCGATGCGGACCCAACTAACGACTTCAGCTTTGAATCCACCCCCTCACGCTCCGGCACCCCGGTGAGCTTCGGCTCTCGCAGCCTCAGCCTGTTCGACGGCATCACCGGTGAGCTGGTCTGGGACAGCTGGATGGCCGACACCATCAACGGCATCACCTACAACACCAGCCTGCAGAACATCGCCCAGTTCGCTGGTATCTACGACGACACCCGCAGCGACGACAAGGGGGTGGAGCCGGAATCGGTGGCCGTGCTCGAATACCAGGATCGACGCTATGTCGTGGGTGCTCTTGAGCGCACCAACGCCGGCAACAAGACCTCCGATCCGAGCGACCTTGATCCCGTCACCCAGGGCGGACTTCTGGTGGTCTACGACGTCACCGATGTGAACAACGTGGACTTCGTCACCTATCAGCAGGTGAGCCGCAGCCCGGAGGGACTCGAAGTGATCAGTGCTTCCCAGAGCCCCACCGGCCGGCTGCTGCTGGGGGTGAGCGCCGAATTCGATTCCAACTCGGTGGAATTCCTCGACTTCGGTGCTCTGCTGGACAACGGCAAGGGAGCGGCCTATCTGGCCAGCTCCTATTCCAACCCCTCCCTCTATGCCACCCTGCCGGTTGCCTGAGGGGTCCGCTCAGGGGCCTTCGGGAGGGGTGAGCGCGTTGCGCGCCGCCCTTCCCACCACCCACACCGAGCCCACCGTGGCGAGCACGCCCACGATCCGCAGGGCCCAGGTGCCGGCATCGGCCCGGCCGTGCAGTACCTCCCCGAAGCGGGCCACATCGCCCGCAAGGGCGCCGAGCGCACAGAAGAGCACCGTGCCGGGCAGGATGCCGATCAGGCCGATGCAGTAGTCGCGCAGGCTCACCTCGCTGAGCCCGTAGGCCAGGTTCAGCAGGCTGAAGGGAAACGCCGGCGACAGGCGGGTGAGCAGCACCAGGCGCAGCCCCTCGCGGCTCACGGCCACCTCGATCGCCTGCAGCTTCGGCACCGTCGCCAGCCGCCGCCGGGCCCAGTCGCGCAGCCAATGGCGGCCGAGCAGGAAGGCGGCCACCGCCCCGAGGCAGGCCCCCACGAACACCACCACGCTCCCCCAGACGGTGCCGTAGAGGGCCCCCGCCAGCATCGAGGCCCACACGCCCGGGAGCAGCAGCGTGACCCAGAGGGCATAGAGGGGCACGAAGGCCACCGCGCCGGCCGGGGAGCGCAGGGCGGGGAGCAGCGTCTCCAGCAGGCCAGGCATGTCCATGGTGCTTTTCGGGGGCACCGGCGCACCCCGGGGCGGGGCGCCCGGAGGGCTGCGGGGGTGATCGGTAGTTTGGCTCTCGCCGATCCGGGCTGCTGCGATGGAGATCACCCTGCTGGGCGCCGGACTCCTGGGGGGCGCGATCGGCGAGCGGCTGCTCCGCTGCGGCCATGGCCTCACCGTGTGGAACCGCAGCCCGCAGCGCTGTGAGCCCCTGCTCGCCCTGGGTGCCCGGCCCGCAGCCACGCCGGCCGAGGCGGTGGCGGCGGCGGAAGCGGTGGTGGCGGTGCTCAGTGATGGCGCTACCACTCGCGCGGTGCTGCTGGAGCAGGCCGGCTCCGCCCTGGCCGGGCGGCTGGTGGTGCAGGTGGCCACGATCGCTCCGGCGGAGAGTGAGGCCCTGGCCACAGCCCTGGCGGAGCGCGGCGCGACCCTGCTCGAAACCCCTGTGCTCGGCAGCCGGCCCGAGGCCCTCGCCGGCACCCTGCAGCTGATGGTGGGCGGTGAGGCGGCGGCCCTGGAGCGGGCCCGGCCGCTGCTGGAGGCGCTCGGCGGCGAACCGCACCATCTCGGCCCCGTGGGCGCGGCCCTGCAGACCGAGCTGGCTCTCAACCAGCTGATCGCCAGCCTCACCCACAGCTTCAGCCTCAGCCTGCATCTAGTGCAGCGGGCCGGCGTGGAGGTGGAGGCGTTCATGGCGATCCTGCGTGCCAGCGCCCTCTACGCCCCCACCTTCGACAAGAAGCTGGCCAAGGAGCTGGCAGACGACTACGCCAACCCCAATTTCCCCACGGCCCACCTGCGCAAGGACCTCCACCTCTTCCTGGAGGCGGCCCGCCAGCAGGGCATCGAGACCCTGGGCCTCGAGGGGCTCGCCCGCCTGCTGGAGCGTGCTGGCCCCGCCGGTCTCGATGGGCTGGATTACAGCGCCCTGCACCGGCTCACGGCAGGGAGTCCAGACGACCTGGCTACGGTCAGGACCCGTCCGGTTTCCCGGTGATGGCCCCCCGTCGCTCCAGTTTCCTCGCCGATTTCAAGACCTTCATTCACAAGGGCAACGTGGTGGATCTGGCGGTGGCGGTGGTGATCGGCGGTGCTTTCGGCAAGGTGGTGGATGCGGTGGTGACCCTGGTGATGACCGGCCTGCTGGCGCCCGTGCTCCAGGCGGCCCGCGTGGATTCGATCGCTGCCTGGCCCGCCGGCACCGTGCTGGTGGCGCTGATCAACTTCCTGGTGATCGCCTTCGTGGTGTTCCTGATCGTGCGGACCCTCGAAGCCTTTCGGCGCCGGGAGGAGGCGGTGGCTCCCCCCGACACCCAGGCCCAGCTGGCCGCAGCCGTGAACCGGCTGGCGGATGCGCTCGATCGCCGCGGGCTGTAGGCCCGTGACCGGTTTCTGGGCCTCGGCGTTCACTGGTGCAGCTGCACCAGCACCTCGCGCTGCCGCGGGCCATCCAGCTCCACCAGCAGCACCGCCTGGTAGCGCCCCAGCCCGAGGTGCCCTTCCACCACCGGCAGGGTGAGGTGGTTGCCCAGCATCAGGGCAATCAGATGGCTGTGGGCGTTGCGCGGTTCATCGGGCGGGATGTCCGGTCGCAGGTGCAGATCGTTGTGGAGCCAGGGCCGATCGGGGGGCACCTGCTCGAGGAAGAAACGCTCGATGTCGGCAAGCAGCCGCACCTCGTTCTCGTTCACCACCAGGGCCGTGGTGGTGTGCTGCCCGGCTGCCACCAGCAGGCCCTCACGCAGGCCCGCCTGATCCACCAGGGCCTGAAGCTCGGCGGTGATGTCGTGGCAGCGGAACGGTCCATCGGTGGCGATCCGCAGCCGATGGGTGAGGAGCGTGGCCATGGCCCTTCGCCGGCGCTCCGCATCCTGGCAAGGGCCAGCAGCGGCAGCCGGGGTGGCCACCAGGGCATCACCCCGCCCGCAGCAGCACGGGTACCCGCTTGAACGCCGGCGTGCCGCTCTCGGGATCCTTGAGGGGCCGCATCAGCACATTGGCCTCTGGGTAGAACATCAGCGCCGCGCCGCGGCGGATTGAGCCGGGGATCAGCTCGATCTCCTCCAGGGCGCCGGCCTCGCCCTGCACCGTGACGCGTTCATGGGCGCGCAGGCCGCTGGCGGCCAGGTCGTCCGGGTTGATCAGCAGCGTGTGGCGGTGCGGCATGCCGCGGTACTGGTCGCCGTTCTTGTACACCACCGTGTTGTGCTGGCCGTAGCTGCGGGCGGTGATCAGGCTGAGCA
>JBMLOS010000021.1:0-6557 GCA_049242845.1 Prochlorococcaceae cyanobacterium
GCTCACCTTCCACGCTCACGCCGATGGCGTGGGCCACATCCACCACTTCCTTGGTGACGGCCACGTTGTACTCGTAGCTGGCGGGGGTCTTGGCGTCGGCCATCAGCGAGCCGTCCATCATCACCGAGGTGAAGCCGTTGGCGGCGGCGCCGTAGCAGGTGGCGGGGCTGTTGCCGTGGTCCTGGTGCATCACCACCGGGATGTCGGGATAGGTTTCCACGGCAGCCAGGATCAGGTGGCGCAGGAAGTTCTCACCGGCGTACTGACGGGCGCCGCGGGAGGCCTGCAGGATCACCGGGGAGTCGGTCTCGTAGGCCGCCTCCATGATCGACTGCACCTGCTCCAGGTTGTTCACGTTGAAGGCAGGGATGCCGTAGCCGTTCTCAGCGGCGTGGTCGAGCAGCAGCCGAAGCGGAACGAGCGCCATGGATAGAACCTCGGATCGATGGGAACGGAACTGGGTGGCACCAGTGGGCCGGTTGAACCTGCCGGGCTCGGGAGCCTCCCCGGATTCCCGGGCCTTCGCCGTCGGCGATGGCCCGGATCCATCGGGTCCCGGAGCTGGGGATCGGAAGGGCCAACCCGCCTTGGTCTGGCGGCGAGTCTAGGGGATCCCCCTCCGCATTCCAGCTTCGGGACGGCTTTCCCGGGCGGTGAGGGGTCAGTCGATCAGGGTCTGCCGACGCAGGGCCTGGAGGCTGAATTCCTCCTGGCGGGCGCGGCGGCGCGACTCCTCGGCCTGACGGGCGAGCTGGCGGGCGGTGGTGATGGACATGGGGACAGGACTGAAGTGCCTGAACTGTAGTGATTGCTACGGAATAGGCGAAGTTCCTTGTGATACCCGATTTGTGTTGCCTGGGTCTCCTGGTTGCGGCTCTGGTTCCACCTTCTGGAGTTCGGAGCTGATCCGGTCCCGGCCATGGCCCTGGTTCCGGTCCTGGTTCTGGCGCTGTTCTCTCCCTGTCGTGGGGCTCCCATGGTGGCGACCCCGCTCGGGCCCAGCCGAAGCCTTGGCAGATCAGAAGCGCTCTGCCGCCCGATCCGCCCGGGCCTGGTCGCAGCAGCGCTGGCTGGCCACCGCCTCCGCCAGGCCCGGCAGCATCGGCCGTCCCTCCCGGATCGCCTCCGCCCACCACTGCTGGATCCGCTCCACCGGCGCCACCCGCCCGTCACCCCAGGTGCGCCGGAAGGCGAATTCCTCGGCGGCCGGCACGGGTCGCAGCGGCTCGCCCGGCCGGGCCATCGAGAGCTGGAAGCCGTGCACGTAGTCGCTCTGGTTGGGCGAGCCCAGCACCAGGGTGGCCTCGCTGCCGTAGAGCTCGATCCAGTAGCCCCGTCCCTGGCGGGTCACCGAGGCCAGCGACACCTGGGCCGGCACCCTTGAGCCCGAGCGGGTTTCGAGTTCCAGCTGCAGCAGGGCGATGTCCTCCGCGTCCACCGGCGCCCGCCGCTGCGGATCCTCCGCCAGGGGGCGTTCCCGGATCGCGGTGGAGAGATGGGCCTTCAGCGAGCGGGTGGGGCCCACCAGCCAGTGGAGGGTGTCGAAGGCGTGGGTGCCCAGCGCCCCGAGCACGCCGCCGCCCTCGTCAGCCTGGGAATACCACGACCAGGGCCGGGAGGCATCGGCCCGGCTGCCCATCAGCCAGTCGAGCTTCACCAGCCAGGGCTCCCCCAGCACCCCTTCCTCCAGCAGCGCCGCCAGTTGCTGGAACAGGGGTACCGCCCGGTATTCGAAATCCACCCCCACGCAGCACCGCTGCCGCAGGGCCAGCCGCTGCAGCTCCTCGATCTGGCCGGCTTCGAGCGCCACCGGCTTCTCCAGCAGCAGGTGCTTGCCCGCCAGCAGGGCCCGACGGGCCAGATCGAAGCGCGGCCCGGGCGGCGTGGCGATCACCACAGCCTCGATCGAGGGGTCGGCCAGCAGGGTGTCGAAGTCGGTGTGGCCGGGGAGTTCCGCCTGGCGGCAGGCCGCTTCCAGCCGCTCGGCCCGCGGATGCCACAGCGCCACCGGTTCGGTGAGGGCACCGCTGCGCAGGGCGCTCAGGTGCACCCCCTCGCCGAATCCGAGGCCCGCCACGGCCACCCGCACCGGCGTGGTGGAGCGACGGGGGCCGAGGCTGGAGAGGGTGGGAGGCATCGCGGGTCAGGGACAGACGCGGAGGAAGGAGGGCGGTATTGCGGTGCTCAGGCGAGACGCTCAGACGCGGTGCTCAGGCCGGCAGATCGGCGGCCGCGAGGCAGGCTGCCTCGATCACGGCGTCGATCAGGTGATCCCCGCCGGCGGCCTGCCACTCCGAGCCGAAGCGGGGCAGACCGTTCACCGAGGTGTCGCGGTAGAGGCCCTGGCCGCAGTCCAGCTCCATCACGTAGAGGTCGCCCATGCGCGGGCGCTCCCCTTCCTCGGTGGCCGGAAGGTAGCGGCTGAGCACGCTCACGGTGCCGTTGCGGGTGCGGCGCAGGCTGCCGGCGTCCCACCACTGCTGGCCCTCCTCGCTGGTGGGCACGGCCTGCCAGTCCACCGGTCCGGCCAGGGCCACAGAAGGAGTGAGCAGCAGCAGGGCCAGCAGGAGCCCCAGCAGGCAGGGCAGCGGGTTCGTCCGCCAGGCCCTCGTGCGGGAGGAAGGCGCAGGCATCAGGCGCAGACGGCGACGGGCCGGCGGGCGTGCAGGCGCATCAGGCGGGCCAGGGTGGGGCGCAGCTGGGGCCGGGGCACGATCGTGTCCACGAAGCCGTGGTCCTGCAGGTATTCGGCGGTCTGGAAGCCGTCCGGCAGCTTCTCCCGCAGGGTCTGCTCGATCACCCGCCGGCCGGCGAAGCCGATCAGGGCCTTGGGCTCCGCCAGGATCAGATCGCCCAGCATCGCGAAGCTGGCGGTCACCCCGCCGGTGGTGGGGTGGGTGAGCAGGGGGATGTAGAGCAGCTCGGCCGCCCGGTGCCGCTCGAGGGCGCCGCTGATCTTGGCCATCTGCATGAGGCTCAGCATCCCCTCCTGCATGCGGGCGCCGCCGGAGGCGCACACGATCAGCACCGGCAGGCCCCGGTCGGTGGCGGTCTCGATCAGGCGGGTGAGCTTCTCGCCCACCACTGAGCCCATCGAGCCGCCCATGAAGCGGAAATCCATCACCCCGAGGGCCAGGGGCAGGCCCTCCAGGCGGCAGAGGCCCGTGATCACCGCATCCCGCAGGCCAGTGCTGCGCTGGCTGTCCTTCAGGCGGTCGGCGTAGCTGCGGCGGTCCTTGAAGGCCAGGGGGTCGGTGGGGGCCAGATCGGCGTCGAGCCCCTCGAAGCTGCCCTCATCCACGATCAGGCGGATCCTCTCCTCGCTGTCGATGCGGTGGTGATAGCCGCAGCCCTTGCAGACACTGGCGTTGGCCTGGAGGTCCTTGCGGTAGATCACCAGGCCGCAGTCCGGGCACTTGCTCCACAGACCATCGCCTTCGTCCATGTCCTGGCTGGCCCGCACCACAGGGGCGGCCTTGCGGCGGTCGGCGAACCAGTCGAACAGCGACACGGTTGACTTCGGAGGATCAGGCCATTTAAGGACCGGGCCATCCCATCAGCCGCAGCCAGGGGCCGTGGCCGCTCCACCAGAGCAGCACCGCCCCGGCTGCCAGGAACGGCCCGAAGGGAAAGGGCTGGTGGCGGCCCAGCAGGCCCACCAGCCGCGCGGTGCCGCCCACCAGGGCGCCGCCGGTCACGGCGACGGCCACGGCCAGGCCCAGGCCGGCCGGCCCCAGCCAGGCACCCATCAGGGCCGCCAGCTTGGCGTCGCCCAGCCCCAGGGCCGGGCGGCCGAGCAGCCGCTCCGCCAGGGCGCTGGTGCCCTCGAAGGCCAGCAGGCCGAGCCCCGCCGCCAGCAGGTGCTGGAACAGCAGGGCCCGCCCCACCACCTCCCCCTGGCTGAAGCCCACCAGGGCGGTGCAGGCCAGGCCGAGCAGCACCCCCCAGCGGCAGAGCGGTTCCGGCAGCCAGAGGCTGTCGAGGTCCACCAGCACCAGGGGGATCAGCCAGCTGGCCAGCAGCCAGCCCGCCGCCACCACCAGGGCCTGCTGGGGGGCGGGCCCCAGGCCATCGGGCCGGGCGGAGAGCATCGCCACCCAGAGCCCGGCGGTGAGCAGCTCCACCAGCACGTAGCGGGGCGAGATTCCCTTGTGGCAGTGACGGCAGCGCCCGCCCAGGGCGAGCCAGCCCAGCACGGGCACGTTCTCGAACCAGGCCAGGGGAGTGCCGCAGTGGGGGCAGTGGCTGCCGGGCCGGATCAGGGATTCCTCCCGGGGCAGCCGCCAGGCCACCACGTTGAGGAAGCTGCCCACGCAGGCCCCGAACACGGCGGCGATCATCGCCAGGGCCGGGGATGCGAGCAGGCCGCCGGCGGGCATGACATCACTGCTGACCATCTCGGGAGCGGCGGATTCAGGGGCGCAGGGGAGAGCGGGGGGTGCGCAGCCGGGTGGCGGAGGGGCGGCCGGGTCTGCCGCGGATCATCTCGATCGGCACGAAGTGCTCCTCCGGCAGCAGCACCGGCAGCTCGAACACCACCCGCGGCGGCTGTCCTGTCTGCTGCCAGATGATGCCGATCGGTTCGGCACCGCCGGGACACTGCTCCAGATAGTGGAAATAGGCGCGCCGCACATCCTGGAAAACGCGGCGGCTGTCGATCTGATCCAGCCGAAGTTCGGGCCGCGGGGATCCACCACCGGATCCATTGGCTCCCTGGATCACGAAGGAGGGGGTGGATGTGGCAGGTCTGGTGAAGGGAATCGGCCTCAGCCAGTCCGATCGGCGCCTCCACCATAAGGGCGCTTCCTGCCTGGAGCCTTCCTGCTGGCCTCCCCTTCCTGTCTGCAGGCCGGGCAGGAAGGAAGACTTCAGGGTCTGATTCAGGCGAGCTTCTTCTTCTCCTCGATCATGCGGTGGATGATCGGGGTGAGGATCAGCTCCATGGCGAAGCCCATCTTGCCGCCGTTCACCACGATCGAGGTGGGGCTGGACATGAAGGAATCGTGGATCATGTCGAGCAGGTAGGTGAAGTCGATCCCCCACTTCTCGCGGGCACCCTTGCGGAAGTGGATGATCACGAAGCTCTCATCCGGGGTGGGGATGTTCCGGATCATGAACGGGTTGGAGGTGTCCACCGTGGGCACCCGCTGGAAGTTGATGTCGGTGCGGCTGAACTGCGGGCAGATGTGGTTGATGTAATCCGGCATGCGGCGCAGGATCGTATCCACCGTGGCCTCAGCCGAGTAGCCGCGTTCGTTGTTGTCGCGGGCGATCTTCTGGATCCACTCCAGGTTCACGATCGGCACCACGCCCACCAGCAGGTCGGCCAGGCCGGCCACGTCGTAGCCCTCACCCTTCACGCCGCCGTGCAGGCCTTCGTAGAAGAGCAGGTCGGTGCCGGCGGGGATGGGCTCCCAGGGGGTGAACTGGCCGGGCTCGAGGTTGGTGCCGAGGCGGGCGTTGTGCTCGGCGGCCTCCTCCACGGAGTGCAGGTAGTAGCGCTTCTCGCCGGTGCCGGTTTCGCCGTAGCTGCGGAACAGCTGCTCGAGCTTGTCGAACAGGTTGGCCTCGGGGCCGAAGTGGGAGAAGTTCTCGCCCTTGGCCAGGGCGGCGGCCATGGCCTCCTTCATGGGGCCCCGCTCGTAGCGGTGGTAGCTGTCGCCCTCCACCACGGCGGGGGTGATGCCTTCGCGCTTGAAGATGTGCTCGAAGGCCCGCTTGACGGTGCTGGTTCCTGCGCCGGAGGAACCGGTGACGGCGACGACCGGGTGACGCTTCGACATCGGCGCAGGCGAACGAAAAACGGTAGTGAGTTTGGCAGGTCGCCGGTCCGCCCCCTCCCGGAGGCCCCGTCGACCCCCGGCCTCAGCCCTCCAGGGCGGCCAGGAGCTGCTCGCCCATGGCCCGGCAGCCCAGGGGGGTGCAGCCCTCGCTCATCAGATCACCGGTGCGGTACCCCGCCGCCAGCACCCGGTCCACGGCGGCCTCGAGATCGGCGGCGGCCTCCTCCTGCTGCAGCCCCACCCGCAGCAGCATGGCGGCGCTGAGCACCATGGCCATCGGGTTGGCCCGGTCCTGGCCGGCGATGTCCGGCGCGGAGCCGTGGATCGGCTCGAACAGGCCCGGCCCGCTCTCCCCCAGGGAGGCCGAGGGCAGCATGCCGATCGAGCCGCTCAGCATGGCGGCCTCGTCGCTGAGGATGTCGCCGAAGAGGTTGCTGGTGAGCAGCACGTCGAACTGGCGCGGGTTGCGCACCAGCTGCATGGCGGCATTGTCCACGTACATGTGGCTGAGCTCCACCTCCGGGTAGCTGGCGGCGTGCAGCGCCTCCACCCGGTCGCGCCAGAGCTGGCTCACATCCAGCACGTTCGCCTTGTCCACGCTGCAGAGCCTTCCGCCCCGCTGGCGGGCCAGATCGAACCCCACCCTTGCGATGCGGTCGATCTCGTAGTCGAAGTAGGCCATGGTGTTGAAGGCGCGCACGTGGCCTTCGGCCTCCACGCGGCCCTTGGGGGTGCCGAAGTACACCCCGCCGGTGAGCTCGCGCACCACCAGCA
>JBMLOS010000022.1:0-3870 GCA_049242845.1 Prochlorococcaceae cyanobacterium
TGGGCGGGGGGGTCTGCGGCACCGCCCTGCTGTTCGAACTGGCCCGCTACACCGACCTGGCCCGGCTCACCCTGGTGGAGCGCTACGAGCGCCTGGCGCAGGTGAACTCGCGGGCCACGAACAACAGATAGACGATTCACTGCGGCGACATCGAGACCAACTACACCCTCGAGAAGGCTGTGCGGGTGAAGCGCACGGCCGAGATGATCGTGCATTACGCCGAACTGCTCGATCCCGCCACCCGGGAGCGCTGCGTGTTCCGCACCCCCAAGATGGTGCTGGGCGTGGGGCCCAGGGAGTGTGCCTTCCTGCGGGAGCGCTTCGCGCGGTTCTCGCCCCATTTCCCGGCCATGGAGCTGCTCGAGAAGGAGCAGATCGCCGAGTGGGAGCCCCAGGTGGTGCTGGTGAACGGCGAGCCCCGGCCGGAGGAGCTGGTGGCGATCGGCATCCGCAGCACCTACACGGCGGTGGACTACGAGGCCCTGTCCGAATCGTTCGTGGCCCAGGCCCGTGCCGCGCTGGCCGGCAGTGGGCGCCGCCTCGATCTGCGCCTCGGCACCGAGGTATTGGCGATCGAACCGGACGGCGACCACTACCTCGTTCGCCTGCGGTCCGCAGGGACGCCCGGCGGCGAGCGGGAGATCCGGGCGCGGCACGTGGTGGTGAACGCCGGAGCCCACAGCCTGCTGATGGCCCAGCAGATGGGCCATGGCCTGGAGTACTCCTGCCTGCCGGTGGCGGGGAGCTTCTACTTCACCCCCGATCTGCTGCGCGGCAAGGTCTACACCGTGCAGAACGACAAGCTTCCCTTCGCCGCCATCCACGGCGATCCGGATGTGCGCGCCCCCGGCAAGACCCGCTTCGGGCCCACGGCGCTGCTGCTGCCGCTGCTGGAGCGCTACCGCCTTTCCTCCTTCTGGGAATTTCTGCGGGTGCTGCGGCTGGACTGGGCGGTGCTGGCGGTGTTCTGGCAGCTGTTCCGTATCGCCGACATCCGCAACTACATCCTCCGCAACCTGCTCTTCGAGGTGCCCTGGCTGCGGCGGCATCTGTTTCTGGCGGATGCCCGCAAGATCCTGCCCGGCATGCAGCTGGCGGATCTCAGCGTGGCCCACGGCTACGGCGGCGTGCGGCCGCAGTTGATCGACAAACGGCAGCAGCGGTTGATGCTGGGGGAGGCGCGGCTGCAGCCCCGCCCTGGCCTGGTGTTCAACATCACTCCCTCACCCGGCGGAACCTGCTGCCTGGGTAACGCCGCGATCGACCTGGAGGCGATCGTGGAGCGGCTCGGCTGCGCCTACAGAAAGGAGCAGCTGCACCGGGAGCTCTACCGCGAAGCGGTGCCCGATCCGCAGGCCAGCTCCTCGCTGGCCCCTGCCTGAATCGGCTCCCGCCTGAGGGGCCCCGTCTGGAGCCGTTGCCGCCGGCCCTCAGGCCCCTCCGCGGAAGAGGTGGTTGTGGCTGGCGGAATAGAGCTTCGAGCGGGCTTCGGCCGGTGCCCGCAAGGCCGGACTCACCACATAGAGGGTCGTGCGGATCAGTTGCCGTTCGCGGCTCACGGCGGCCATCCGCTCCAGCGGCACCACCTCGATCCACTGGTCCGGCCAGCTCACCCGGTAGGCGATCGCCACAGGGGTGTCGGCCGGGTAGTGGCGCAGCAGTTCGCTCTGCACCTCCTCCACGTGGCGGGCACTGAGGTACAGGCAGAGGGAGGCCTGCAGGGAGGCCAGCCGCTCGAGTGACTCCCGCTCCGGTACGCCGGTGCGGCCGCCGGCCCGGCTGAGCACGATCGTCTGCACCAGGCCGGGAATGGTGAGTTCGCTGCCCAGAGCAGCGGCTGCTGCCTGGTAGGCGCTGATGCCCGGCACCACCTCCACCGCCAGGCCCGCATCGGCCAGTCGGCAGATCTGCTCGGCGATGGCGCCGTAGAGGCAGGGATCACCGTCGTGCAGCCGCACCACACGGCGGCCCTGCCGGGCCCGGTCCACCACCCGATCGAGCACCTCCTCCAGGGTGAGGGAGCTGGTGCGGATCCGTTCGCAGGATTCCGGTGCCAGGGCGGCGATCTGAGGATTCACGAGTGAATCGGTCCACACGAGCACCTCGGCCTGCTCCAGCAGCCGGGCGGCCCGCAGGGTGAGCAGATCGGGTGCGCCGGGACCGGCGCCCACGATCCAGACGCGGGAATCGTTCATGGCTGGGCCTTCCGGCCGGAGGGATCAGGGAGAGCCTGGTGGCGGCCGTACAGCCACCACAGGCCGAGGCCTCCGAGGGCGATCAGCAGCAGGCTCATCAGCTGGGCCATGCGGATGCCGCCGCTGCAGAAGGGAGGCTGGGAGAACAGGCAGAGCGGATCGAGCCGCAGGCCCTCGATCCACACCCGGCCGCTGCTGTACGCCATCAGATAGACGCAGCTGAGGGCACCGGCCGGCAGGGAGATGCGGCCGCGGCTGCCGGCCTGGAGCAGCAGCAGCAGGAGCAGACAGACCCCGAGGTTCCAGACGGATTCGTAAAGGAAGGTGGGATGGAAGCCCGTGCGCTCCAGGAATTCCACTGGCCGGTTGGCCAGGGGGATGTAGAGCTTCCAGGGGAGGTCCGTGGGAAGGCCGAAGGCCTCGGAGTTGAAGAAGTTGCCCCAGCGGCCGATGGCCTGGCCCAGGGCCACCGAGGGCACCAGGATGTCGAGCAGGGGCCAGAAGGCCTGCTGCCGCCAGCGGCAGTAGAGCACCGAGACCAGCGTGCCGCCGATCAGGGCGCCGTGGATCGCGATGCCGCCCCGCCAGATCGCCAGGGCTTCCAGGGGATTGCCCTCGAACTGACGCCACTCCAGCAGCACGTAGTAGAGGCGAGCCCCCACCACGGCACCGAGCACGAGCAGGGGGAGCAGATCCGCCACCAGGGTGGGATCGATGCCGCGGGTGCGGGCCAGCCGGCTGGAGAGCAGGAGCCCCAGCAGCACGGCGACGGCGATGAGCAGGCCGTACCACCGCAGGGCAAAAGGGCCCAGCTGGAAAACCAGGGGCCCCGGGGAGGTGAACAGGGCGAAGGGCATCAGATGCCTTCGGCGGCCTGCACCTTCTCCACCTGACGCTTCTTGAGCACCAGCATGATCTGGGCCAGGGCCACGGCGGCGAAGAAGGCGAGCAGGCCGTAGATCCGCACGGGATCCTGCAGCACGATCTCGGTGTCCATCTGGCCGAAGCCACCCACGTTGGGATCGTTGGTGAGGGCCGCGCCGGCCTGCACCGCATCACCCACGGCCACAGTCAGGGAAGGGCCGGCAGGGATGGTGTCGCTCACCACGCTGCCATCGGCGGTGGTGATCTCCACCACGGTGGCGCCGTTGTCGCCGGGGCTGACGGCACTCACGGTGCCGGCTGCGGAGGCGTTGAAGACGCCGTTGTTGGTCTTCTCACCGGTGGGGTACACCTGGCCGCGGCCGCGGTTGCCGCCCACATGGATCTGGTACTTGCCGAAGTGGATCGAGCTGTCGGTGGCCGGATCGGGGGAGAGGATCGGGAACACGATCTCCTGGTGCTGGTCACCGGGGATCGGACCCACCAGAAGGATGTTGGGCTGATCTTCGCTGTACTGGGTGTAGTAGAGGCCGGCGGTCTCCTCCTTCAGTTCCTCCGAGAGGCGGTCCTGGGGAGCGAGGGTGAAGCCGTCAGGGAGCATCACCACGGCGCCCACGTTCAGGCCGGTGGGGCTGCCATCGCCCGACACCTGCTGCACCGAGGTGTCGTAGGGGATCTCCACCACGGCCTTGAACACCGTGTCCGGCATCACCGCCTGGGGCACCTCCACGCGGGTGGTCTTCTTGGCCAGGTGGCAGTTGGCGCAGACGATCTTGCCGGTGGCTTCGCGGGG
>JBMLOS010000023.1:0-21898 GCA_049242845.1 Prochlorococcaceae cyanobacterium
AAGCCTGACGGCTACGGCAGGCCGCAGATGGAGGTGGAGTGGCTCAAAAAAAATCTCAGCTGCTCTGACGCCCATGAACTGCGAAAGCTGGTCGATCACGACCACCCTGCACTCAGCGTCAGCCGTCAGTATGCCCTGCTGGGCCTGCCGCGATCGACGCTCTCTACCTGAAAGATCCCTGCAGCGGCAGCCACCGGATAGTGGATGCTCTCGCCCGAGAAGCGATCCCGATCAGCCGTGACCGAGTCCGAAACCTCATGCGCCGCATGGGTTTGCGGGCGAACTACCAGAAGCCTCGGACCACGGTTCCAGGCGATCCAGCCGAGCGATTTCCATGTCTGGTGGATCTCAGCGAGATCAAGGCGGCGGATCAGGCCTGGGCCACTGACATCACCTACATCCCGCTGCAGAAGGGATTTCACTATCTGGTGGCAGTCGTGGATCTGTTCTCCAGCCATGTGCTCAGCTGGAAGCTGTCGAACAGTCTTGACACGGAGTTGTGTCGGATGCCCTGGAGATGGTCCTCAGTGGTGGCCGTCAGCCGGAGATCTTCCACTCCGACCAAGGATGTCAGTTCACCTCCTGCGCCTTCGTGGCTCGGCCCTGGCAGAGAAAATCAAGATTAGCTGGTCTGGACGAAAGTGCTGCTACGACAACATCCTCGTGGAACGACTCTGGAGAACAGTCAAGCACGAGGAGGTCTATCTGCGTGCGTACATTGATGGATGGGATGCGGAGATCAACCTAGCCCGTTTCCCGTGCAGGTACTGCCCTGCAAGACCCCACAGTGCCTTGGGAGGCAGAACTCCACATGAGGTCTACACTGAGACCAAACCCAAACCTTCCCGCCCGGAGTTAACGATTTCAGGGGGGGGCTCTGCCCAGTAAAAGGCACCCACCTCACGGTGAACGCCGACTTGCCGGTGAAGGGCGTGGGGCGCTTTACCCTGTCCACACCCCCCTCAATACCGCGACATTATGAGTTTGGTGGTGGTGTTCTGCAGGCGCTGGATCAACTGGAGTGCTGAGCAGAAGCGAGAGCGTTGGGAGTCGGCATCCGATTTTCAGCGCGACTTTCGCGTGGTTGAGATGCATGAGCATTGGCAACGCAGCAATCCGAGAATCAGTCTTTATCGCTATCGGGAGCGGCTTCAGCAATTAGCATGCCGGAGTTGGGAGGCGATTGGGGCTCGGCTGATCATGCAAGTGCTTCCAGCCGATGCATCGCATGACGTGCCATTGGCGCCAGATCTGGTGATGCAGTTGCGACAGGCAAACTGGCTGATTCCAATCGACGATGATGACTGGCTGGCTCCAGGGCTCGCGGCCTCCCTGCCTGGCCTGGATCGATTCTGCTATTGGATGGCAACTTGGCCTTCTCAACTGGTGTATGTTCATCCAGAGCGATTCCAATGCGCAACGCCATTTTCATTGCTGCCTGAAACAGAAGAGCATGCCTGCCCGATCCTGGTGAGCAGCAGCTATGCATTGTCTTGCCGCCTGGTTCAGCACTTGAGCGACCAAGAACTCTCTCTGGCCCTCATGCAGCATGGCGAGGCCAGTCGTTGGAGAATGCTGACTCCCAATGGCCTGCAGCTCAAGTTGCAGGCCTGTAATGCCATTCATCTCAGACATCAGGCCACGGCAGGCTTTACCAATCTCGGGGCACTGGATCGCAGACTAAATGATTTCGCCGGAAACCCTTCGGGTGAACCATTGGTCGAATGGGCACATGGCATGTTGAAGGAGCTCAACGACATCCACTTGGCGATGAAGAGGGAAAGCGATCATTACTGATTCATACCACGGGCATGGCCTGTGCGTTTATGTAGTGCACTTGTTTCACCGGAAAAGCTCAGGCATTTTTAGGGGTGCGTTCTCACCAGGTCATTCAGTGATCTGGAGTGATTGCAGCGACTGTCGGGGCGTGAGACCACCGAGGGCGATGTGGCACCTATACGATCGTTATGGATCCCGAGATACCGGCTCAACCACTGGTTGCGATCGTCAGAGGTCTGGAAGGTCATGCCATAGGCCCACTCCTCCACCAGGGTGCGGATGAATCGCTCTGCCATGCCGTTGGTGCGCGGCGTGGACGGCCTGGTGCGGATCGGACTGAGGTCCAGGGCATTGCAGGCCTTTCGCCACTCTCTGGATCGGTAGACGGAGCCGTTTTGGCTGAGGATCCTCTGGCAGATGATCCCCTGCTCGGAGAACCAGCCCACTGCCCGGACAAGGGAAGCCCACGGTGGTGGCTTTCTTTTCGTCGGGCAGGACCTTGACGCAGGCAAGGCGGGTGGCGTCATCCACGGCGACGAGGGCCTTCTCATGGCCGGCTCCACGGGAGGAGCCCAGACGTCGAGCGCCGGTGATCCAATGCCCCACCATGCTGAACCGCGCCAGCTGTTTGGTGTCGACATGGATCATCTAGCCTGGCTGCCGTAGATCCACCGCGTGCTGCAGTTGCTGCGGTTCAAGCGTCCGCCGTTGGCTACCGTGGACGCTCCGTCGATCCGCCAGTGCCGCTGGAACGCCTTCCCGGGACCGGCCCAGCCACGTGTAGGCGGTGCGCAGGCTGATGCCTGCAGCAGCGGCAAGGATCTGGCGTCCCATCCGAGCGGCGTAAGACAGGCCAGGGGATGGCTAGGCATGGTGGGTGGGGTCACGCCATGACCACCAGATTGGGGAGATTGCTGAACGAAAAGATCCGAACGCACTTGGCGGAACGCAACACATCGACCCAGGAGATCCAAAGAGAGTCAGGATGATTGCCGCCTCGCGGCAGCCTGCCCTGATGATGGGCGCTGGTGATCGCCCCTGCGCTTCCTGCGATGTCATTGAGCCCGGCTGATCGCTCTGCCTTTGCTCAGGATCCCTGCCTGCCGGGCCACCCCGACCCCTACCCCATCTATGCCGCCCTGGCGGAGGAAAGCCCGGTGCACTGGTGCGAAGGGCCGCAGATGTGGATCATCCTCGGTCACCCCGAGGCGGTGGCACACATGCACGATCCACGCTGCAGCCGTCAGCTCCACCTCGACAAACTGATCGATCGCCTCGGCAGCGGCCACCTCTTCCACGAGCAGAAGCTCGACATCCCGTACATGGACGGTGAACCGCACGCGCAGGTTCGTCACCACGTGATGGAAACCTTCCGCGGCATCGACATCCCTGGACTGGAGGCCTTCACGCGCCGCTTCATCGCCGAACGCCTCGACCGGATCTCACCGGGGAGGCCCTTCGATCTGGTGCCCCTGCTGGCCGATCCGCTGCCGGTGGCCGTCACCAGCGAGCTGATCGGTGTTCCCCCCGATCTGCAGCAGGAGGTGCTCCAGCATGTGCCTTCCTTCGTGCGCGCCCGGGGGCTCACCCAGACGGAGCAGACCACAGCGGCAGGGGATGACGCCATCGACATCTACCGCCGTTTCTTCCTGCCCCTCATCCATGCGCGCCGCGCCCACCCCCAGGACGATCTGCTCAGCCGCCTGATGGTGGATCCCCGCCATGGCCAGCCGATCAGCGATGAGCAGCTGCTGCTCTTCATCTCCAGCAACTTCTACAGCGCCAGCGTGTTCACCCTGCGCCTGCTGGTGGGTACGATCGCCTGGGCGATGGCCAGCCATCCCGCCGCCTTCCAGCGACTCCGCAACGACAGCTCCCTGCTCGAGACGGCCCTGGAGGAGGTGGTGCGCTGGGATCCCCCCGCCCAGGCCCTCAATGCCAGCGTGGCCACCGAGCCGATCGAACTGGCCGGTCACACCATCCCCGCCGGCGACTCGCTCACGGCCCTGGTGGGAGCGGCCAACCGGGATCCCCGGGTGTTCCCGGATCCGCAGGTGTTCCGGATCGAGCGGGATCCCAATCCCCATGTGAGCTTTGCGCCGGGCCTGCACCAGTGCCTCGGCCGCCAGCTGGCGCGCCTGCAGGGCCGGGCCGTGCTCGAGGCCTTCCGGCAACGCTTCAGCGCCATCCACTGGCAGGAGGCCGCCTCCCATCGCTTCGTGGGGGATCGCTTCCGCGGCTTCGATCGGCTGATCCTCGAGGTGGAGTGAGCCCCTGAACCGGAATCCCTCCCAGCCCGCGTGCCTGCCGCCGATTGCCCTGCTGGCTCTGGCGGTGGGAGTGAGCGTGGCCAATCCCTTCTACAGCCAGTCGCTGCTGCCACCGATCGCCGCCGCCCTGGGCCTGGCGGCCGGCACCGCGGTTCTGGTGCCGGCGGTGACCCAGTGGGGACTTTCCGCGAGCCTGCTGCTGCTGCTGCCCCTGGGGGACCGCCTGGAACGGCGCCGGCTGCTGGTGGGAGCCGCCCTCGGCATGGCGGCTGCCTGCCTGGCGATCGTGATCGCCCCGGACTTCGCTCTGCTGCTGCCTGCCTTCTTCGCCGTTGGTCTCTGCGCCCTGGTGCCCTACCTGCTGCCCCCCTTCGTGGCCCAGCTCACCCCGGAATCCCAGCGGGGCCAGGTGCTCGGCACCCTGCTCAGCGGACAGTTCAGCGGGCTCCTGCTGGCCCGCACCTTCAGCGGAGTGCTGGCCGAGCTGGCGGGCTGGAAGACCATCTATGCCGTGTCGGCCCTGCTGATGCTGGCCGTGGCTGCCCTGTTCCACACCCACCTGCCGCGCCAGCGGCCGGCCTCCCCACCGGGCTACCTGGCCCTGCAGCGTTCGCAACTGCAGCTCTGGCTCCGCCACCCGGCCCTGCGGCAGGCCTGTCTGCGGCAGGCGCTTCTGTTCGGGGCGTTCATGGCCACCTGGAGTGCCCTGGCCCTGCACCTGGCCGCACCCCCGTGGCGACTCGGACCGGCCGCGATCGGCGCCTTCGGGCTGGTGGGCCTGGCGAGCATCTCCGCGGCGCGACCGATCGGCCGGCTGGTGGACAGGCACGGCACCCAGCGGATCGTGCGGGCGGGCTGTGGGCTCGCGCTGGGGGGCCTGCTGCTGCTGGCCTTCGGAGCCCGTTCCCTGCCTGTGCTGGTGGTGGGCATGGCCTGCCTGGATCTGGGGGTGCAGGGAACCTATGTGGCCCACCAGACCACCGTGCTCTCCCTGGACGCAGCGGCCCGCACCCGCCTGGGGACGTGGCTGTTCTTCACCGCCTACCTCGGCGCCGCCCTCTGCTCGCAGCTGGTGGCCCATGCCTGGGCCCACTGGCAATGGCACGGGAACGCGGTCTTTGCCGCCAGCCTGGTGCTGCTCGCCCTGCTGATCCCGGCCTCGGAGTGATCGATGCATGGAACTTCTACCGGTCATGGGAGCTCTACCCTCGGGAGCCAGGAAGGCTGGCCACACAAGGATCGAAGCTCACGGTTCAGCGAGTCCAACTACGGCGCCACTTCCTCCAGGGAAGAAAGAAGCGAGGGTGAACCCATGACCGGCAACCTTCCTCCCTGCGCAGCACACATCAGGTCGGGCTTGTGATGTCAGGTTCGCTGCTGTCCACCCTGTTTCTGCTGCTCACGGGTGCGGCTGTGGCACGGTTCAGCGCCAACCGCCTGAACCGATGGGCGGTGCCGGCGATCGTGATCGAACTGCTGCTCGGTTTTGCGCTCGGGAACACCGTGCTGCCCTTCGATCGGATCAAGCCCCTGGCCGGCATCACCGAACTGGGAGTGCTCACCCTCTTCTTCCAGGTGGGCCTGGAGGTACGGGGAGGTCTGCTGGGTTCCCGGCCGAAGGCCGTGCTGCGTCTGGTGATGCTGTCGGCTCTCACCCCTCTGCTGGCCTGGTGGCCTCTGCGGCTGCTGTTCGATCTTCCTGCAGCCACAACGATCCTGTGCATCGCCGTGGTGAGCGCCACCGGTACGGGGGTGACCCTGCGGGCCCTGGCCCAGGCGGGAGCTCTGCAGAGCCCATCGGGTCGGCTGCTGGTGGGGGTCTCCGTGCTCGATGACCTGCCGGCCATCAGCCTGCTGACCCTGTCCACCGTGCTCGGGGGAAACGCGCCCCCCATGGGCGGAGCCTCCCCGAACACGCCACCGCAACTGTGGACCCCTCTGCTGGTGATCGCTCTGGCCTGGGCCAGCTTCCCGTTGAGCCGCTGGTGGCATCGCCGCCATGGCCCCTGGCGGGCCGAACCGCTGGGTGTGGTGCTGCTGCTCACCGGCAGCAGCCTGCTGGGCGAGATCGCCGGCCTCACCAGCCTGCTCGGGGCCCTCTGGGGCGGGGTGCTGCTGCAACGACTCACGCCGCAGGAAGAAACCAGCCCAGCGGGCTTCGATCTGCGCCGCCAGCTCGCGATTCTGTCGGAGGTGTTCCTGCCCCTCTACTTCATCAGCGTGGGCATGCGTCTGCAGCTCGACTCCTTCCGGGAGCCATCGGCCTGGGGAATGGCGCTGGTGCTCTTTCTACTGGCCGTACTGAGCAAGATGGCCTGTGCACTCGGGGTCAGCCAGAAGGATCGGGAGGCGGGCATCGACCGCTGGCTGGTGGTGTTCGGCCTGATGCCGCGGGGCCTTCCAGGCCTCGTGTTCGCCTCCACGGCTCTCGGCGCCGGTGTGATCACCCCAGTGCAGTTCTCCGCACTCGTGTTGATGGTGAGCACCACGACCGTGTTTGGCCTGCTGCTGCTGGGGAGGCGTTTATCCGTTCAGGCACGGCAGCCCTGAAGCGGGGGCAGCCAGGGGGCGAACGGCAACCACGGCGTAGTTCTGGCAGAAGGGATTCAGAACTCTCGAGAACAGCCCATCCAAGGCCTCCAGGCCAGCGCAGACCAGGGACTGGTTCCCCAGCCAGCGCAGGCGGCCTGAAAACAGATTTCTCGGGAGAAACCCATAGAGAGCGATGAACTCAACCTCAAAACCAGCCCTTTCGAGCAGAGTGAGAATCTGCCTCCTGGAGAACAGGTATTGATGGTGATACCGGCCCGGGATCAGCCGGGACAGGGCCTCCAGCGGGCTTCGCCTGTTCGGCAGATGACAGCAGATGAACCTGCCTCCTGGCTTGAGGATGCGCATGATCTCGTTCAGGCTTTCCAGCTCCGTGCCCCCCGTTTCCCGCACATGCTCCAGCACGCCGATCGAGAGCACGGTTTGCAGGGAATCGGAGGGCAGGGCGATGCGGCTCCCCATGGATTTGGAGGCCACATGGATTGTGATTCGCCCTTCGGCCCCAGGCAGGTTCTCCACGAGAACGGGAGAGCGAAAGGCATAGCAATGCACGTTCTGGTAGCCCTCCGCCAGCAGAAATCGGCTGAAATGACCGTTCCCACATCCCCAGTCGAGAATGGGCTCATCCCCGGGCGCATACTCGCGCACCAGCCGATAGGGAAAGTGGTACTGCGACGCACTGAAGAGAGAGCCAAAGTGGCCTCTCTTTCGCAAGCTGTGAAAGGCGCTGCTGCTTGCCTGAATCGTGCCGGAGAACGCCAGATCATGCGCTCTGGAACCGAACACAGAGATCATCGCTGAGAGGTCACGAAGGGGGTTGGAAAACCTGGTGATGCGGAACCAGCCCTGAAGTCTTTCCTTGCCAGGGAAGCCCGTGGAACTCCCTTCCTGATGATGGGAGTGGAGTGGGAGTGAGCCTCCAGGGATTCCCTTCCACACTATCCTGCGGGGAAAGGAAACTGCCGTGATCCGCGCGTGGCCTGCCGGGGGGACTCAGACAGTCACAGTGAGTGCCCGCTCCCGATCTAGCCAGTGCAGGGCAGAAAGCTGGGCATGGCCGATCCAGGCGTGAGCAAAAGCCATGGATTCCGGCGCAGCCACCGGACTCCAACCGCCGCAGAAGCAGACAACCTGCAGGCCGCTTCACAGGAAAAGGAAGAACCGCAACCGGCCAGCATTGTCCTCAAGACTGAACAGTCCAGAAGGCTGAACAGCTGAACCATGGAGCCATGCCCCATGAAGAAGGCGGGATCCGCCTCTGGAGAGAGGCATTGCGACACGCACACGGGTCTGAGCTCTGTCAGTGTTGACGGCATCGAGATTGCGCTGAAATTCCCCGAGCCGCTGCGCAGCCACGTGTTGAGGCCCCTCGCCCGGGCAGGGATGGCTCATCCGGATCGCATTCCCTCATGACCAGAGGACCGTTCTCCCGGCCATGGCGCTTGCGCGTGCTGGGACGTGGGAATGGGCAGGAGCCATCCTGGCCACACTTGCCTCCCCTGCCGCCCCTTCCCCCTCTTCCGCCCCTTCCCCCTCTGCCGCCCCTCGAGCCCCTGCAACCACTCCCCCCGCTCCCGCCGGAAGAGAGCAGGCGATGACCGGCAGATTCCCTGCCAGGCGGCAGAACCACTCAATTCGATTCGGAGGCAGGAGCACTTTCCTTGCCGGGCTCCATGTTCGCGCCCAGCTCCGTGCAGGTACGGATCGGATCCACATCCGGCGCGACACCCAGTGCCTTGCGGAGGGCGTCCAGCTGAGCAACCGACTGCAGATCAATGGTGGCTGCAGCCTGCTCACAGGCGATCTTCTTGAGAGCCTTTCCATCGGGAGCCACGCAGCCAGCCAGCAGCACAAGAGCCAGGAAAGGAGCAGACCGCATCACAGATGACAACACAGAGAAGCTGCAAGCATGCTGCCCAGTGAGCGTAGCAATGAGCCAGCTGGCACTCCAGAGGAGTGGCCTCACGGCAGATGTCCACCGGAAATGTCCACAGGACTGCCTGCCCGACCCCAGACTCTCCTGCTTGTCACCCGCAGGACACCAAAGAAACCGCACATCGGCATTCCACCGCCTCAGTGACGCCAAGGCCAGTCACATCTCGTCATTCCTGGCTCGCATCCGCTAGGGAATCGGTCACATTGAGGCTTCAGTCTCGATGCGTTCCGGCTTCGTCACCCATGCCGTTCCAGCCCATGCCCCGTCGATTCACCCGCTTCAGCTTCGCGGTGGCATTCACCCTTCTCTCGACCGTTTCCCTGCTGGGCGACCCCGCCTACGCCGCCACCGGCCAGTCACCCCAGCCTCCCACGCAGGCCCTTGCTGCTGGGTCTTGGCTGGATTCCGCCATCGCCGATGGAAAGCGCGGAAAGGGATCCAGCGGCAGCAGCAAGGTTCAGAATGATGATCAGCCCGATGACGATCGCAACGACGACAAGAAGAGCAAAGGAAGCGGCAAGAACAAGGTAGAGATTGATGATCACCCTGATGACGATCGCAACGACGACAAGAAGAAAAGAGGCAAGAAAGACAAAGCCGATACGAAAGACGACTCTGATGACGATCGTGACGACGACAAGAAAAACAAGGGCAAGGACCGCTCCGGCCAAGATCAAGACGATGACAGCAACGACGGTCGTGATGATTCCGATGACGACCGCGACTCTGACGATGACTGATCGCTGATCTCTGCTGCGGGGACAACTGGAAATGCCGGAGGCCACTGGCCCCTGGGCATTTCCAGTGCTTCCCTTCCCGCGCTTCGATGGATTCCTGGGCTGCCGGAGAGCAGGCCCGTTGGGCAGGCGGATTCAGCGCTTCTCCGCGCGCCAACGGATCCATGTCTTCAGCCCCAGCCAGAGAACACCGGCAGCCAGCAGAACCACAAGGGCGACCTTGATGAAGTCGGCGATCGGCTCCAGCCAGAGCGCCACCCGCTGATATCCCTCTCCCAGAAGCTGACCGACCAGAGTGAGGATCAGCACCCAGAGCAGGCTGCCTGCCGTGGTCCAGACCAGAAAGGCGCCCTGGGGCATCAGCTCGATCCCAGCCGGCACCGAAACCAGGGTGCGGACCCCGGGGATGATCCGTCCCCAGAACACCACGGCTACGCCGTGGCGCTGGAACCAGCGACGACTCCGGGCCAGGTCCTGGGGCTGGAGGCCGAACCAGCGACCGTGGCGGCTCAGCCAGCGCTCCAGGTGCTCCTCGTTCACCATCCGGCCGATGCCGTACCAGAACCAGGCCCCCAGCACGGTTCCCACCAGGCCCGCCAGCACGGCCGGGATCAGCTGCAGCTTGCCCTGGTGCACCAGAAAGCCCGCCAGGGGCATCACCACCTCGGAGGGGATGGGAGGGATGACATTCTCCAGCAGCATCACAGCGGCAATCGCCGCATACCCCAGCAAGGGGTTGGTATCCACGGCCTGGCTGATCAGCCCTGGCAAACGGTCGATGGCATCGGTGAAGGACATGAAATCAGCCAAAGGATCAGACGTGGGCGGTGGCGCTGCGGCGGGAAATCCGCCAGATCTTCTCCAGCTCCAGGTAGAGGAACAGCAGCAGACTGAAGCCCACACAGAGCAGCAGATCTTCTGCGGATAGGGGCTGGGTGCCGAAAAAGTCTGCCACCGGCTTCACGTAGATCAGGATCAGCTGCAGAGAGGTGGTGAGCACCACCGCCGCCAGCAAGGCCGGATTGGACCAGGGATTCACCTGCCAGAGGGGCAGATTGCTGCGGGCGGAGAGGGCATGGCCCATCTGCGCCAGGCAGAGGGTGGTGAACACCATCGTGGGCCAGGGCTCATTCCGGCGCACGGCGAGCACCATGAGGGCGATCGTGATCAGGGCGAAGACCACGCCGGTGCGCAGGATGTAGCGGCCGATGCCAGCGGCGAAGATGGACTCACCCGGTTCCGAGGGAGGGCGCTGCATCAGTCCCTTCTCGCCGGGCTCGAGGGCCAGGGCCAGGGCAGGAACACCGTCGGTCACCAGGTTCATCCAGAGAATCTGGAGGGGGGTGAGCGGCACACCCGCCAGGCCCAGCAGAGGCGCGGCGGCAATCGTGATCAGTTCACCGACATTGCTGCCAAGGATGTACTTCACGAATCGGCGGATGTTGGCGTACACCAGCCGCCCCTCCTCCACCGCATTGACGATGGTGGCGAAGTTGTCGTCGAGCAGCACCATGTCGGCGGCTTCCTTGCTCACCTCGGTGCCCGTGATTCCCATCGCCACGCCGATGTGCGCCTGCTTCAGGGCAGGGGCATCATTGACGCCATCGCCGGTCATCGCCACCACCTGCCGGTTGGCCTGCAGGGCCTTGACAATGCGCAGCTTCTGCTCCGGAGCGACCCGCGCGTAGACATTGCAGCGGGCGACCACCTTCTGGAGTTCGGGATCGTCCATGGCCTCCAGGGCGCGACCCAGCACCACTTCCCCAGCGGGATCGGTGAGACCGATCGCTTCGCCGATCGCCCGGGCGGTGAGCGGATGATCGCCGGTGATCATCACGGGGCGGATTCCGGCCTCGCGGCAGGTCGCCACCGCCTGGGCCACCTCGGGACGGGCCGGATCCAGCTGGCCCATCAGGCCGAGCAGCACCTGGCCTTCGAGATCGTGGTCCGGGCTCGGATGGTTGGGCTCACAGGAGAAAGCCAGGACCCTCAGGCCCTGGGAGGCCAGCTGCTGGGCCTGCTCCAGCCACCAGATCCGCTGAGTCTCGTTGAGCGGAACCACCCCGGATCCATCCACCCAGCGATCACAGAGGTCCACGATCACCTCCGGGGCCCCCTTGCTGATCAGCAGGCGGCTGGAGCCGGTGGCGGCCTCCGCCAGTGGAGCCTGAAGAGAACCCTGAGGGTCCTCGATCCACACGGCCATCAGCTGGCGTTCGGAGCTGAAGGGAATCTCCGCCTGCCGGCGGAAGTGGCTGCGCAGCTCGAAATCGTCGATGCCCACCTTGGCGGCCACGACGCAGAGGGCGCCTTCCGTGGGGTCTCCGAGAATCTCCCAGGCGCCGCTGGCGTTCTGCTTGTGTTCGGCGTCGCTGCAGAGCACACCGGCCTGCAGAAGCAGCCGCTGCAGGTTCTCCGGAGCCCCCGGCACAGCTCCCGCAGGGGGCACCAGCGGTGCCACGCTGAACGTTCCATCGGGTTCATAACCCTGGCCACTCACGGCCACCGCCGTGGTGCCCAGGCGCAGCTCCTGCACCACCTGCCGGTTCTGGGTGAGGGTGCCGGTCTTGTCGGAACAGATCACCGTGACCGAACCCAGACCCTCCACCGCCGGGAGACGGCGAATCAGAGCGGCACGACGCACCATGCGCTGGGTGCCGATCGCCAGCGTCACGGTGATCACCGCCGGGAGACCCTCCGGCACGATCGCCACGGCCATCGAGAGCGACACCTCGAGCAGGTTCAGCAGGGACTGACCCATCAGCCAGCCGAGCAGCACCACAAGCGCCACCAGGGCAAGGGCGCTGCCCACCAGCACGTTGGCGAGGCCATCCAGCCGCTCCTGGAGGGGGGTGCTGCCGCTCTCCGCGGTATTGATCAGCTCCGCGATCTGGCCCAGCTCGGTGGCCATGCCGGTGGCGCTGACCACCGCCACCCCGCGGCCGCGCACCACCTCGGTTCCCTGGAACAGACAGTTCTGGCGTTCCAGCACGGGTGTGGCGGCATCCAGCTGGAGATCCGCCCGCTTGAACACGGCCTCCGCTTCCCCCGTGAGAGCGGCCTCCCGCACGCCCAGGTCTGCGACCTCCACCAGGCGGGCATCGGCCGGAACCCGATCGCCAGCCTCGAGACGGATCAGGTCGCCGGGCACCAGTTCTTCACTGGGAAGCCGGAACCATTGGCCATCCCGGCGGGCCTGCACGAGGGGTTGGGCCATGTCGCGCAGGGCGAGCAGGGCGTTCTGGGCCTTGCTCTCCTGGAGATAGCCGAGCAGGCCGTTGAGGATCACGATCACCAGGATCGCGAGGGCATCCTTGGGGAAACGCTGCTGCGTCAGGGCGATGGCCGCGGAGACCGCAGCCACCACCAGCAACATGATCAGCATCACGTTGCTGAACTGGTCCCAGAGGATCTTCAGGGAAGATCGCCCCGCCTTGAGCTCCAGCCGATTGGGGCCCGTGCTGGCCAGCCGGCGGGAGACTTCAGCAGTGCTCAGCCCCTCTCGGCTTGAACCCAGCTCCTCCAGACAGGACGACACGGAGAGGGCGTGCCAGGGCGTGGCGCGTTCGGAGGCCAAGCAGGAGATCCACGAAACAAGCTCACCATTATCGAGGGACGGCGGCGGCCTTGGGCCCTGAGGATCCTCAGCGCGAACCCAGACGCTTCCCTACTTTATGACAGACGGCCGAGCAAGCAGCTCATGCTTTCAAGCCGGGGGGCCGGAGGTCAGCAGGCCGGCCATGAGGGCAAGAAGCAGCGCGATCAGCACCACGTCCCTGAATTTCAGCAGGGGATCGTCCTGAGGTCCCACATACCACGCCCGGAGCCAATTCACAAGCTAGGGGGAGCAGCGAGGAGGAGGGAGTCGATCGATGCGGAAGCAGAAACAATCCCACCCCTTTCTCGCTGACTGCCAGCCATTCAGGGGCGGAGGTGAGCAGAGCAGGAACAACATCCGCTCCTTGTCCGTTCCGAAACCTCCCCGCCGTGTTGGCAGAAGCCATCCGGCAGCCAGACTCCCGAAGAACGCCAGATCTGTCGATACCGCCAGGGATCTTCGAATCAGTTCCAAGCCTCTGGGTGGCGCTCACGATCGTGGCCGGGATTGTCCTACGGGCCCTCTTCCCACCCTTCGCCACATCCGTGGCTTCCCTTGCATTCGCCAGGATCAACCTGCTGATCGTCCTGCTGAGCTCGGGAATGATCGACACGATGATGCCGGCGGTGGATTTCAGGTCGATCACGCGCCTGCGGCGTCAGCCGAAGGGCCCGGTGGCAACCGTGCACTGGCTCTGCGTGAGCGGGGTGCTGCTTCCCTGGGACACCCTGATCAGCGCCGTGGGCCTGTTTGTGGCCTTGGCCTTGAGGTTGGCTGGCTGGCCCGCTTGCTGCCGTTCATGGTGGAGGCGATTGGGAGCAATCCAGGCGCCATTGTTCTGATCGCGATCCCGCTGATTCTGCAGACCTCTCTGATCTTCTGGATCACGGCCCGGTGGATGCACCTGTGGCACCAGCTCCATGCGATTGCCGCTCCAGAGGCCATGATCTGTGCCTCCAACTTCTTTGCACTGACCATGGGGGTGGCGATCAGCCTGTTCGGTCTCCATTGCGATGCCGTGCTGGCCAACGAGATGGGGATGCTGGTGGAAGTTGCGGTGATGCTCTCCCTGGTGGCGATCGCCCATCGCAGCAGGAATCTCTTTCCCGGTCCCGCCTGCTGAATCGCCACTCTTTGGCAACTCCACGGTGGGGTGAGCAGCCCTGCTGGCAGCACGCCTCCAAGGCTGTGAGCAAGATCACCGCTCCGCTTGCGCCGGCTCACTGCCGCGGCGGTACCGGGGATCGAGGCTGAAAGCACTCGGGGACAACGAGCCCCCTTCCTGCGGAGATCAGCATGAAACTCCTCACTGCAGTTGCTGCCGCCGCCCTCGGCATCGGCACTCTCCTCGCCCCCATGGCCGCTGGCGCCACCCAGATCCACGCTTCCCGCACCGCCTGGGTGGCCGAGATCCAGAAGGCTCAGCCCACCCCCCCTGCACCGGAGGAGCTGGAAGAGGAGCCGCTGGTGGCGCGGCAGGGCATACAGGACGATGGCGTCTGAACACCGATAGGGGGTGCCGGCACCGGGTCAGCTCGGCACCTGAAAGGGCGAAGGCCACCCATCCCTTTAGCCGCAGGGCCTGCATGAGCTGCCACTGGTTCCGCCACCACGCCCGCTCCACGGCATCCCGCCAGCAGATTGATCCATGAATCAGAGACCCGGGCCAGGGCAGCGCGAGCCCATCGCCCGGCAACCGGCCAGAGGGCGCTCGACACGGAGCGCCCTTTTTCATGCCACTGGCCCAGTGCAGCAGGAGAGCCCGAGCAGCCAAGGGAAGACAGAGGTCTCCTGATGCTCGCGAGCCGAGGCCTGCCATCCCGTGCCAAGGGGACCAGATCATCCGCACGGGCCTGTCCAGCGCATTCCTGTGTACTCGCGCTGCCAACGGAGCAAGCAGGGGAGGCATCGCGGAGCTCACGGAGTCGCTTGCGATGGCGATGGCCTGGACTCCGGACAAGATTCACTTCACTGCCGTTCTGCCAGGGTGGATCGACACCGACCTCACACGTGTGGGGTATGCAGAGGTGCCGGGACTGCACGAACGCGTCCTGGCCGGCACTCCTGCAGGGCGCTGGGACACCCCAGACGACCACGGAGGTTCTCCTCAGCGATCGAATCGCAGCCATTGACGGATCAGCGACCAGCCCCTCCATCCAGCCGACCCGCCAGACCAAAGGAACTGGATCGAATGTCCCGATCAGACTGATGAGAGTCATTGCCAACGAGCCAAACAACTGGCTCCTGGTTGAGGAAGGCACGGCCTGCTGCTTGACGTGAACCGCTCACACCGCGCAGTGTCCGACGACTTTGCATTGGAACTCTCTGCGGCCGAAAAGCAGGGCTTGTTGCTTCATGGACAGACTTCATCTCCGACCTCGCGATGCGAGTCAAGACTTCAGCCCCTGGGGGTGCGAAGCAACCGATCGCCGGATCGCGAAAGACTCCTCGCCAGTGCAGAGCACGAGGAGATGATCGCAGCTATCGCCACCTGGATCCAGGAGCAGGATTGCGAGCCTTGACCGAGGCCAAGCAGGAACAGACTTCACCTGGAGCCCCCCTCCAGCTGGGCAGCCACCGCCCTTGACACAGGCAGCACTTCGGGATTAGCAAGGGGAGGCCTGCCGGTGAGGCGGGCTTCATCTCAGGGATTCTGAGGTCACCATGACATTCGATGTTGCCGTCCTGATCGGACGGTTCCAGCCCTTTCATCGGGGCCATCTCCATCTACTCGAAACGGCTCTGGGTCGTGCGAATCACCTGCTGATCCTGCTGGGCAGCCATCGCTGCGCACCCAACACCCGCAACCCCTGGAGCAGTGGGGAACGGGAGGAGATGATCCGGGCATCCCTGCCGGAAACCGTGCAGGAGCGGATCGAGTTCCTCCCCCTGCGCGATCACCTCTACTCCGACAACCTCTGGCTGGCGGAGGTGCAGCAGAAGGTCACCAGCGCCACCCGCGAGGGCGATCGGGTACTGCTCGTGGGTCACCGCAAGGACCGCAGCAGCTACTACCTCGAACTCTTCCCCCAGTGGGAACGCGAGGACGTGCCGATGCGCGGCGACATCCACTCCACCGCCATCCGCGAGGCCTTCTTCTCCGGAGAAGCGGAGGAGATCTGGGCCGCCGATCTGCCCCCGGCGGTGCAGACCCAGCTGGCGGCCTACCGCAAGACAGGCCGCTACCGCTGGCTGGCGGAGGAGGCGGCCTACATCCGCAACTACCGCCAGATCTGGTCGGTCGCGCCCTATCCGCCCACCTTCGTCACCACCGATGCGGTGGTGGTGCAGTCCGGCCATGTGCTCGTGGTGAAGCGCCGCGTGCGCCCCGGCCAGGGTCTGATCGCCCTGCCCGGCGGCTACCTCCACCAGGAGGAGAAGGTGGTCGACGGGATGCTGCGCGAACTGCGCGAGGAGACCGGCCTCAAGGTGCCCAGACCGGTGCTGGAGGGCTCGATCGCCGGCAGCCATGTGTTCGACGCACCGGGGCGGTCAGCACGGGGGCGGGTGATCACCCATGCCTTCCTGATCCAGCTCAAGGCCGGCCCCCTGCCCGCGGTCCGCGGGGCCGATGACGCCGAGAAGGCGTTCTGGATGCCGCTGGCGGACATCTACGCCCACGAAGACAACTTCTTCGAGGACCACGTGCAGATCATCCAGCACTTCATCTCCCGGATCTGAGCAGCTGCCGCTGCACCGGAGAGCGTGGTCAACCCTGCCTCGTTTCTTGCTTCTGGCCTGGGTGGACCGGGCCGGGGCTTCCCCTTCCTCTCGTGCGGAGCGCACACCATGGAAACCAACCTTCTCTTCGATACCGACAGCTACAAGGCCAGCCACTGGCTCCAGTACCCCCCTGATCTCACCGCCATGGGGGCCTACCTGGAGAGCCGCGGCGGCGAGAACCCCGCCACACTTTTCTTCGGGCTGCAGATGCTGCTGCAGCAGGCCTTCACCACCCCGATCACCCAGGCGGATGTGGAGGACGCGGAAGAGTTCTGGCGGAGCCACGGCCTCCCCTTCAACCGACAGGGCTGGGAACGCGTGGTGCAGGTTCATGGCGGCCTGCTGCCCCTGAGGATCCGCGCCGTACCCGAGGGCAGCCGCGTGCCCACCGGCCAGGTGCTGATGACGGTGGAGTCCACCGATCCCCAGCTCGCCTGGCTGGTCACCTGGGTCGAAACCCAGCTGCTGAGGGTCTGGTACCCGATCACCGTGGCCACCCGCAGCTGGCAGCTGCGCACGGTTCTCGCGGCCGCGCTGGAGCGCTCGGCGGATGATCCCGCCGGCGAGCTGCTCTTTCGCCTGCACGACTTCGGCTCGCGCGGGGTCTCCAGCCTCCAGAGCGCCGCGATCGGCGGTCTGGCGCACCTGATCGCCTTCCGCGGCAGCGACACCGGTGCCGCCCTGGTGGCCGGCCGCCGCTACTACGACTGCCCGATGGCTGGCTTCTCGATTCCCGCTGCCGAACACTCCACGGTCCTGGCCTGGGGTCAGGAGCACGAAGCGCAGGCCTACCGCAACATCCTCGATCGATTCGCAAGGCCGGGCACGGTGCTGGCGGTGGTGTCCGACTCCTACGACCTCTGGAACGCGGCGGATCACCTCTGGGGTGAGCAGCTGCGCCAGCAGGTGATCGACTCGGGCGCCACCGTGGTGATCCGACCCGACTCCGGCGATCCGGTGCGAATCGTGCCGGAACTGCTGCGGCACCTGGAGGCCCGCTTCGGCAGCCGGGTGAACGGCAAGGGGTACCGCGTGCTCGAGCACGTGCGGGTGATCCAGGGAGACGGCATCACCACCGAGACCATGCCCCCGGTGCTGGAGGCCGTGCTGGCGGCGGGGTTCAGTGCCGAGAACGTGGCCTACGGCATGGGCGGCGGCCTGCTGCAGCAGCTGAACCGCGACACCCAGCGCTTTGCCTACAAGGTGTCTTGGGTCGAGCGTTCGGGCCGCATTCTCCCTGTGCACAAGAGCCCGATCACCGATCCGGCCAAGACCAGCAAGGCCGGCGTGCTCGATCTGATCCGCACCGACGGCACCTACCGCACGGTGGTGCGCCCCTTCCCCGGGGTCCATCCCGACTCCTGCCTGCAGACGGTGTACGAGAACGGCGAGCTGCTGAACCGCTGCAGCCTGGATCAGGTGCGCGAGCGGGCCACCCTCGGCTGAGGCAGGCAGCAGCAGGTCCATCCACGATCGCCCCTGGGATTTCCGCCAGGGGCACCCGCGTGGAGGGGGTGGTGAGCTTCCCCTGGGGCTGTCACCTGCGGAAACGGTTGCGGTGCCTGCGGAACTGGGCATGGCGGCGAGCCGGGCTCAAAGTCCGAGAGGATTGCACTCACCACTTCGCTCAAATTAGCTGGGCTGGGGATGACGAGCGGGGAAGATCGGCGATTGCGTGTGTCCTCCGAAGACCCGACAGCGATTCATCGCCCAGCACCCCCTCCCAACGGGAACGTGAAGCATGCGTGCTGAATCAACCCTTCCATCCTCCTGCAGGATTGCAAGAGCGCCAATCGCGCGGACATCGCGCAAGGCGTGGGGTTGAAATGCACCGCAGCCACAGACACAGATCGACCTAGGCTCTTCATCCCCTGGGTCGATCATGACGCGATCCGCATCACCGAACCGATCGGCAACGGACAGGCGAGCCTGAGGCTGTTCAGACCAGTTCCCCTACCCTCACGGCACCCTGGGAGGGCCTCCTACCAAGACCTCCTCACGGCCGGTCTCCACTTCTGCGGGTTGGAGCTCGTGGTGCTCGTTCTCCTCTACAGCCTTGTGTACTGCTCAATGGCACCGGCGGCAATCTCCATCGATGCAGCCCATGGCCCCTTCTGAAAGTATGAGCGTCCCATTCCCCTATGTCCCCCAAACGTGGCCGTGAACACCCAACCGGCATGACCATTGCCTCGTTCCCCATCAGATTCAATGGGTGTTCCGACACATCGAGCGGCCACCGGCCCGCGTTTCTCTCCGTACCCGGCCTCGGCAGCGCAATGTTTACGATCCCAACCATCCTGAAACATGGCGCTTGAGCGGATGGCCACTTCTGATGCTCTGCTCTTTCTGCTGGCTCCGGCCGATGTTCTCCAGAGCGAGGAGCCATCCACCGGAGATCTTCAGGCCGCGCAGGCCCGTGGTGTCTCCAGCGCCTCGGCCCTCCGCATCGTGGTGACGCACGACCTCGAGGGCCGTCTCCCCTGCGTGTGCGACGCCATCACCCCCCGCTTCGAGCCAGAGCGCTTCTGGCTGGGGGTGTATCAACCATCCCCTCTCCAGCCCGATCGCTGGCAGCAGCTGGATCGATTCGCTCTCCGTGAGGCCCGCAACGAGAGCTGCTGGTTCTATCCCACCCAGGACGGGCATTACCTCAGCTGGCAGCGCGACCTGCAGGTCACCCTGGGCCCCGGCCGCATCGTGGATCCTCAACCGGAAGCCGCTCCAGCGGCGTCCTCCAGCTACCGGCGGGATCAGCTCGCCCTGCTCTGGAGCCTGCTCGCGGACGACACAAGTCTCACCTGCGTGGGCCTCACCTACGGCGGCCGCCGCATCGACTGGCCCCTGCAGCACAGCCAGTGGGCGGACAAGGCCACCTGGAGCACGTTCCGCGTGGACAGCAGCCGGGAGCAGGCGCTGATCGTGCTCAGCAGGCAGGAGGTGGCCGCCCCCTGACCCCAGGCCCGAAGGGCCCCTGCGGCTCAGCTCGATGCGGCGTCAGGTCCTCACTGGATGGATGAAACGGAGCCCTCCATCTCACTCGCCTAAGGCCACTGCACAGGCCCGGGTCCAGTGCGGGTGCGCAGCTCATCCAGCCGCTCCAGCCCTCCAAGGCTGTGAGCAAGATCACAACTCTTCTTGTGCGGGCTCACGGCAGACACGCTCCCGCCCATCGACGCTGAAGGAACAAAGGGCCCCAGAGCCCCCTCTGCGGAGATCACCATGAAACTGCTCCCTGCCATTGCCGCCGCTGCCCTCGGCATCGGCACCCTCCTGACCCCCATGGCCGCCGGTGCCACAGCGCTCCAGGCTTCCCGCACCGCCTGGGTAGCTGAGGTGCAACAGGCTCAGCCAGCTCCCCCTGCACCGGAGGAACGGGAAGAGGAGCCCCGGGTGGCGCGCGGTCGCGGTGGGCAGAACGACGACGGGATCTGAGCCCCGATCAGGAGCCAGAACCCTCGGCGATACCGCGGCGGGTACCCAATGGCTTCTGCACCGCCCCCCTTGGTCTGGGCTCCAGCGAGGGACCCAGCGGTGGGCAGCTCCGAAGAGCACCGCCGCGGCTGACTGTCCCCGGGGGATCAGCCGACCGAGCCCTTGGGCACACTTGCGCCGACGGGATTCCTGGAGAGCCCGAAACCCACAGATGGCAGGGACCTCTCCAGCGATCTGCGAGGAGTTGCCTGGGGAACTGGAAAATGGGTCGCCTGAGATTCGAACTCAGGACCAATCGGTTAAAAGCCGAGTGCTCTACCGCTGAGCTAGCGACCCGCCATCGGGCAAAGCCCCTGGCCGCCCTGTCGGGCACCTAGGGAACGTATCACCCGGCGGGGCTCCCCTCCAAGGGGGCTGCCGCCGCTGTGGGGAGGGGCCGCCGCGAGAATGGCGGGGCCGGCCTGGAGCACCCGATCGATGGCCCCCTTCCCCTGGCCCGCACCCACCGTCCACCCGGACGCCTGGGTGGCCGATTCCGCCGTGGTGGTGGGGGATGTGACCCTGGCGGCGGGGGCGAGCCTCTGGCCCACGGCCGTGGCCCGCGGCGATGTCTGCCCGATCGTGATCGGCGAGGGCAGCAACGTGCAGGACGGCGCCGTGCTGCACGGCGATCCCGGCCAGCCGGTGACGATCGGCGCCGATGTGACCATCGGCCACCGGGCTGTGGTGCATGGGGCTCGGCTGGAGGACGGCTGCCTGATCGGCATCGGCGCCATCGTGCTGAACGGTGTGACGGTGGGGGAAGGAGCCCTGGTGGCCGCCGGATCGGTGGTGACCCGCGATGTGCCCCCCGGAGCCCTGGTGATGGGCGCCCCCGCCCAGGTGAAGCGCCAGCTCACGCCCGAGGCGATCGCCGAGCAGCGCCAGCACGCCCGCCGCTACCGCCGGCTGGCCGAGGCCCATGCCGGCCGCTGATTGCTGCGATTTCGATCAGCCCCGCCCGTGGGCGGCGGCGGGGAGCGTTCTCCTCCCTAAGATCGCGCCACTTCCATTCCCTCGAGCCATGGATCTGCGGCTGCTGCTGGTTGCCACTCCGATCGTGCTGGCCGCGGCCTGGGCCGTGTTCCACATCGGTCGCGCCGCTGTGGGTCAGCTGCAGCTGATGATCAAGCGCGCCCAAGCCTGATCCGAACTTGACCCTTCTGGTGATCGGTGCCGGCCTCGCCGGCACCGAAGCGGCCTGGCAGATCGCCCGTGCCGGCCTGCCGGTGCGGCTGGTGGAGATGCGCCCGATCCGGCGCTCCCCCGCCCACCACAGCGGCGACTTCGCCGAGCTGGTGTGCAGCAACAGCTTCGGGGCGCTCAGCAGCGATCGGGCAGCGGGCCTTCTCCAGGAAGAGCTGCGGCGCCTGGGCTCCCTGGTGATCTCCATGGCCGACCGCCATGCGGTGCCTGCCGGGGGCGCCCTGGCGGTGGACCGCGGCCGCTACAGCGCCGCCCTCACCGCCGAGCTCGAGCAACATCCCCTGGTCACGGTGGAGCGCCGCGAGCACACCGAACTGCCCGGCCCAGGAGAGATCGCGGTGCTGGCCACCGGGCCCCTCACCAGTGAACCGCTGGCGGAGCAGCTGCGCGGCTTCACCGGCCGGGCCGACTGCCACTTCTTCGATGCCGCCAGCCCGATCGTGGAGGGCGAGAGCATCGATCTCTCGGTGGCGTTCCGTGCCTCCCGCTACGACAAGGGCGACGCCGACTACATCAACTGCCCGATGAACCAGGAGCAGTACCTCGCCTTCCGCGAGGCGCTGCTGGCGGCGGAGCAGGCCGAACTCAAGGACTTCGAGAAGGAGAGCGCCACCTTCTTCGAGGGCTG
>JBMLOS010000024.1:0-3256 GCA_049242845.1 Prochlorococcaceae cyanobacterium
CCTCCTGGCCGATCATCGAATCCACCACCAGCAGCACCTCATCGGGCTGGCAGGCCTCGCGGATCCGCACCATCTCCTCCATCATCGACTGATCGATCTGGAGCCGGCCGGCAGTGTCCACCAGCACGGTGTCGAAGCCTTCGGCCTTGGCCTTCTCGATGCCCGCGGCGGCGATGTCCTCCGGCTTGGCATCGGTGCCGAGGCTGAACACCTCCACGCCGATCTGGCCGCCCAGCGTTTTCAGCTGCTCGATGGCCGCCGGCCGGTAGACATCGGCGCCCACCAGCAGCGCCTTGCGGCCCTGTTCCTTGAGGTGCAGACCGAGCTTGGCGGTGGCGGTGGTCTTGCCGGCGCCCTGCAGGCCCGCCATCAGCACCACCGAGGGCTCGCCCGGTTTCCCGCCCGCGGCCAGGGGAGCGTTCTCGCCGCCCATGGTGTCCACGAGCTGCTCGTGCACCACCTGGATGAACTTCTGATCCGGGCTGATGCCGCGCACCACCTCGGCGCCGACCGCCCGGGAGCGCACCTCCTCCACGAAATCCCGCACCACCGGCAGGCTCACATCCGCCTCGAGCAGGGCACGCCGCACCTGCTGCAACGCCCCCTCCACGTTGGTCTCGGTGATCCGGTCCTGTCCCCTCAGGCCCTTGACGGCGTCTTCAAACCGCTGGGAAAGCTCATCGAACATGGAGGCGTGGCATACGGCACGGCCCGGGGGCTGAGGCCATCCGGTGCCTGCGATCGTAAAAACCCACCGTCTCCTGAGCCGAGGTCTCCTCAGCCGCGGTCTCCTCAGCCGCCGCGGTGGAAGCTGGCCAGGCGCCAGGCACCGTCCTGGCGGGCAAACACGTAGGTGTTGGTGAGATCGAAGGGCTCCGTGCGGCTGATCGCCGTGCCGTCGGTGGACAGCAGCTGATCGGAGTAGCGGAGGGCGGCCACGAGCACGATGCGCTGCGGCGTACGCTCCGCCACCCGCACCGAGCGGATGCTGGCCTCGATCTTCTGGTGTCGCTGGCCCGCCTCATCGCGGCTGCGCTCCCGGCTCACCTCGGCGGCGCGGCTGGAGCGGGCCACCGCCTCGAGGGGAACCTTCGGCGTTTCCCCGGCCAGAACGGCGGCCTTGGCATCCAGCCAGGCCTGCAGGAGGCCCTGCAGTTCGGCCTCATCGGGTGCGGCGGCCTGCAGGGGGAAGGCAGGCGCCGCCGGTGGAACGGGGGCGGGCTTCGGCGCCGGCGCGGGCGCGGCCGGCGGCGTTACCCCGGGGGCTGGGGGGGCAGGGCTGCCGGCCACCTCCGGCTGGGGGGCCGGAGCGGTGGGGCGCCAGAGCCACCAGCCGGCGGCCACAAGGGAGGCGACCATGGCCGCCCCCACCGCCAGCAGAACCGGCAGGGGCAGGCCGTCGAGACCGCGCCGCAGCACCGCCAGAGCGTGGGGAGCCGGGTGCCGCCTCGCGCTGGAGCGGGCGGGGGCACCCTCGGCTCCGGCGTAGGCGCCCGCCGGATCCTCCGGCAGCGGGGCATCCAGGGGATGGTGGCCCAGGTCAGCGGAGAAGGCGTGGCGGGGATCGCGGGTCAGATCCCACTCGGGCGTCTGCGACTCTCCCAGGGGAGGCACGAAGGCCGGAGCACCCGCCGCCGGGACCGCGGGGGTCAGGAACTCCGCAGCGGGCTCGGCGGCCGCGGAAACCGACGGGCGGGGCGATTCGCCCCGGGCCCGCCGCCGCCGCCGGTCCTGGCTCTCTACGTAGGTCTGCACGTCCCGGTCGGCGAAGTAGGCCTCCAGGTCGGGCTCGGCCTCGAGGTCGCGGTAGCCGCTGAGCACCTCGCGGGCCAGCCAGTCGCGGCAGACGGCACAGAGCTGGGCGAGCAGATCCTCCCCCTGGGAGGCCGCCCAGCCACGCAGCGCCTCTGGAGCCCCCTCACGGAAGAGGGTCTCCGCCTGGTCCACATCCCCCAGCAGCAGCAGCAGACAGGCCTGATCCACCGGCCGGGCCGCGGCGCCCTGCTGGGAGAGGCGCTCCAGGGCGGCGGCGATCCGCTCGGGCTTGCGCTGGGCGAAGCCGCTGGCCACAAGCGCCTGGGTGGCCAGGCGCTCGGCCCGCAGGGATCCCGCCTCGGCCCAGCGGCTGAAGAGGTCGAGCTGCTCCTGCAAGGTGAGAAAGGAGCGGATCTGGCCGAGGAAGGCCTCGAACTCCTCGCGCCGGAGCAGCAGATCGGTCTCGGCATCGAGCCCGCCCCGCAGCTGCACCAGCTGCTCCAGCAGGGCCAGTCCCTCCTGCCGCTGGGCAGCGGCGGAGAGATCGCGGCTCAGCAGATCCAGGATCCGGTAGGGAAGAAGCTCATCGCGCTCCCGGGCCATCCGCTCCCGCAGGGCGGAGCACTGGCCCATGCGCTGCAGCAGCTGCAACCCACGGGAGAGCATCTGGGAAGCCGCCTCGTAGCGGCGCTGCTGCCGCAGTTCCTGGGCACCCTGCTGGCTGGCCAGACCCGCCAGCAGGGCCAGATCCGCCTCGCGGCCGCTGCCCAGGGAAGGGGCCCGCGGCGGCTGCAGGCAGCGCTCCGCCTGCTCGAACACCTCCTGGGGCTGGCCGGCCTCGAGCAGAAGCAGCAGACCCCCCACCTCGTGGCTGCTGGCCACCTCCAGGGCGGCCTGGGCATGGAGCTCCTCATCGGCCAGGGCGAGGAGCTGATCCTCGTAGTGGCGGCGGCGGGGCTCGTCGGTGAGCAGATCGGCCGTGGTGCGCAGCAGGTGGGCCCTGGCCTCGAGGCACTCGTAGGTGAAGCCCTGATCGGGAACGCGATCGAGGCGCTGCTGCAGGGTGCGAAGCACCGTCTGAGCGTCGGTGGTGGGACTGACGCCGAGCAGCCGGAAATGATCGATCGGCAGTTCCAACCCGCCTCCACTCCTGGCGGCTGACTGTAGGCAGGAGAAGCGTTCTGAACGGCCAAACGATGTCGGACCCCGTACAGTCGGCAACACGCCTCAAGCTTCCGGGCCGACATGACGCAGGAGATGGCCGCAGAGACCACCAGCACGGAAGGTGCCATCCCCGCGACGACGGCGGGCAGCCACGCCGAACGGCTGGCCTCCCTCTACCCCTCCGGCGCGATCAGCATCAGCCGGGAGGAGGGCCTGATGCTCTACCAGGACATGGTGCTGGGCCGGCGCTTCGAGGACAAGTGCGCGGAGATGTACTACCGCGGCAAGATGTTCGGCTTCGTGCACCTCTACAACGGCCAGGAGGCCGTGAGCACGG
>JBMLOS010000025.1:0-5953 GCA_049242845.1 Prochlorococcaceae cyanobacterium
GGGACGACTTCGAGGACTACGAGAAGCAGCGCGGCCGCCTGCGGGAGGAGCGGCGGCTGCTGCGGATCCTGCAGCACCAGGCGGAGGAGACCCTCGCCCACGAGCTCACCCTGGCGCTGCAGTTCTCCAGCGAGGGCACCCTGGTGAGCCTGAAGGCGCCGCAACTGCGGGGCCGGGTGGCGCCGGCGGTGATCGTGCGCAAGGTGCCGGGCTCCGGCCAGTTCCCCCTGCTGCTCTGCCTCACGGACGAGAACCAGTGGCTGCTGCTGCCCTGCAGCGCGGTGGTGAGCCTGCACGCCGAGCTCAGCTGTCTGCAGGTGCAGCAGCTGCAGCCGCCGGAAGTGCACCATCCCGGCGAACTGCGGCACGGGGATCAGGACAGCGGCGGCCTGGCCCTGGCGGTGGCCTCGATGGCCCGCCGCTACGACATGGCCACCCCCCAGTACGACCTGGCTGGTGAGGTGCAGGAGCAGGCGCGGCTGGTGCAGGAGCTCGAGCAGGAGCTGGAGGCCCATCCGGCCCATCGCTGGGGCGACCGCAAGCGGCTCAAGAAGCACCATCGCCGCATGGAGGAGCTGGCCGGCGAGATCGAGGAGCGCCAGCGGCTGCTGCATCACCGCGCCAACCGCCACTGGGACACCTTCCTCTCCCTGATCGACATCCTGCGCTTCTTCGGGGCCCTGGATGGGCCCGAGGGGCTGGAGCCCACGGAGGTGGGCCGCACGGTGGCGGCGCTGCGGGGCGACAACGAGCTCTGGCTCGGGCTCGCTCTGATGAGCGGCCACCTCGACGGGCTGGAGCCGGCGGAGCTGGCCGCGGTGCTGGAGGCGATCTCCACGGAGGTGAACCGCCCCGACCTGTGGTGTGCCTTCCCGCCGCCGCCGGCGGTGGAAGAGGCCCTGCATGATCTGCGCGGCCTGCGGCGCGAGCTCCAGCGCCAGCAGGAACGGGCCGCCGTGGTGGTGCCGGTGTGGTGGGAGCCCGAGCTCACCGGGCTGGTGGAGGCCTGGGCCCGGGGCTGCAGCTGGAGTGATGTGATCGCCAGCACCTCCCTCGATGAGGGCGATGTGGTGCGGATCCTGCGGCGCACGGTGGATCTGCTGGCCCAGCTCCCCTACGCCGAGGCCGTGAGCGACCAGCTGCGCCGCAACGCCCGCCGCGCCCTGCAGGCGATCAACCGCTTCCCGGTGTGCGAGGTGGAGGATCTGCTCCCGGTGGTCCCCCCGGCTGTCGATCCGGCCGTTTCTGTGGGACAGTCACCCCCAGCAAGCCTGAGCGGGTGACAGTTCAGCACCACACTCCCCGCCGCCGCGGAATCATCCTCGCGGGCGGCAGCGGCACCCGGCTGCATCCGATCACCCAGGCGGTGAGCAAGCAGCTGCTGCCGGTGTACGACAAGCCGATGATCTACTACCCGCTCAGCACCCTGATGCTGGCGGGGATCCGGGAGATCCTGATCATCTCCACCCCCCACGATCTGCCCCGCTTCCAGGACCTGCTCGGCGATGGCAGCAGCTGGGGGTTGGCCCTTTCCTACACCGAGCAGCCCAGGCCTGAGGGGCTGGCGCAGGCGTTTCTGATCGGGGAGGCCTTTTTGGCGGGCTCCCCGGCCGCCCTGGTCCTGGGGGACAACCTCTTCTATGGGCACGACCTCTCCGCGGGTCTGCAGGGTGCGGCCCTCCAGGAGGAGGGGGCCACGGTGTTCGCCTACCGGGTGGCGGATCCGCAGCGCTACGGCGTGGTGGGCTTCGACAGCCAGCAACGGGTCACCTCCCTGGTGGAGAAGCCTGAGGTGCCCGCCTCCAACTACGCCGTGACCGGCCTCTATTTCTACGACGAGCGGGTGGTGGAACTGGCCCGCCAGGTGCGTCCCTCGCCCAGGGGTGAACTGGAGATCACCGATCTCAACCGCCTCTACCTGGAGGCGGGTCTGCTGCGGGTGGAGCTGCTGGGCCGCGGCATGGCCTGGCTCGATACGGGCACCTGTGATTCGCTGCATGAGGCCGGCAGCTACATCCGCACCCTGGAGAAGCGCCAGGGCCTCAAGATCGGCTGCCCCGAGGAGGTGGCCTGGCGCCAGGGCTGGATCAGCGACGACCAGCTGGCCCTGCTGGCAGCCCCGCTGCACAAGAGCGGCTACGGCGCCTACCTCGAGGGCCTGCTGGCGGAGCGCTGCTGATGAAGGAGAACACGTTGCTGCTGATCGGGCGATCGGGGCAGGTGGCCCAGGCCCTGCAGGAGCTGGCGGCGAGCCAGCGGCCGGAGTTGAAGGTGATGGTGGCCGCCCGGCCGGAGCTGGATCTGGCGGCTCCGGCGGATCGGCTGGAGAGCCAGCTGGAGGAGCTGCTGGATCAGGTGGCCCCTGGGGTGGTGGTGAATGCGGCCGCCTACACGGCGGTGGATCGGGCCGAGAGCGAGCCGGAGCTGGCCCTGGCGGTGAATGGCGCCGCCGTGGGAGTGCTGGCCCGCGCCTGCGCGCGGCGCGGCCTGCCGCTGCTGCACCTCTCCACGGATTATGTGTTCGACGGCAGCGGCGAGCGGCCCTGGCGGGAGGAAGATCCCACGGGCTCTCTGGGCGTCTACGGCGCCACGAAGCTGGCCGGTGAGGAGGCCCTGCGGGCGGCGGGAGGGCCCCATCTGCTGCTGCGGGTGAGCTGGGTGTTCGGCCGCCAGGGCAGCAATTTCGTGCGCACGATGCTGCGGCTGGCGGCGGAGCGCCCCGCCCTCTCGGTGGTGGCCGACCAGATCGGCGGGCCCACTTCTGCCGACGCCATCGCCCGCACCCTGCTGGAGCTGGCGCCGGCTGCCCTGGCCGGGGAGTTGGCCTGGGGCACCTACCACTACGCCGGCCAGCCGGCCGTGAGCTGGCACGAGTTCGCCGCCGCGATCTTCGCGGAGGCCCGTGCCCTGGGGCTGCTGCAGGAGGTGCCGGCCCTCACCGCCATCCCCAGCAGCGCCTACCCCACCCCGGCGGCACGGCCTGCCAATTCCCGCCTGGATGGCTCCCGCTTCCAGGCCACCTTCGGGCTGCCCCTGCCCGACTGGCGCCAGGATCTGCGCGCCTGCCTGGAGGCCTGGCGCTGAGGCCCCACCTTCGCCTGGCCGTCTTCCCCGCTCCGCCGCTCACCCCTCCCATGCCCCGCCATCTGCTGATCACCGGCGGCGCCGGCTTCATCGCCGGCAACCTGGTGCACCACTGGGTCGCCGCCCATCCAGGCGACCGGGTGGTGGTGCTCGATGCGCTCACTTATGCCGGCAACCGCGTCACGATCGAGTCGCTGATCGCGGCCGGCCGGATCGCGTTCGTGGAGGGGGAGATCGGCGATCGGGTGCTGGTGGAGCAGCTGCTGGCCGAGCATGCGATCACCCACGTGGCCCACCTGGCGGCGGAATCCCACGTGGACCGCTCGATCCGTGGCCCCGAGGCTTTTCTGGCCACCAATGTGCAGGGCACCTTCGTGCTGCTGGAGGCCTTCCGGGCCCGCTGGGAGGCCCAGGGGCGGCCGGAGCACTGGCGCTTCCTGCACGTGAGCACCGATGAAGTATTCGGCAGCCTCGGACCCACCGATCCGCCCTTCTGCGAAACCACCCCCTACGACCCCCGCTCCCCCTACGCGGCCAGCAAGGCGGCCAGCGACCATCTGGCACGGGCCTGGCAGCACACCTATGGCGTGCCGGTGCTGGTGAGCAACTGCTCCAACAACTACGGGCCCTATCACTTCCCTGAGAAGCTGATCCCGCTCACGCTGATCAACATCCTGCTGGGGCGTCCGATTCCGGTGTACGGCGATGGCCAGAACGTGCGCGACTGGCTCTATGTGGAGGATCACTGCCGTGCCCTGGAGCGGGTGCTGCTGGCAGGCGAGCCGGGCGGCACCTACTGCATCGGCGGCAACAACGAGGTGGCGAACCTGGATCTGGTGCACCTGCTCTGCGATCTGATGGACGAGCTGGCGCCGGAGCTGCCCCAGCGGCCCTCGAGGCAGCTGATCCGCTTCGTGGAGGACCGCCCCGGCCACGACCGCCGCTATGCGATCGATGCAAGCCGCATCCGCCGTGAACTCGGCTGGGAGCCGCAGGTGAGCGTGGTCGAAGGGCTGCGCCGCACCGTGGCCTGGTACCTGGCCCACCGCGCCTGGTGGGAGCCGCTGCTCTCGCCGGCCTATGCGGGCTACCTCGAGGCCCAGTACGGCACCTCGCTGCAAAGCCGCTGATCTCCCCAGATCCCCTCCGCCTCCGAATGCACCCTCTCCGATGCAGATCCTTCCCCAGGCGATTCCCGAGGTGCTGCTGCTGCAGCCGCAGGTGTTCGGTGATGAGCGTGGCTTCTTCGTGGAAACCGCGCGGCAGAACGTGCTGGAGGAGGCCGGCATTCCCCCGCTGGTGCAGCACAACCAGAGCCGCAGCCGCTGCGGCGTGCTCCGCGGCCTCCACTACCAGCTGGTGCAGCCCCAGGGCAAGCTGGTGCGCTGCTCCCGCGGAGCGGTGTTCGATGTGGCGGTGGATGTGCGGCGGGGCTCGCCCTGGTTCGGCCAGTGGGTGGGCGCCGAACTCAACGATGTGAATCACCACCAACTCTGGGTGCCGCCTGGCTTTGCCCACGGTTTCGTGGTGCTGAGCGAGGTGGCGGACTTCTGCTACCTCTGCTCGGACTACTACCACCCCGCCTCGGAGCAGGGGATCGTCTGGAACGATCCCGCCCTTGCGATCCACTGGCCCGCGTTGCCGGAGGGAGCTGAGATCCAGCTCTCGGCGAAGGATGAGGCCAACCCCACCCTGGCCCTTCAGGAGGAGGAGAAGCTTCCCCTCTGGAAGGGATAGCTCCCGATCGGCAGCCCGATCCGGATCCCCGCCTGGATCAGATCCCCAGCCGCTGCCAGATCACCTCGAGGTTGGCGCGGTGCAGCTCCGTGGAGAAGCACTCCTGCAAATCGCTGGTACTGAGCCGGCTGGTCACCTCCGGATCGGCCGCGAGGTTGGCGTGGAAATCGCCGCCTTCGGTGTTCCAGGCGGCATGGGCGTGGCGCTGCACGATGCGGTAGGCGTCCTCCCGGCTGAGGCCGCTGGCCACCAGGGCGAGCAGCACCCGCTGGCTGAACACCACGCCGCCGTAGAGGTTGAGGTTGCGGCTCATGTTGGCGGGGTACACCCCCAGGCCCTGCACCACCTCCACCATCTCGTGCAGCATGAAGTGCAGGGTGACGGAGCAATCGGGCAGCATCATCCGCTCCACCGAGCTGTGGCTGATGTCCCGCTCGTGCCAGAGGGCGCAGTTCTCCAGGGCCGCCACGGTGTAGCTGCGCAGCACCCGCGCCAGGCCGGAGATGCGCTCACTGCGGATCGGATTGCGCTTGTGCGGCATGGCGGAGCTGCCTTTCTGCCCCTTGGCGAAGTTCTCCTCCACCTCCAGCACATCGGTGCGCTGCAGGTTGCGGATTTCGGTGGCGAAGCGCTCCAGGGCGGCGCCCACCAGGGCAAGGGTCTGCACGTATTCGGCGTGGCGGTCGCGGGCGATCACCTGGGTGCTGGCGGTGTCGGGCACCAGCCCCAGCAGTTCACAGGTGACCGCCTCCACCTGGGGATCGGTGTTGGCGTAGGTGCCCATGGCGCCACTGATCTGGCCCACGCTCACCACGGTTTCGAGCCGCTCGAGCCGCTCCTGGTTGCGCACCACCTCCGCCAGCCAGCCCGCCACCTTGAAGCCGAAGGTGATCGGCTCGCCGTGGATCGCATGGGAGCGCCCGATCATCACGGTGTCCTTGTGGGCTCGTGCCAGCTCCCGCAGTGCCTCGGCGAGGCGATCGAGCTCCCTGCGCAGCAGCTTCACGGACGCCTTGAGCTGCAGGGCCAGGCCGGTATCGAGCACATCGGAGCTGGTCATCCCCACGTGGATGTGGCGCCCCGCATCGCCCACGTGCTCGTTCACGTTGGTGAGGAAGGCGATCACGTCGTG
>JBMLOS010000026.1:0-3613 GCA_049242845.1 Prochlorococcaceae cyanobacterium
CGAGGAACACCGGCTTGAAGGGCAGCATGCCGGCGATCGTGAGCAGCACCGTGGGGTCGTCCGGCACCAGGGAGGCGCTGGGCATGGGCCGGTGTCCGCGCTCCTCGTAGAAGGAGAGAAAGGCGGCGCGGATCTCGGCACCGCTGCGGGGCCCTGCGCCACCGGATGTGGAACGGTTCGAGGCGGCGGCCATGGACCCGTGTGCGAAGGAACGCTGAAGAAGGCATGATCGCCCAGCGCAGGTCGCCGCTTTCTTGCCGTTGTTCCCGGCCACCCCCGGCAGCCGCTCCCATCTGCGGCTGCAATCGCTCGGCTGGGCGCTGCTGGCGGGCGGCGGCGCGGCCGGCCTCGCCCTGCCGCTGGGGCTCGAGGCCAGCCTCCGCTCCGGCGGATGCGGCTTCTTCTACGGGCTGCTGGCCTTCCACCTGCAGCGGGTCGACCCCGACGACTCCCACCTCCAGGCGGGCCTGGTGGGGGCGGTGTGCGGCATCCGCAGCCTCGGGGCCTCCCTGCCTCTGGATCCCGCCCTGGCCCAGGGGATCGCCGCGGCCGGCGCCGATCACGGAGCCGGTGTTCTGTCATCCCTGATGATGGAGCTCATCCGCGGGTGGCTGCCGCTCTGGCTGCCCCTAGTGGGTGGTGCCCTGATGCTGCGTGGAGCCCAGCGGCGGCTGCCCGCACTGAGGCCCTGACCTGCGGCAAGGCTGTCTCTCCTTCATATGAGCCTGCTGCACGCCACCTGGCTGTTCCCCCTGGAGGGATCCCCTGCCCCGGCAGCCGGACCGGCGCGGGGACGGCTGCTGCTCTGGGCGGACACCTGGCGGGTGGCCCGACCGGTGCAGCCCGAGGGGGAGGCGTCGGAGCATCCCCTCACGCTGAACTGGGACGATCTCGCCACCTGGCTGCAGGACAACGACCTCTGGTCCGAGGCGGTGCGGCCCGCCAGCGCCACCCTCACCCTGCCCAGCCGCCGCCAGGCATCCCGCGGGCGCCGCAAGGGCGAGGAGAGCGGCTGGAGGGGTCTGCCGCTGCAGGCGGGCGAACCGCTGCCCAAGGAGGTGGAGTGGTGGCCCTGGCAGGTGGAGGGCCTGGCCCTGGAGGCCTCCGCCGCCGCCGAGTGGCTCAGCGCCCTGCCCCTCTCGGGGGAGCACCCCGACCTGGCCGATGAACTGCGCTGGTGGAGCCACCTGCAGCGCTGGGCCCTCAGCCTGATCGCCCGGGGCCGCTGGCTGCCCCAGGTGGAGGAGGGCAAGGCCCGCTGGCTGCCCCTGCTCAACCGCGAGGACGACCGCCGCCGCCTGGAGGACCTGGCCAGCCGCCTGCCCCAGGTGGCCACCTGCGCCATGGCGGACACGGCCCTGGCCTGCCGCCGGCCCGGCAGCGGCCGCCTGCGGGTGGCGAGCCTGCTGGAGGCGCTGCTCGATGCCCAGCTGCGGGCAGGCTTCACCCCCGGATGCGAGGGGCTGGATCCGCTGCTGCAGGCCTGGCAGAAGGCCCTCGGACCGGGGCCGGGCACCATGACCCTCGACGCCGAGGCGATCGAGCGGCTGGAGGTGGCCACCCACCACTGGCGGGAGGCCGTGGCGGGCCAGGTGCAGCCGGCGCGGGCCTGCCTGGAGCTGTTCACACCGCCCGAGGGGGAGGAGCTCTGGGAGGTGCGCTTCTCGCTGCAGGCGGAGGTGGATCCGAGCCTGAAGGTGCCGGCCGCGGTGGTGTGGGCCGCCGGCGACCGCCCCCTGCAGCTCGGCGAGATCACCGTGCCCCAGCCCGGGAAACTGCTGCTGGAGGGCATGGGACGCGCCCTGCAGGTGTTCGAGCCGCTGGAGCGGGGCCTGGAGGAGGCCACCCCCGAGGCGATGCAGCTCACCCCGGCGGAAGCGTTCGTGCTGGTGCGCACCGCCGCCGGCCGCCTGCGGGACGTGGGCGTGGGGGTGGTGCTGCCCGCCAGCCTCAGCGGCGGCCTGGCAAGCCGCCTGGGCCTCTCGATCGAGGCGGAACTGCCCCAGCGCTCCCGCGGCTTCACGCTCGGCGAGAGCCTCGACTGGAAATGGGAGCTGATGATCGGCGGGGTGACGCTCAGCCTGCGGGATCTGGAGCGCCTCTCCGCCAAGCGCAGCCCCCTGGTGGAGCACAAGGGCGCCTGGATCGAGCTGCGGCCCAGCGACCTGCGCAACGCGGAGCGCTTCTGCGCCGCCGATCCCTCCCTCAGCCTCGACGACGCCCTGCGGCTCACCGCCACCGACGGCGACACCTTCCACCGGCTGCCGGTGCACCGCCTGCTGGCGGGGCCGCGGCTGCAGGCGGTGCTGGAGCAGTACCACCAGCAGAAGGCGCCCGACCCGCTGCCGGCACCGGAGGGCTTCGCGGGCCAGCTGCGCCCTTACCAGGAGCGGGGCCTGGGCTGGCTGGCCTTCCTGCATCGCTTCGACCAGGGGGCCTGCCTGGCGGACGACATGGGCCTGGGCAAGACGATCCAGCTGCTGGCCTTCCTGCAGCACCTCAAGGCGGAGCAGGAACTGAAGCGCCCGGTGCTGCTCGTGGCCCCCACCTCGGTGCTCACCAACTGGCGCCGGGAAGCGGCGGCCTTCACCCCCGAGCTGGAGGTGCGCGAGCACTACGGCCCCCGCCGCCCCTCCACCGAGGCGGCCCTGAAGAAGGCCCTCAGCGGCGTGGATCTGGTGCTTACCAGCTACGGCCTGCTGCAGCGGGACAGCGAACTGCTCGAAACGGTGGACTGGCAGGGCGTGGTGATCGACGAGGCGCAGGCCATCAAGAACCCCGCCGCCAAGCAGAGCCAGGCCGCCCGCGACCTCGGACGGCCCGGCAAGCAGGGCCGCTTCCGCATCGCCCTCACCGGCACGCCGGTGGAGAACCGGGTGAGCGAGCTCTGGGCGCTGATGGATTTCCTCAACCCCATGGTGCTGGGCGAGGAGGGCTTCTTCCGCCAGCGCTACCGGCTGCCGATCGAGCGCTACGGCGACATGGCCTCCCTGCGGGACCTGCGCGCCCGGGTGGGCCCGTTCATCCTCCGGCGCCTCAAGACCGATAAATCGATCATCTCCGACCTGCCGGAGAAGGTGGAGCTGAGCGAATGGGTGGGCCTGGCCCCGGAGCAGAAGAAGCTCTACAACCGCACCGTGGAGGAGAGCCTCGATGCGATCGCCCGGGCGCCGCTGGGGCAGAAGCATGGCCAGGTGCTGGCGCTGCTCACCCGGCTGAAGCAGATCTGCAACCACCCGGCCCTGGCCCTCAAGGAGGAGGCCAACCCATCCGATCCCGGCTTCTTCCGCGATTTCGCCGCCCGCAGCGCCAAGGTGCAGCGGCTCGAGGAGATCCTCGAGGAGGTGATCGAAGCGGGCGATCGGGCCCTGCTGTTCACCCAGTTCGCCGAATGGGGGCTGCTGCTGCAGGCCCACCTGGAGCACAAATGGCGCCAGGAGGTGCCCTTCCTCTACGGCAACACCAGCAAGACCGACCGCCAGGCGATGGTGGACCGCTTCCAGGAAGACCCGCGCGGCCCGCAGCTGTTCCTGCTGTCGCTCAAGGCCGGCGGGGTGGGCCTCAACCTCACCCGGGCCAGCCATGTGTTCCACATCGACCGCTGGTGGAACCC
>JBMLOS010000027.1:0-7781 GCA_049242845.1 Prochlorococcaceae cyanobacterium
ATGGCCTACGCCAAGGGCATCGGCGGCACCCGCGCCGGCATCCTCGAAACCAACTTCAAGGAAGAAACCGAAACCGACCTGTTCGGTGAGCAGGCCGTTCTCTGCGGCGGTCTCTCCGAGCTGGTGAAGGCCGGTTTTGAAACCCTTGTGGAAGCCGGTTATCAGCCCGAGCTGGCCTACTTCGAGTGCCTGCACGAGGTGAAGCTGATCGTGGATCTGATGGTGAAGGGCGGCCTCACCGCCATGCGCGATTCGATCTCCAACACCGCCGAATACGGCGACTACGTGAGCGGCCCCCGCCTGATCACGGCCGACACCAAGGCCGAGATGAAGCGCATCCTCGCCGATATCCAGGACGGCACCTTCGCCAAGAACTTCGTGGCCGAGTGCGAAGCCGGCAAGCCCGAGATGAAGAAGATCCGTGAGCGCGACGCCCAGCACCCGATCGAGCAGGTGGGCAAGGGCCTGCGCTCGATGTTCTCCTGGCTCAAGGCCGCCTGATCGCCAGCATCGCGGCGCGCCGCCATCCTGGGTCCGTGCCGCAGCGGCACGGGCCTTTTTCATGCTCTGCCGATGCGTCCGCTTCCACCCACCCTGCTCTGGGGCAGTGCCCAGGCCGGCAGCAGCCTCACCCTGGCCTCCACGGCCTGGATGGTGAGCGGCCTCAGCCCATCGCCGCTGGTCAACAGCCTCCTGCCCGCCCTGGCGACCGTGCCGATGCTGCTGCCGTTGCGACGCCGGGCGGCCGGCTACGGCCTGCAGCTGGCGAGCGTGCTGCTGCTGCTCGGGGTGAGTGTGGCTCAGCTCTCCGGGGGCGTGGCCAAGGGGTGGCTGCTGATCCCCTCCCTGCTGGCGGTGCTGCTGTTCGGCATCGGCGCGGAACTCAGCCAGCTGCCCCTGCAGCGCCGCCTGCTGCACCGTGGCGGCCTCTCGATCGAGGGGCTGCGGCTGGGCAGCGATCTCGGCGCCCTGGCCGGCAACCTGCTCACGGCCCTGCTCTTCCCCGCCGTGCGGCAGTTCCCACCCGCGCTGCTGCTGCTGCTGCCCCTCGGCAGCGCCGCCCTGCCGGGCCAGCAGGATGACTCGACGCAGCCGGCCCCGCCGGAGGCTCCGCCCCCCCTGGAACGGCGCTGCGTGCTGCAGGGACTGCTGTTCGGCGGGCTGTTCGCCCTGCTGCCCCTCTGGGTGCGGGCCGTGGGAGCCGGCAACTGCTTTGATTTCGCCATGGTGCTGGCGGCCTACGGCGTGGGCCGCAGCCTGCAGGGGCGCCTTCCCCTCTTGAAAACCTGGCTCCGCTACGGGCTGATGGGGGTGTTGCTGCTGCTCACCCAGATCACCCCGGGCTGGGGGGCGGTGCTGCTGTTCCTGCCCCTCGGCGCCCTGGCCGCCGCGGCCGATGGTGCCCTGGTGGAACAGGTGGCTCCCCTGGGCGACACAACCCTGGGATGGCAGGTGCTGCAGCGCAGCGGCGCGGTGGGGGGACTGGCGGGCAGCCTGGGCATGGGCCTGCTCAGCCAGGTGCTGGGGCTGGGCGTGGCGGTGCCGCTGCAGGTGCTGGCCTTCGCGGGCATGGCCCTGCTGGCCGGCCGCCCCCGATCCGCCGCCGGCTGAGGGATGGGGGCCTGGCTGCTGGTGGTGGCGGCGGTGGTGCTCGACCGGCTGGTGGGCGATCCGCGCTGGTGCCTCCACCCGGTGGAGGCGATGGGCTGGGCGATCCGGCAGCTGCAGCACCTGGCGGAGAGCTGGGCGGGAGATCGCCCGGGCCGGCTGCGGCTGGCCGGCGGGCTGCTCACGCTGCTGGTGGTGGGGGGCAGCGGCGGCGCCGGCTGGCTGCTGGAGCGCCTGGCCCTCTCGCACCGGCTGGCGCTTCCCCTGCTGGTGATCGCCCTGGCCAGCGCCCTGGCGGGCCGCAGCCTGGAGCAGGCGGTGCAGGCGGTGCTCGCCGCCCTGCCGGAGCAGAGGGAGGCCGGCGGGGCCGGGAGCCTCGATCCGGCCCGGCAGCGGCTCGCCTGGATCGTGGGCCGCGATGTGGCGCGGCTCGAGCGGCCGGGCCTGCTGCGGGCCGCGGCCGAAACCGCGAGCGAGAACGGCGTGGACGGGCTGTTCGCGCCGCTGTTCTGGATGCTGCTCGGTGCCCTTCTCTGGGACCTCGCCGCGGCCGCGGGGCTGGTGGGGCCCCTCAGCCTGGCCTGGGGCTTCAAGGCGGCGAGCACCCTCGATTCGATGCTCGGCTACCGGCGGGGGCGGCTGCTCTGGCTCGGCACCGCCGGCGCCCGCCTCGATGATCTGCTCACCTGGCTGCCCTGCCGCCTGGTGGCCCTCAGCCTGCCCCTGTTGGCGGGCTCCGCGCTGCAGACCCTGCCCCGGTTCCGGCGAGCCCTGCGCGAGGGGGCACCGGATCCGTCCCCGAATGCGGGGGTGTCCCAGGCGGCCTATGCCCTGGCGAGCGGCCTGCGGCTCGGCGGCCTCAACCACTACGGCGGGGTGGCGCGGGGCAAACCCCGGCTGCACGAGGAGGGGCGCTGCCCCGATGGGCCGGGGGTGGAGCGGATCCTGCAGCTCAGCCGCCGGCTCACCCTGCTGTGGCTGCTGGCGGCGCTGGTGCTCGATCTCAGTGGAGCAGCCCTGCGAGCGGGGCTGGGCGCTCAGTAGGCGCCCCTGAGCCTTAGTAGGCGCCCCGGTCTGTGGGATCGAGGATCACACTGAAGGTGCGCAGGATTATGCGCAGATCCATCCAGAAGCTGCGGTGGCGGGCATAGGAAACATCCAGCTTCACCCGCTTGGCATAGGTGAGGTTGTTGCGGCCGGACACCTGCCACAGGCCCGTGAGCCCGGGGCGCACCGCCAGCACCTCATCCATGCGGTCGCCGTAGCGCTCCAGCTCCTTCTGCACGATCGGGCGAGGCCCGACCACGCTCATCTCGCCGCGCAGCACGTTCAGGAACTGGGGCAGTTCATCGAGGCTGGAGCGCCGCAGGAACTTGCCCAGGCGAGTGATGCGGGGGTCCTTGCGCAGCTTGAAATCGTTGCGGAATTCCTCCTCCAGGTCTGGAGATTCGGCCAGCAAAGTGGAGAGCAGCCGGTCCGCATCCCGGCGCATGGTGCGGAATTTGATGCAGCCGAAGCTCCTGTAGCCCCGCCCCACCCGCTGCTGCACGTAGAACACCGGCCCGCGGGAGGTGAGCTTCACCAGCAGCGCCAGCAGCAGGAACACCGGCGAGCCCAGGCCGAGCACCAGCAGGGAAAAGAAGATGTCGCCGCTGCGCTTGAGCACCCGCGAGCGCTTCGACTGCAGCCGGATCAGCTGGTGGGCCGTGGGGGACTTCACCAGGGAGAGGGAAGCGGCGGAAGATTTCGGCCGGAGCGTGGCGAGGGCAAGGGTCGTGGGGAGAGTCGGCCACGGGGCCGCACGGCATTGGCGCGCAATCTAAAAATCACCCTCTGCCCCCCCCGGTCAGCGGTGGCAGCTCCTCCAGAGGCACAGGCCCCCTGGCGCGATCCAGCCGCTGCAGGTGGGCACTCCAGAGGTGCTCGAGCCTGGCCTGCATGCGCCCGCGGAAGGCGGCCGGCGAGAACCGCAGGGCCCACTGGCGCTGCAGATCGGGCGGGAACCGCCGCCAGAGCTGCTGCTCCTGGAAGTGCTCTAGGGCCGCCACCAGGCTGGAGACACTCTGCTCCGGGAAGAGGAGGCCGGTGGGCAGGGGGGCGCCGCTGCGGATGCAGCGCACGCTGTCGAGCAGGCCGCCCTGGCCCAGGGCGATCACCGGGGCCCCGGCCGCCATGGCCTCCACTGGAGCGATGCCGAAATCCTCGAGCCCGGCGTACACATAGGCGCGGCAGCGCTGCAGCCAGCCGTCCACCACCGGGCCCGGGCAGTGGCCGAGGAAGCGCACCGTGGGCCCGGCCATCGCCTCCAGCCGCCTGCGTTCGGGGCCATCGCCGATCACCACCAGCGGCAGGCCGGTGCGGTTGAAGGCCTGCACCACCAGATCCACCCGCTTGTAGGGCACCAGCCGGCAGACGCTCAGATACACGTCGTCGCGGGGGTCATCGGCGCGGAAGCGATCCACCTCCACCGGCGGATGGATCACCGAGGCGCGGCGCCGCCAGCAGCGCTGGATGCGGCGGGCGGTGAAGCGGGAATTGGCGATCAGGTGATCCACCCGGGCGCTGCTGATCACGTCCCACTGGCGCAGGCGGTGCAGCTGCCGGCGGATCAGCGGCCCGAGGGGGCTGCGGGCCAGTGCGGAGCGGGCCAGGTAGGGGTGCATCTGATCCCAGGCGTAGCGCACGGGGGTGTGCACGTAGCTCACGTGCAGCTGGTCGGGGCCGGTGATCACCCCCTTGGCCACGAGGTGATTGCTGCTGAGCACCAGCGGGAAGCCGGCCAGATCAAGCTGCTCGATCGCCAGGGGGAGCAGCGGCAGGTACTGCTGCACATGGCTCACGCCCCAGGGGAGGTGCTGGATGAAGCTGGTGCGGATCGAGCGACCCTGCAGCCAGCTGCCGGCACGCCTGCTCTCCCCATCGACCAGGGAGAAGAGCTGGGGATGGAGCAGGGCATCGAGCTGCTGCACCACCGCTTCCGAGCCGCCCACCGAGCGGGGGGTGAACCACTCGTGCACCAGGGCGATGGAGCCGGGCAGGGATGTCATGGCGCGCAGGGTAGGCGGCCTTCATCACGAAAACTCTCAGCGGCTTGCCCCCCCTGGGGAGGATGTCGAAGCTGGATCCACCACTGGGAGATCCCGCTACGGGTCACGATGGCCATCCGCGAGCTGCTCGAAGACGCCCTCCAGGAACCGCCCATCGGCACCACCTCCTGTTTTCACTGGCACGCCACGCCGGTGGGGATCGCGGCCCTCTGGTACGCCGGCGCGGCACCCACACCGCCCCCGTTCGACGACGCGCTCAGGGAAGGACTGCAGGTGGGGCTGGATCTGAGCCGGGAGGAACGGGAGTTCCACCAGCTGAGCTCGGGGCTGGTGCTGCTGTTCCATTCCTGAGTTCCCCGGCCACGAGGCGCCACTCGTGCACCACCCAGCGCACGCAGCCCTCGCGCACCAGCGGATCGGAGCGCACCAGCCGCTCCGCCTCCTCGCTGTCGCGGGCCTGGAACAGCAGCATCCCCCCGGCACCGGGCAGCCCCTGGCGATCGCGCCAGTAGCCACTACTGGGACGGTGCCCGGCCGCCTCGAGCTGCGCCACCCAGGCCAGATGGGCCGGCACCACCGCATCGAAGCGGGCCCGATCCACCACGCCCTCCTCGAGCTTCACGAACCAGCGCTTCGGCTCCATGCCCGACACCCCAGCTCCGCCAGCCTAAGCAGGGGCACCGCTAAGCTCCTGCCGACGGGGCGTGGCGCAGCTTGGTAGCGCGGGTGCTTTGGGAGCACTAGGTCGCAGGTTCGAATCCTGTCGCCCCGATTGATTTTTCGCCGATTGACCGTCCCCGGCTGACTGTTCGCCGATGACAAGGCGAGCCATGCTCAATAGGTTGTTCCTGTCTGCGCCCTGAGCCACGCAGCGTGCCATCCAGCGTGTGGGTTTCGCCCTTGCGCTCTGCGCAGCCCTCTACCTGGCCCTGCTGCTTCCTGCACGTGCCCTGCAGGCCAGCTCGGCCGGACTGCCGGCCTTCAGCTTTCCCTTCAGCGGCAAGCCCCTCACCCTCTACGACGGGGGCACCACCAAGCAGGTGGGCACCTACAACTTCCCCGTGAGCAAGGGGTTGGCGGGCGTCTACATGACGCTCGAACCCGGTGCCCTGCGCGAGATGCACTGGCACGCCTTTGCGGCGGAATGGGCCTATGTGATCGAGGGGCGCACACGGATCACGCTCACCAACCCGGAAGGGAAGGTGCAGATCGCGGATGTGGATGCGGGTGGCCTGTGGTATTTCCCCAGGGGCTGGGGCCACAGCATCGAGGGCATCGGCCCGGGCACCGCCAAGTTTCTGCTGGTGTTCAACGATGGCTCCTTCCAGGAGGGCTCCACCTTCTCGATCACCGATTGGATCGCCCATACCCCGGTGGCCTGGGTGAGCCAGAACCTGGGCATCACCCCCAAACAGGTGCAGCAACTGCCCAAGGATCAGGTCTACATCTCTCGCCGCCCACCGGCACCGGGCGCCTTGGCGGACACCCGGCCGCGGGGCCAGGGGATCGGCACCCTGAAGCAGAGCCATGTCTTCGATCTCAAGGCCCAGCCCAGGAAAGACAGCGTGGATGGATCCTCGTTGCAGCTGGCGAGCGCCAGGGAATTCCCGGCCAGCTTCAACATGACGGGCGCGATCCTGCACCTGGAGCCGGGCGCCATGCGCTCCCTGCACTGGCACCCCAATGCCGATGAATGGCAATACGTGCTGAGCGGATCCTACGACCTCAGCGTGTTTGCCTCGGAGGGCCAATCGAGTGTGAGCAGCCTCAGGAAGGGGGATGTGGGCTATGTGCCGATGGGCTACGGCCACGCCCTGCGCAACACCTCGGCCAGCCCCACCGATGTGCTGGTGGTGTTCAACGCTGGCAACTACGAGAGCATCAACCTCAACGACTGGCTGGCCACCAACCCCACCAGTGTTGTGGCCAACAACCTCCAGATCCCCGTGTCGCTGGCGGAGCAACTGCCCAAGGTGAACAGCGATTTCGCCCCGGCACGCTGATCGGGGCGCTCAGCACTGGATCGAGGGCAGATACACCCCCGGCGGCTCGCTGTACTCCCCGTAGGACATGTAGGAGAGCTGCTTGAGGGTGCGATGGCCCGCCTCCAGGGCGCGGCGGAAGAGTGTGGGGCGATGCAGCGGGCAGAGGAACACCGCCAGGGGCGCGGGCACGTGCCGGGCGCTGTGGGCGATCAGGGCCAGGAGGTCGTCTTCCGTTTCGGCGGCAGCGTGGCCGAACAGCGAGGCGATCCGGTAGCCCACCACCTGCCCGTCACGCTCGCGCACGAAGCCCGGGATTCCCCCGGCCAGCAGGCCCGCGGCGTCGGCGGCGCGCGGGAAGCCGTAGGCCGCCTCGCTCAGGCTCCGCACATCCTCCAGATCGGTCACGCTGAGCGGCCGAATGGAGGGATCATCAGCGGGCGCCGCAGCGGGCTGCATCGCGGCCGCCGCGGCCCGCCAGTCGAAGCCCAGCCGGCTGTAGAGCGCCAGCGAGGTGCTGTTGATGGCCTCCTGGAACAGGCGGGTGGACCGGATGCCCCGCCGCTCCGCTTCGGCCAGCACCCAGGCCATCAGCTCGCGGCCGATGCCCCGGGACTGAACCGCCGGATCCACCGTGATCGGCCCCACCCCGGCGACCGGATCGGCATGGAGCAGAAAGTTCGAGCCCACGATACGGCCATCGAGAACGGCCACCACGCCGCTGTAGTCGAAGCGGCCGGCCACGTGGGAGAGGATCATCTCCGCCGTGCGCAGATCCGCGATGTCCCGCGGCAGGCCGTGGCGATCGTGCAGGCTGGCAAAGGCGTCATGGCAGATCCGGGCCAGCTCGGGAACGTGCTGACTCTGCAGCGGGATCAGCTCGATAGACATGGCAGAACGCGCGCCAAGACCCTATTAAAGATTTGCCATAGGGTAAGCCGACGAGGCTCTATCGCTCAGGAGGGATGTCTCGGCCCATGACATCCCAACCACAGCAGGACTGCGGAGCACAAAAGGATATCGGGCTCCCTCCATGCATGCCTTGGCCATCCGGACATGCCAACCATATTCACTCTGCACTTAGGGAAACTCTGGGCAACAGTCTCTGACGAGCATCTCATCGCTATCGAGGCTGGGTTCAACA
>JBMLOS010000028.1:0-5714 GCA_049242845.1 Prochlorococcaceae cyanobacterium
TGGCGGCCAACAACGGCGGCTGGCAGTGGAGCGCCAGCAGCGGCATGGATCCCAAACCGCTGCGGATCTTCAACCCCGCCAGCCAGGCGGCGAAGTTCGATCCGGAGGCGGTGTACATCCGCACCTGGCTGCCGGAGCTACGCCACGTGGCCAGCGCCGATCTGATCAGCGGCTCGATCGGAGCCCTGGAGCGGCGGGGCTACCCGGCGCCGATCGTGGAGCACCGGCAACAGCAGGCTCGCTTCAAGGCGCTCCATGCCGCCCTGCGGGGCGCCTGAGCCAGGCCCGGACGGGGAGAAGTAAAGCGGTTCAGTTCAGGCCGCGGCCACGGCCACCGGGGCACCCACCAGCCGCCGCAGCACGGTGATCACCTGCTGCTGCTGCTCGGGGCGCAGCTCCGGGAAGATCGGCAGGCTGAGCACCTCGGTGCAGAGCCGCTCGGTGACCGGCAGGCTGCCGGGGCCGTAGCCGAGCTCCGCGTAGGCAGGCTGGCGGTGAATCGGGATCGGGTAGTAGATGATCGTGGTCACGCCGGCCTCCTGCAGCTGCTGCTTGAGCCAGTCGCGGCAGCAGGCCTCGGGGAGGCTGAAGGCGGCGCTGTCGGCGGCGGGGGTGCAGGCTCCGGCGCAGGCGGCCTGGCCGGCCGGGCAGGCGGGCACCCGCACCACGAACTGGTTCCAGCTGTGGCCCTCGGGACCGGGGCCGGGAAGGTGGATCGCCTCCAGATCCGCCAGGGCCTGGCCGTAGGTGGCCGCCACCGCGCGGCGGCGCCCCACCCAGTCGGCCAGATGGGGCAGTTTCACGCCGAGCACAGCGGCCTGCAGCGCATCGAGGCGGCTGTTGTATCCCAGGGCCGTGTGCAGATAGCGGCGGGGCATGCCGTGCACCGCCAGTTCCCGCACGGCGCGGGCCACGTCGTCGTGGCGGCAGGTCACGGCGCCGCCATCGCCGGCGGCGCCGAGATTCTTGGTGGGGAAGAAGCTGAAGCAGCCCGCATCGCCCCAGCTGCCCACGGGCCGGCCGGCCCAGCTGGCGCCGGTGGCCTGGGCGCAGTCCTCGATTACCCGCAGGCCATGGGCGGCGGCGATGGCGCAGACCCGCTCCATGTCCACCGGCCGGCCGAACAGATGCACGGGCAGCAGGGCGCGGGTGGCCGGGGTGATCGCCGCCTCCACCTGCTCGAGGTCCATCAGGTAGGTGGACGGATCCACGTCCACGAACACCGGCGTGGCCCCCACGGCACTGATCGCCTCGGCGGTGGCGAAGAAGCTGAACGACACCGTGATCACCTCGTCGCCCGGCCCGATGCCGAGGGCGCGCAGGGCGAGGATCAGGGCATCGGTGCCGCTGTTGCAGCCCACCGCGTGGGGCACGCCACAGGCCTGGGCGAAGGCCTGCTCGAAGGCTGCGATGCCGGCGCCGCCGATGTACTGGCCGCTGCGCAGCACCTGCAGAACGGCAGCGTCGAGTTCCTCCCCGAGGTCCTGGATCTGCTCGCTCAGACTGAAGGGGGGCACTTGCATGCGGGCAACCTTAAGCCCGTCTCAAGGTTTCCCGCCCCTCCCGGGACCGCTTCTCAGCGCGCCCAGGCGGGCTCCGATCCCGGTGACCATTTGATGTTGCAGCCGATCGAGGGGGTCTGCTGCGGCTCCACGGGCCGGCCTTCCAGCAGGGCTTCGAGGGCCGCGCGCAGATCGCGCCCATCGGAGGGAACGGCGTTGCCGGGGCGGCTGCCGTCGAGCTGGCCGCGGTAGGCCAGCTTCAGGTCGGCGCCGAAGAGGAACGGATCGGGCGTGCAGGCGGCGCGGAAGGCATGGGCCAGCCGCTGCTCCCGGTCGAGCAGGTAGGGGAAGGTCCAGCCGTTGCGCAGCGCCTGGGCCCGCAGCCCCTCGGGGCCATCCTGCGGATGGGTGAGGGTGCTGTTGCTGCTGAGGCCGATCCACTGAATCCTGTCGCCGTAGTGAGCCTGGAGCCGGCTGAGCTCGGGCTCGATGTGGATCACGAACGGGCAGTGGGCACAGAGAAAGAGCACCAGCAGGGGCCGGCCGCCCGGGAAGGCGGGATCCAGGGGCGCCCCGCAGACCGGCTCCAGCTCTCCGCTGGCCAGCGCCGCGCGGAAGGCATCCGCGGGGAACGCCGTGCCGAGGGGCAGCATCGTGGAGGGCGTCAGGGCCATGGGCGAGCGGCGTTCTGCCGCCGATGCTGCAGCAACTGGGGCCGGGTCGGGGAGGATCGGGCCGCTCCCGCAGCCCTTCATGCCCAGCCCGCACCCCTCCGGCCCCCGTCCCGGGCAGGCGCCGTGGGTTCTTCCCCTGCTGGCCCTCCCCGTGGTGCTGGCGGGCTGCCTGCCGGCCCACCGCCAGCCCACCTGGAGCGTGTATCCGCTGCAGCGGCGCATGCCCCACGACGGCCTGGCCGTGGTGAGCCAGCCCGACGGCTACGGCATCCACCTCTGGCTCGAGACCGACACCAGCCGCTCCGGCGAGTGCCGCCCCCGCTGGACCGTGGACCCGGCCCGGCTGTTCAACGGCAACGGCACCGCGCCCTTCAGCTCCGGTCTGGCCACCCGGGCGGAGTTCTTCGCGGCCGTGGCCCGCCGCGATGTGCAGCGCGCCCTGCGCCGGGAGATGGAGGCCCTCTGCGCCAGCCGCGCCCCCCGCAGCAGTTTCGTGTGGGTGGAGCCGCCCCGCCGGGCCGAGGAGGTGAAGCCGGAGCGATTCCAGGAACTGGAGGAGCCCGATCTGCTCAGCGATCCGAACGCGGTGCTGGAGCAGGAGCGCCGGCTCCTGGGGGAGGATCCGCCGATGGGTCCCCCCCCGGAGACCAACAACGCCACACCGCCGGCTCCGCCCGGCGCCAGTAACGGCTGAAGCGCCCCAGCTCCCGGGGCGTGAACGGGGCCAGATCCGGCGGCAGGAAGCTCTCGCCCGCCAGCACCCGCACCGGCAGGTGCCGCTCCAGCCGCCGGCGGAGCTGCGCGAAGCGCGGATCCACGGCCGCCGTGGTCACCACCCCATCGGCGCCCTGGCGAGCGGCGAAGGCGAGCAGCTCCTCCACAGGATCGCCGCAGCGAATCGATACCGGCAGCTCCAGCAGGCACTCCAGCAGGAAGCCGCGCCGCCCCAGGCTGGGAGCCGAGGGGGCAGTGGCGGTTTCCCCGGCGAGCAGGACGGCATCGAACACGAACAGGGCCGGCCGGCCCGGGTGGGCCCGCAGGGCGGGGTTGGCCGGGGAGAGGGCCTCCCCGTGGATCCAGAGGACCGGCGCCTGCAGAGCCGCGGCATCCGGCACGGACCCGGCTCTTTCGGCCGGGCACTCTGCTGCCGGCGACTCCACAGCGGGCGACTCCGCAGCGGGCAGCGAGGCGGCGGCGGCCCACACCGGCGCGGCCTGGGGGGCAAACAGTCGCTCCTGCAGCTGCTCGTAGGTGGCATCGAAGGGGCAGCGGCCCTCCGCCGCGGCGCGGCAGCCCCGGCAATGCCCCCCGCCCCCGAAGCGCTCGAGGTTGGCCCGGTTGAACACGTAGGGCTTGCTGCTGAAGCTGCTGGCCACCCACTGCCAGCTGAGGTTGTTGCTGGCCGGATCGCCATCCAGCAGGTGCACCAGAAACCAGCGGGCGCCCACGCTCCAGTGCAGCCGCCGCCAGTGCACCAGATAGGAGGCCAGCCAGAGGCGGGCATGGTTGTGCAGCCAGCCGGTGCCCACCAGCTCCCCCACGAAGGCATCGATGCAGGCCAGGCCGGTGCGGCCCTCCGCCAGATCCGGCGGCTTGGCCGTGCCGTAGGCGCCGGGGGGAAGGCCGGTGCTGAGGGGTTCGCGGTCGTGCCAGATGCCGTCGCCGAGCTGGCCCCAGAGCCGCTGCCAGTAGTCGCGCCAGCCGAGCTCCTGCAGGAACTTGCCCGCCACCCGCCGCCCCTCGGCCCGGCGCTGCGGCGCCCCGTAGCCGTGCCGCTCCAGCCAGCGGAAGGTGGCCTCGCGCACCTCCGCCAGGCTGAGCACCCCGTGGCGCAGGTAGGGCGAGAGGCGGGTCACGGCGCCCTCGAGGTGGTTGCGGCTGAAGCCGTAGCGGAGGGGATCGATCGCCGCCAGTCGCTGCTCGGCGGCGGCGCGCCCGCCCCGGATCGGGCTGGGCGGCAGCCCGCCCGGAGCCCCGGGCCACCACTGCGCCAGGCTGCGGGCCAGGGCCTCCCGGCTGGCGAAACGGCGCGGCAGATCGCCCGGCACCTCGCTCCAGCCGAGGGGCACCCCCTCCAGGGGAGCGGTGGCGGGGGGCATGGCGGGAGACCGGGCGGGCGACTGGGCGCGGCCAGCCTGGCGCAGGGGCCGCGGCGGGCGCGTGGGGGAGAATCGCCGCATCGCACCGGCCGCCCCGGGCCGCATCCTCCCCACCCGAACCCATGCTCCTCGATCTGCGCGGCAAGAAGGCCCTCGTGACGGGCATCGCCAACAACCGCTCGATCGCCTGGGGCATCGCCCAGCAGCTGGCCGCCGCCGGCTGCGAGCTGGGCATCACCTACCTCCCGGATGACAAGGGCCGCTTCGAGGGGAAGGTGCGCGAGCTCACCGCCCCCCTGAACCCCACCCTGTTCGAGCCCCTGAACGTGCAGGAACCGGCCCAGATCGAGGCGGTGTTCCAGCGCATCCAGGAGCAGTGGGGCTCCCTCGATGTGCTCGTGCACTGCCTGGCCTTCGCCGGCAAGGACGAGCTGGTGGGCGACTACAGCGCGATCAGCCCCGAGGGCTTCGGCCGGGCGCTGGAGGTGAGCGCCTACTCCCTGGCCCCCCTCTGCCGCTGGGCCAAGCCGCTGTTCAACGAGGGCGCCAGCGTGATCACCCTCAGCTACCTCGGCGCCGAGCGGGCGATCCCCAACTACAACGTGATGGGCGTGGCCAAGGCGGCCCTGGAGGCCTCGGTGCGCTACCTCGCCGCGGAGCTGGGCCCCGAGAAGCAGGTGCGGGTGAACGCGATCAGCGCCGGCCCGATCCGCACCCTGGCCAGCAGCGCCATCGGCGGCATCCTCGACATGATCCACAACGTGGAGGAGAAGGCTCCCCTGCGCCGCACCGTGACCCAGGACGAAGTGGGCGCCACCGCCGCCTTCCTGGCCAGCCCGCTGGCCTCCGGCATCACCGGCCAGGTGCTCTACGTGGACGCGGGCTACTGCATCACCGGCATGTGATCCCGGGGATGGGAGCGGGCAGGGAAGGGCAGTGCTTCGGCATGATTCCTCCATCCCGAACCGCGCCCCGCGGCGCCCCCTGGCCCATGCGCACCGGCGAAGTCCATCGCGTCACCGGCGAGACCGATGTGCGCGTGAAGCTCAACCTGGATGGCACGGGCCAGTGCAAGGCCGCCACGGGGGTGCCGTTCCTCGATCACATGCTCCACCAGATCGCCAGCCACGGCCTGGTGGACCTGGAGATCAGCGCCGTGGGTGACACCCACATCGACGATCACCACACCAATGAGGATGTGGGCATCGCCGTGGGGCAGGCCCTGGCCCAGGCCCTGGGCGACCGGCGCGGCATCCACCGCTTCGGCCACTTCGTGGCGCCCCTGGATGAGGCCCTGGTGCAGGTGGCGCTCGACTGCAGCGGCCGGCCCCACCTGAGCTGCAACCTGCAGATCCCCAGCCAGAAGATCGGCACCTACGACACGGAGCTGGTGAAGGAGTTCTTCGTGGCGGTGGTGAACAACTCCGGCCTCACCCTGC
>JBMLOS010000029.1:0-2866 GCA_049242845.1 Prochlorococcaceae cyanobacterium
CGCAGGCTGCCCACGCCGCTGCCGCTGGCCCCGGCCAGGGCCAGGGCCGCCGCGCCGCGGTAGGCCGTGCTGCCGGCGATCACCAGCAGCCGGCCGCGGCCGTATTTGGCCGCCGCCGGTTCGGCCTCCGGCAGTGGCAGGGAGGCCAGATCGGCGGCGGCGCTCTCCCCGCCCACCGCCAGGGGCTGTCCGGCGGGCAACCCCTCCAGCAGCGAGCCGGGCAGGTTCAGGTCGATGCGCACCAGCCGGCCCACGTGGCGCAGGGCAGGGTCCTGCAGGAGCCCCTGTTTCAGCAGACCCAGGCAGTAGGTGACGCGGGCCGTGGCGGCCACCCTGCCCAGGGGACGGCCGGTGTCGCTGCAGAGCCCGCTGGGCAGATCGATCGCCAGCAACCGCCCTGGCCGCTGCCGCTGCCGCCGCTCCAGCAGATCCTCCAGGGAGGCCTCCAGGCGTCGGTTCTGCCCCACCCCGAAGAGGGCATCGATCCAGAGGACGGGATCCGCCGGATCGGGTTCCCCCTCCAGGGCCGGGATCCCCAGCCAGGCGGCGTGGCGGCGATGGGCCTCGGTGAGCGGCTTCAGCCGGCTCCAGGGACACCAGATCCGCACCGGCCAGCCGGCCAGGTGCAGTTCCCGGGCCACCACCAGACCATCGCCGCCGTTGTGCCCCGGCCCCACCAGCACCAGCACCGGGCCGGGGGGCTCCTCCTGCTGGAGCCGCCGCGCCACGGCAAGGGCCGCCTTCTCCATCAGCGCCTCCACCGGCAGCCCGCTGGCGAAGAGCGCCTCCTCCAGGGAGGCCATCTGCTCAGCCCGCACCAGCAGGTGCTCCGCGTCCCTGGGCGGCCAGCCGGGCAGGGGAGAGGGGGGAGACACGGCAGAGGGGGCGGCACGCTTTCATGATGGAAAGCCCCGGCCCGCCGCGCTCCCCCTTGTCCGCCCCGCCCCTGACAGCCTCCTCCGCGCCCGCCACAGAGGCCGGTGCCGCGGCCCTGGAGCGGCTGCGCCAGTGGCCCGGGGAGCACCGGGTGGCGGTGGGCCTCTCCGGCGGTGTGGACAGCTCCCTCACCGCCGCCCTGCTGGTGGAGGCCGGCTGGCAGGTGGAGGGCCTCACCCTCTGGCTGATGAGCGGCAAGGGCTCCTGCTGCGCCGAAGGGCTGGTGGATGCGGCCGGCATCTGCGAGCAGCTGGGGGTGCCCCACCACGTGGTGGATGCCCGCGAGCGCTTCCGGGAGCAGATCGTGGAGGTGCTGGTGCAGGGCTACGGCGCCGGCATCACGCCCCTGCCCTGCTCCCGCTGCAACCGGGAGGTGAAGTTCGGCCCGATGCTGGCCTGGGCCCGGCAGGAGCGGGGCATCGAGCGGATCGCCACGGGCCACTACGCCCGGGTGCGCCACGCCGGGCAGACGGGCGATCGCCACCAGCTGCTGCGCGGCCTCGACGGGCACAAGGACCAGAGCTACTTCCTCTACGACCTCCCCCAGGAGGTGCTGGGCCAGCTGGTGTTCCCCCTGGGGGAGCTCACCAAGCCCGACACCCGCCTGGAAGCAGCGCGCCACGGGCTGCGCACCGCCGCCAAGCCGGAAAGCCAGGACCTCTGCCTGGCGGATCACCACGGCTCGATGCGGGCCTTCCTCGATGCCTACCTGCCGCCGCGGTCCGGGGAGATCGTGCTCGCCGACGGCACCGTGGTGGGCTCCCACGACGGCATCGAGCACTTCACCATCGGCCAGCGCAAGGGTCTGGGGGTGGCCTGGAGCGAGCCGCTGCACGTGGTGCGCCTCGATGGCGCCATGAACCGGGTGGTGGTGGCGCCCCGGCGGGATGCAGGCCGCGACTCCTGCGTGGTGGGGGCGGTGAACTGGATCTCGATCGCACCGCCGGATGCCCCCCTGGAGGTGGAGGTGCAGCTGCGCTACCGCAGTGCCCCGGTGCCGGCCCTGCTCACCCCCCTGGCGGCCGAGGCGAGCGACCACGCCGCCCAGCGGCCCCATCGCTGCCGGCTGGAGTTCCGCGAGGAGCAGTTCTCGATCACCCCCGGCCAGGCGGCGGTGTTCTATGCCGGCCCGGTGGTGCTGGGGGGCGGGCTGATCCGGAGCGAGGCCGGCGCCGCCGGTTCCTGAGCGGCGTTCCGGCGGGCCCGGCCCCTCACCAGTGTGGATCGGTGGCCAGTTCCACCACCAGCTCCCCCTTGGCACTGAACGGAATCCGGGCGATGCAGGCCCGCACCACCTGACCGTTCACCTCGATCTCGCAGGCACCGCAGCTGCCGCCCAGGCAGCCCACGGGAATGAGCTGCCCCGCCTCGTGGGCAGCGTCCAGCCAGTCGCGGCCCACGGCGGCCTCGGAGGTGGAGCCATCCGGCCAGCGGATGGTCACCCGCCGTGGCCCCGCCGGGGAGGTCATGGGGCGCTCCGGGCGGGGGCAGCCGCAGAGAGGCCCTCCCCCTCGGGCCCCTCCACCTCCAGCCGCAGGCCGCTGGCCTCCAGCAAGGGCTCGGCGCAGGAGCGCAGGCTCCAGCGCTCCAGGCTCAGATCGAGCCTCGGCTCGCCCGGAGGCGGAGACAGGGGGTGCAGCTGGATCCGCAGGCCGTTCACGCCCTCCGCGTCCCGCAGGGGCAGCACGTCCAGCCCCTCCAGCACCGGCACGGGCCGGCGGTCGAGGGAGGCCGCCAGCCGCAGCAGCAGGGCCATGGTGGCCACGGTGCGGCGCTGCTCCCGGCCCTCGATCAGCTGCCACGACTCATGCCGCTTCTTCGGCAGGCCGCGGCGGTGGTAGCGGGCGATGGCCGCCACCATCAGGTGCTCCGCCTGGGAATAGCCGAGCAGCTCGCCGTGGCGGATCAGGTACCAGGTGTGCTTGTGATA
>JBMLOS010000030.1:0-10903 GCA_049242845.1 Prochlorococcaceae cyanobacterium
TGTAGTAAAAGAAGAGAAGCTGATCCAGCGTCTTGGTCATGTGATAGACGCTGCCGGGATCCGCCGGGTGCAGGATCTTCTCGGTGAAGCGGCTGCCATCGGGCTGGGGCACCTCCACGGTGAGATAGCCCTCCGGGATGGTGGCGCCGCGGTGGGAGCCGTAGCCGTACACGCCCATCGTGCCGAGGTGCACGATGTGGATGTCGAGGCCGCTCTCCACGATGGCGGCCAGCAGGTTGTGGGTGCCGTTGACGTTGTTGTCAACGGTGTAGCGCTTGGTGGCGCTGCTCTTCATCGAATAGGGAGCGGCGCGCTGCTCGGCGAAGTGCACCACCGAGTCGGGCCGCTCGCTGCGCAACAGCTCCAGCAGCCGCTCGTAGTCCCGGGCGATATCCAGGTGTACGAAGCGCATGGCGCGGCCGCCCACCTGCTCCCAGGCCCGCAGACGGTCGGCGATGGTGGCGATCGGGGTGAGGGATTCCACCCCGAGATCCACGTCGATCTTGCGGCGGCTGAGGTTGTCCACGATCACCACGTCGTGGCCGGCGTCGGCGAGGTTCACCGCGCAGGGCCAACCGCAGAAGCCGTCGCCGCCGAGAACGAAAACCTTCACGCCAGACTCCTGCTGAACGAGCACGTGCTCCGCAGGGCAAGCTACTACAGGCATTCGGCGCCGCAGGGGGACCCCGGGCCGACGCCGAATGCCGCTGGATTCAGCTGATGCCCACGGCCATCGCCAGCATCACCAGCACGAGCACGCTGCCGCCCACGATCAGGGCCAGGGAAGCGCGGCTGTTGCCTTCGCCGGCTTCCATCACCTGCATGCGGGGCTCCTTGGCGAAGGCGTTCAGCCTGCCGCCGTCTTCTTCCGTGACCTGCATGTAGGAGTTCCCCATCGTGAAGCGGCAACCCTATGGAGGTCGGGCCGAATGGACCGCGCTCCTCCACGGATCTTCACGGGAGCCGTTCTCAGCTGCCCACGCGCCCCTGCAGCGGGGAGGAGGCCCGGGCCTCTTCCCGCCGCGGCAGCCGGCCCGCGCGGTAGGCGGCCCGTCCGGCCTCACAGGCGAGCGCCATCGCGCGGGCCATCGCCGGGGGATCCCCCGCTAGGGCGATGGCGCTGTTGATCAGCAGGGCGTCGGCGCCCATCTCCATGGCCTGGGCGGCCTCGCTGGGCACGCCGATGCCGGCGTCCACCACCACGGGCACGCGGGCATTCTCGATGATGAGGGCGATGTTGGCGGCATTGCGGATGCCCTGGCCCGATCCGATCGGCGAGCCCAGCGGCATCACAGTGGCGCAGCCCACTTCCTCCAGCCGCTTGGCCAGCAGAGGATCGGCATTGATGTAGGGCAGCACGGTGAAGCCCTCCTTCACCAGCACCTCCGCCGCCTCGAGGGTGCCGATCGGATCGGGCAGCAGGTGCCGGGTGTCGGGGATCACCTCCAGCTTCACGAAGGTGTTCTCCTCCTGGCCGGCGAGGCGGGCCAGCTCCCGCCCGAGCCGGGCCACCCGGATCGCCTCCTCCGCGGTGGCGCAGCCGGCGGTGTTGGGCAGCATCCAGATCCGCTCCCAGTCGATCGCCTCCATCAGCCCCAGGTGCCCCTCGGCCTGGCTCTGCACCCGCCGCACCGCCACGGTGACGATCTCGCAGCCGCTGGCGGCCACGGAGGCCTGCATCGCCGCCATGTCGGGGTATTTGCCGGTGCCGGTCATCAGGCGGCTGCCGAAGCGGCGGCCGCCGATCACCAGGGCATCGTCCGAGGGGCGGGCAGGCTCAGGCTGGGACACGGCCGGACGAAATGGGGCGGGCGGGCTCCCCGACCGTATCGCGATCGCGCTCCCACCCCTACCCTTGGGTCTCACGCCCCCCGCCTCCGTTCCATGCCGCTCGCCCTGCTGCTGGCCGCGATGCCTCTCACGGCGACGCCGGCCCTGCCCTCCAACGGCTTCGTTCCCTTCACCACCCCGAGCGAGCAGGCCCCCAGCCTCGGGGCCCTCGAGCCGGTGGAGACCTTCGACCCCCTGGCCCGGGCCCAGAATCTGGCCCAGCAGATGCCCCGCCTCTGGAGCGGCACCTACCAGCCCTTCGGCGGCGCGCCGGTGGCGGTGGGGCTGCGCCTGGCCTCCACCACCGCGATCGGGCAGATGGTGGACATGCGCGGCGAGATGACCGTGGGCTCGATCACCGTGCCGGTACAGGGCAACCTGAACGCCAAGTCCGACCAGCTCGACCTTCTGCTGCTCTGCAAGTGCGACGTGGCCGGCCTGGAGGTGGGCGGTGATTTCCAGGGTCTGCAGGGTCTGCAGCTCAGCGGCTGGAACGGCCCGCGGCTCACGGCCCTGGGCGGACGGCTGGAACTGCAGCCCAGCGGTGGAGCCCCTAGTGCCGGAGCAGCCACGGAAGCACCGGCCGTGGCACCGGCCACCGGCCAGCCGATCCGCGGCCTCTGGTGAGAGAAAAGCCCCTGGGCCCGGGAGGGCCTCAGGGGGTTTTGGTGCTTCCGCTGAGCACGGCCTGACTGCGCTCCAGTCGCTTGAGGCGGCGCTGGGCCGTGCGATTGGCAGGATCGAGGGCCAGGGCCTTGGTGTAGGCCTCACGGGCCTCGTCGATCTTCTGCTGTTTCTCGAGGGCGTAGGCGAGGTTGTTGAGGGCCACCGGGTAATCCGGCTTGGCCCGCAGGGCGGACTGGTAGTGGCGGATGGCGGTCTTGTAGTTGCCCTGGGCAGCCAGCCCAAAGCCGATCGCATTGGTGATCAGTGCCTGGGCCTCGCCAGGGGAATTCTCCGCCTCGGCCTGGCGCAGGGCCTGCTTGAGGGTGTCCACCGCCTGGCCGTACAGCCGCTTGCGCAGCTGCACCGAGCCGAGTTCATAGAGGCTGGCCGCATCACGAGCAGCGTCCTGACCCTCCAGACGGGCCATCGTGGACTCATCCCGGCGCACCCGCAGGATCTGGCGGGCCACCACGAAGGCGGCACCGCCGAGGAGCACCACCAGGCCGATCAGATAGGCCTGGGGCAGTAGCTGATCCATCGGGTTTTCGCTGTTGCCGAACTCAGGACTGGGCCGCGCCGACGACGCTGGTGAAGCTGGCGGGATCGACCACGGCGAGCTGGGCCAGCATCTTGCGGTTCAGGCGGACGTCCGCCTTCTTCAGACCACCCATCAGACGGCTGTAGCTGAGGCCGTTCAGGCGGGCAGCGGCGTTGATGCGGGCAATCCACAGGCGGCGGAAATCGCGCTTGCGGCGGCGACGGTCGCGGTAGGCGTTGCAGAGCGCCTTCATCACCCGCTGGTTGGCGGTACGGAACAGGGTGCCGTTGCCGCCACGGAAGCCCCGCGCCAGGCGAAGGATCTTGTTACGGCGTTTGCGGGCGACATTGCCCCTCTTGACGCGGGCCATGGGGAGGAATCGGTTCGGGAGTTACGAGGTCGGGAGTCGGCCGGGGCGCGGACGCTCAGGCGTAGGGGAGCATGCGGGCCACGTTCTCGGCATCGCGCTCATCGACGACGGCCATGGTGCCGAGGTAGCGCTTGCGCTTGGGGCTCTTGTGATCGAGCAGGTGGTTCCGGAAGGCCCGGCGACGCATGAACTTGCCGCTGCCGGTGGCCTGGAACCGCTTCGCGGCAGCTTTGCGGGTCTTGAGCTTCGGCATTTCTCGCGGCGCAGGCACAAACAAGCAAAGTACGACGCGGACCACCCATTCGCCAAGACCATCCCCTGCCATGGCACCAGCGCCCCGTCACGCCGCCCGCCTTGCCCTGCCGCGGGGGGTGGCCGGACTGGCCCTGGTGCTCTCGCTGGCCAGCGGCTGCCGGGCCTCCCTGCCGGGCGACCACGCAGCCCCGCCGCCGCCCACGGCCAGCCCCGCCCCCAGCGCCGCAGGAGCCCTGGCGGAGCCGGTGCCCCCGCCGCCGGCCCCCGATCCCGCGGACCCGCGCCTGTGGGTGGCCCTGACCGCCCGGCTCGCTCCGGCGGTGGCGGGCCAGCCGCCCGCGCCCCTGCGGCTGCGCAGCGGCTCCGGGCTGCTCACCCTGGTGGATGCCGCCGGACGCCGCTTCCAGGCGCCGGAGCTGGTGCTGCACTGGCGCTGGCAGCCCCTGGCGGAACCGCGCTTGTGGCAGCGCCAGGTGCTGGGCCCCTTCGCCAGCTTCGAGAGCGCCGAGGCCGCGGCCCTGGGCTGGCGCAGCCTCGGGGTACAGGCAGTGATCGCCCGGCCGGCCGAGTGGGAAGTCTGGGCGCCGCTGTCGGCGCCCGCCCCCGCCGGCGGCCCCCAGCCTCGGCGGCAGGAGATCCGGCAGGTGGGGCGCTGGCAGCCGGAACTGCGCCGCACCCAGGGGCCGGAGCTGCTGCAGGGACCGATCCGGCTGGAGGCCCCGGGCGGCCTGCGCTGGCAGAAGGGGGTGTTCGCCGGGCCGTTCCGGCTGCAGGGGGATGCCTACGGCAGCTGGACCCTGCTGGAGCAGGTGCCGCTGGAGCGCTATCTCGCCGGGGTGGTGCCCCACGAGATCGGTGCGGGCGCCCCCGCCGCCGCCCTGGCGGCCCAGGCCGTACTCGCGCGCACCTGGGCCCTGCGCAACCTGCACCGCTACGAGGCAGACGGCTATCATCTCTGCTCCGACACCCAGTGCCAGGTGTACGACGATCCACGCCAGGCGGCTCCGGCCGTGCTGCGGGCGATCGCCTCCACCCGCCACCAGGTGCTCAGCGCCGGCGGGCAGCCCCTGCACGCGGTGTACCACGCCAGCAACGGCGGCGTGGCGGCCGGTTTCGAGGAGGTGTGGAGCGGCGCCCCGCTGCCCTATCTGCGCTCCTTCGTGGACGGCCCCACGCCGCTGGTGGCAGCCCTGCCCCTCCCCCTGAGCCCCGCCGGGCTGGAGAAGCTGCTGAATGGGGGGAGTTCCGCCTACGGCGCCGACCACCCGGTGTTCCGCTGGCGGCGGCAGCTCTCCGCCGCCCAGATCGCCGCGGCCCTGCGGAAGCAGGCGCCGGCCCTGGGAACACCCCAGCGGCTGAAGGTGCTGGAGCGGGGGCCCAGCGGCCGCGTGCTCGCCCTGGAGATCAGCAGCAGCGGCGAGACGGTGGTGCTGCGGCTCGATGCGATCCGCCGCACCCTGCGCACCCTGCCCAGCACCCTGTTCCGGATCCGCTCGGTGGCTCCTGGCCTGTGGAGCTTCGAGGGGGGCGGTTTCGGGCATGGCGCCGGCCTCTCCCAGGCCGGCGCCATCGACCTGGCCCGCCGCGGCTGGGACGTGGGCCGGATCCTGCAGCGCTACTACCCGGGCAGCCGCCTCGTGCCGCTCACGGGGCTGGTGCAGCCCCTGCCGGCCCTGCCGCCGGAGCAGGCCCCTTAAAGTTCCTCCACGCTACGGGGATTCGGCATGGCTTCCGGCGACAGTGCCCCTGATCGCCGTGTCCCCTCGGCCCTTTTCCTGCTCGGCTGCGCCTGGATGGGCCTGGCGCCCCACTGGCTGCCGCCGGAACAGCGGTTGATCCCCTCGATCTCCCTGGCCCTGCTGCTGGGCGGCTACAGCATCCGCACGGTGCTCCTGCAGGCCCTGCGCCGCCCGGCCCCGGCCGATCCGGCGGCGGCGCCGATGGCTGCAGGGGGCGGATCCCCCGGCCAATCCGGTGACACCAGTGAGGCGGGTGCGGAGTTCCCCAGCGTGGATGTGGTGGTGGCGGCCCGCGACGAGCAGGCCGTGATCGGCCGGCTGGTGGAGCGGATCACCCGGATCCGCTACCCCTCCGGTCGCCTGCGCCTCTGGGTGATCGACGACGGCAGCGAGGACGCCACGCCGGAACTGCTGCGCGAACTGGAGCGCAGCACCCCCCTGCTGCGGGTGCTGCGGCGCTCCCGCACGGCGGGGGGAGGCAAGTCCGGTGCCCTCAACCTGGTGCTGCCCCAGCTGGAGGGCCGCTGGCTGCTGGTGCTCGACGCCGATGCGGATCTGCAGCCGGATGTGCTGCAGCGCCTGGTGCCCTTCGCCGAGACCGGAGGCTGGGCCGCCGTCCAGCTGCGCAAGGCGGTGGTCAACGCCCAGGCCAATCTGCTCACCCGGGCCCAGGCGATGGAGATGGCCCTCGATGCGGTGATCCAGGAGGGCCGCCTGGCCGTGGGCGGCGTGGCGGAACTGCGGGGCAACGGCCAGCTGCTGCGGCGGGAGGTGGTGCAGTCGTGCGGGGGGTTCAACGAAGCCACCGTGACCGACGACCTCGACCTCAGCTTTCGCCTGCTGCTGGCCCGCCAGACCATCGGTGTGCGCTGGGATCCGCCGGTGGAGGAGGAGGCCGTGCTCAGCCTCGCGGCCCTCTGGCGCCAGCGGCAGCGCTGGGCCGAGGGGGGCCTGCAGCGCTTCTTCGACTACGGCGACGGCCTCCTGAGCGGAGGGCTTCCCTTCGCTCAGAAGCTTGATCTGGCCTGCTTCTTCCTGCTCCAGTACGTGCTGCCGGTGGCCTCGATCGCCGACCTGGCCGGCGCCGCCCTCACCCGCACCCTCCCCACGGTGTGGCCCCTCTCGATCGTGGCCCTGGGGCTCTCCGGCCTCGCGATCGTGACCGGCTGCCGGCGCCCCAGCGAGGGCCCGGCCCTGCCGGCGATGGGCCCACTGGCCATGGGCCTGGGCATCCTCTACCTGGTGCACTGGTTCGTGGTGATTCCCTGGATCAGCGTGCGGATGGCCCTGCTGCCCAAGCGGCTGGTGTGGGTGAAGACCCTCCACCTCGGCGACCTGCCGGATTCCGGCTCCGCGGCAGCCTCCACCCGGATCGTCTCCGCCGGTGCCCTCGAGGACCCCGGGCTTGAAGCCGAGCCTGGGAAGATCTGAACCTCGACAACGCCACCGCAGCAGCGCGGGCTGCCGCCTCCTCCTTGCGTCTCTGCTTTGCGGCTCAGGCAGCAGATCCGCTGGATTCCTCCGGCTCGTCCAGCTCAACCACCTCGCCGTTGAAGAACTCCGCCAGACGACGGGCCTGCTCATCGAGCCGGTCTGGCAGTACCGGAGCCTGACGAGCCCCAGGGGCTTCGCGAACCGCAGGCGCAGGAGAAGCAGCTGGAATTGCGGGAGTAAGCGGCGGAGGGGGAGGGGCAACCGGTGCCGGCGGTGCCGGGCGGGTGTGGATCTCAGGTGAGGGAGGTGCCGCTTGGGCGTGGACAGCAGGTGCGGGCGGGGCAGGGGATGCCGATCGGGCTGGCGGTGCTGCAGGCATACCGGCAGCAGGAGCTGCCGCGGCGGAAGCTGCAGGGGCATGGGCTGGCACCGCTGGGGATCCGGTGGCATCGGCGGCCTCCAGCACCAGCTGCCGCGGACTTCCCAGCGCCCGGGTCAGGGCCCGCTCCAGCAGGGGCAGCCGGCTCTGCACCATGGCGATCCAGGTGCCGGCCACACGCACCACCGCCCGCTGACCATCCAGCCGCACCAGCTGGGCCTGCTGGGAAAGCAGCATGCGGGTGGAGGGAAGCTCCAGCCCCGCCAGGATCTGCTGCCAAAGCTCCGGAAGGTCAGGAGCAACCGCAGCGGGGGGCGCGCTCGCGGCGGCAGGTGCTCCCACGGACGCTGCCGCACGAGCACCCTCGGCCTCAGGTGCTGATGCACCTGCTCCTGCTGGTGCAGGTGTGGCGGCTGCTGCCACTGCAGGTGGTGCGGCCGGTGTCGCGGGAAGGGGAGCCGCAGACGCAGACGCCACGTGCGCAGGCATGGATGGAGCCGCCACCGAAGCGCTCACCGGGGAGGTAGCTGCCACAGGAGCCGTCGCCTCGGCCAGCAGGCCGAGCAGCAGCACCTCCAGCCAGAGGCGCGGCTGCACGCTCTGCCGCAGTTGCTGTTCACTGCCGCGCAGCTGCGCCTGCCACTGCAGCAGCCGGTTCCGGCCGATCCGGCGGGCCAGATCCGGCAGGCGCGGCCGCAGCGGGGGGGAGACGGCCGTGAGTTCGAGCCGCTCCGGTGCCACCCCGGCCAGCACCAGATCCCGCAGCAACCCCGCCAGCCCCTGCAGCACCGCCGAGGGTTCGCGGCCCCGCTCCAGCAGGGTGCGGCTGGCCTCGATCACCCCGAGGGGCTCGGCCGTCGCCAGGGCCTCCGCAAGGGCGAGCAGCTCCTCCTCGGGAACGGCCCCGAGCAGCTCCCACACCGCCGTGGCACCGATCGGAGCCGGCAGCAGGCTCAGCTGATCCAGCAGGCTCTCGGCATCCCGCAGCCCCCCCTGGGCCCGCTGGGCCACCACATGCAGGGCTTCGGGGGTGATGCCGATCTGCTCCTCAGAGGCGATCCAGGTGAGGTGCTGCTCCAGCGCATCCAGGGGGATGCGGCGGAAGTCGAACCGCTGGCAGCGGCTCAGGATCGTGGGCAGCACCCGCTGGGGATCGGTGGTGGCCAGCACGAACACCACCCGCGGGGGCGGCTCCTCGAGCGTCTTGAGCAGGGCGTTGAAGGCCGCGGTGGAGAGCATGTGGCATTCGTCCACCACGTACACCTTCCAGCGGGCCTGCACCGGAGCGAAGCGGGAGCGCTCGATCAGCTCCCGGATGTTGTCCACGCCGGTGTTGGAGGCGGCGTCGATCTCGATCACATCGAGGGCGGTGCCGCTGGCGATGGAACGGCACAGCTCACAGGTGCCGCAGGGCTCGGGCGTGGGCCCATCCGCCGCGATGCAGTTGAGCGACCGGGCCAGGATGCGGGCGCTGGAGGTCTTGCCCGTGCCGCGGGGGCCGCTGAACAGATAGGCGGGCGCGATCCGTCCGGTCTGCAGGGCGTGGGTGAGGGTGGCGGCGATCGCCTCCTGCCCCACCAGCTGGTCGAAGCGCTGGGGCCGGTACTTGTGGTGCAGCGGCTGGTACGCCTGGCTCATGGCGCTCACGGGGGTCGCCGCCCCCGCTGCAGCGGCTGGGGCCGATCCCTGAGGCTACTGGCCCTGCTCCAGCATCCGCTGCAGCCGCTCCTCCAGATCCTCCACTTCGCTGAGCTGATCCGCCAGCCGCTGGGCCGCCAGGCGCAGCTGGAGGAAGGGCTCGGCCCCGGCCCCCTCGGCGCCCTGCCCCCAGCGCTCCTCGGCCCGGGCCAGTTCGCCCTCGAGCCGGTTCTGCAGCCGCTGGCGCAGGCCATCGAGCTGCTCGAGGCTGCGCAGGGCCAGCGCTCGGGCCTTCTCGATCTGCTCCGGATCGAGGGGAAGCCCCTGGCGCAGCAGCAGCCCCACGCCGCCCAGCACCGCCTGGGGTAGCAGCTGCCCGAAGGCCCTGGCGCCGCGGCTGCCGGTCTGGATCCAGTCCTCCACCTGGCCGCTGCGGTGGCGCCCGGTCTTGCACCAGTGGGCGAAGTGCTCGCAGTTGTTGAACAGCAGGTTGTAGTTCTGCTCCCCCAGCCGCCCCATGGCGCGCCGCAGGGTCACCCCCACCGGTGAGCAGGCGCCAGGTTCGTAGGTCACCACCGACACCGGCTGGCCGCGGCTGAATTCCTCCAGGGGACTGCGCAGGATCTCCCGGCCCTCGAGGTAGTGGGCCACGCTGCCGTCTCCGAGGTCGATGCCGTGGTGGTGGAAGAGGCCGTGCTGACGGGGAACCTCGAGATGATCCGCTACCGCCATCCGCCGTGGCCGCCCCTAGGCGGTCTTCTCCTCGTCGTCCCGCTCCAGGCTGAGGCTGGGATAGGGCACCACCTTGGCCATGCTGCGCTGCTCCACCAGCTCCCGGCTGATCGTGAAGCTCTTGAGATCCTCGCGGGAGGGCAGGTCGTACATGAGGTCGAGCATCAGCTCCTCCACGATCCCCCGCAGGGCCCGGGCACCGGTCTTGCGGCGGTGGGCCTCCACGGCGATCGCCTCGATCGCGCCGGGCTCGAACTCCAGCCGCACGTCGTCCATGCTGAGAAGGGTCTGGAACTGCTTCACCAGGGCATCGCGCGGCTCGGTGAGGATCGCCTCCAGGGCATGGGCATCGAGGGGCTCCAGCACGGCGCTCACCGGCAGACGGCCGATGAATTCCGGAATCAGGCCGTAACGCACCAGGTCGTCGGGCTCGAGGTGGCGCAACACCTGAGCCGCCTGGTGATCCTTGCCGCGGGGCCGGGCACGGCCATCGGCGGGCAGGAAGCCGATCGTGTTGCGGCCGAGCCGCTTCTGCACCAGATCCTCGAGGCCCACGAAGGCACCGCCGCAGATGAACAGGATCTGGCTGGTGTCGATCTGGATGCAGTCCTGGTAAGGATGCTTGCGACCGCCCTGGGGAGGCACGTTGGCGACGGTGCCCTCCAGCATCTTGAGCAGGGCCTGCTGCACGCCCTCCCCGGAGACATCCCGGGTGATCGAAGGGTTCTCGCTCTTGCGGGCGATCTTGTCGATCTCGTCGATGTAGATGATCCCCCGCTGGGCCAGCTCCACATCCATGTCGGCCTTCTGGAGCAGGCGCAGGAGGATGTTCTCCACGTCCTCACCCACGTAGCCCGCCTCGGTGAGCGTGGTGGCATCGGCCACCGCGAAGGGCACATCGAGCAGCTCGGCCAGGGTCTGGGCCAGAAGGGTCTTGCCGCAGCCGGTGGGGCCGATCAGCAGGATGTTGCTCTTGTGCAGCCGGGTGGCGCTGCGGTCGGTCTCCCCCTGGCCGTCCCCCTGCCAGGCGAGCCGCTTGTAGTGGTTGTAGACCGCCACGGAGAGCACCTTCTTGGCCTCCTCCTGGCCCACCACCTGGCGGTCGAGGAACGACTTGATCTGCTGCGGCTTCGGGATCGAGGCCAGGGTGGGGGCCGGGCGGGGCGTCTTCTTGGCCACGCCCTTGCGGCCGCCCTCGGCCGATGCGCCGCGGCCGCCACCGGCACCCGCCGGCGCGTCCACCAACTCCTCGTCGAGGATCTCGTTGCAGAGATCGATGCACTCGTCGCAGATGTAGACCCCGGGGCCGGCGATCAGCTTGC
>JBMLOS010000031.1:0-4993 GCA_049242845.1 Prochlorococcaceae cyanobacterium
GATCCTTCCTGCGGCCTGGCGGGCCGCGGTGGCGGATTTGGTTGGTGTGCGGCGCTCAGTGACGTTGCTGGAAGCGGAAATAGCGTCATGAGCGGAACGCTGAGGCGTCCCCATCACCCCTGCCTCCGTGAGTTGGTGGCCGGAATGTAGCAGCGTTGCTCGGTGGAGACGGAGTGTAAACGAAAGAATTCCTGTAAGCAAGGCAACGTCGAGGGGTGTTTATGTAACAGATGTTGCTGTTTCGCTTCGATTCGGTAGTTTCAACCCGCCGCGCCACTGGCGGATCAGGGTCTGCTGCACCCGCGGCTGCTCCTCCCCATCCGGCTGGATCTGCTCGAAGCTGCCATCGGATCGCATGTGCCAGGCGCCGCTGTCCTGCAGGTACATCTCCAGCAGCTGCTCCAGCTGCGCCCGCAGTTTCGGCGTCTCGATCGGCGCCACCGCCTCAACGCGGCGATCGAGGTTGCGCGCCATCCAGTCCGCGCTGCCGAAGAACATCTCCGGGGCGTCGTCGTTGGCGAACCAGAACAGGCGGGAATGCTCCAGGAACCGGCCGATCACGCTCAGCACGCGGATGTTGTCGCTGATGCCCTCCAGACCCGGCCGCAGGCAGCACATGCCGCGGATCACCAGCTCGATCTGCACGCCAGCCCGGGAGGCCTCGTAGAGCAGGGCGATGATCGCCGGATCCACCAGGGAATTCATCTTGGCCCGGATATGGCCGCGGCGGCCGGCGCGGGCGTGATCGATCTCCCGCCGGATCAGCGCCTCCATGCCCTTGCGCAGGGTCACGGGGGCCACCAGCAGGCGGCGGAAGTTCTGCTGCTTCGAGAAACCGGTGAGGTAGTTGAACAGCTCCACCAGGTCCTGGCCGAAATCGGTGTTGGCCGTGAGCAGGCCGATGTCGGTGTAGAGGCTCGAGGTGCGGGAGTTGTAGTTGCCGGTGCCGATGTGTACATAGCTGCGCAGCGCCTGTTTCTCGCGGCGCACCACCAGCAGGATCTTGGTGTGGGTCTTCAGGCCCAGCACGCCGTACACCACATGCACGCCGGAGCGCTCCAGCTGGCGGGCCCACTGGATGTTGTTGTCCTCGTCGAAGCGGGCCTTCAGTTCCACCAGGGCCATCACCTGCTTGCCGTTCTCCGCGGCGCGGATCAGGGCCGCCACCACCGGTGAGTTCTTGGAGGTGCGGTAGAGGGTCATCTTGATCGCCAGGACCGAGGGGTCGTCGGCGGCCTGGTTGAGGAATTCCTCCACCGAAGTGGCGAACAGGTCGTAGGGGTGCTGCAGCAGCACATCCCCGTGACGGATGGCCGCGAAGATGCTCTGGAAGTCCTCCTCCTTGAGGGAGCCGTCCTCCAGGTGGCTGCGCTGGGCCCTGGCCAGGGCTGGCACCGTGCGCCCCTGGAAGGGCTTGTCCTTCAGCTGCGGCAGCGGGATCGCCAGCAGGCTCATCAGGTCGTCGAGTCCGAGCGGACCGTTGATCCGGTAGAGGTCCTCCGGCTCCACGTCCATGCCCTCCATGAGCACGTGGATCACCCCGTCGGGCATCTCGTCGGCCACCTCCAGCCGCACCACCTCACCCCCCTTGCGCCGCTTGCGCAGGCCCTCCTGCAGGGCCTCCATCAGGTCGTCGGCCTCCAGATCGCGCAGTTCGAGGTCCGCGTCGCGGGTGACCCGGAAGAAGTAGTGCCCCTCGATCGTCATGCCGGGGAAGAGCAGCTGCAGGTTGAAGGCCACCACCTGCTCGAGCGGCACCGCCGTGAACACCGGCTTGGGCCGCTTGCCGCTCAGTTCGCAGGGGATCTCCACGAAGCGGGGCAGGATCTTCTGGGGCACCTTCACCCGTGCGAACTGCTGCTGGCCGGTGTCCGGGTCACGCACCAGGGCCGCCACGTTGAGGCTCAGGTTGCTCACGAACGGGAACGGGTGGGCCGGATCCACCGCCAGGGGGGTGAGCACCGGGAAGATCGCCGTCTGGAAGTAGTGGTCCACCCACTGCCGCTGGCGGTTGCTGAGGTTGGCGTAATCGATCAGGTGCACGCCGTATTCCGCCAGCTGGCTCTTGAGCGAATGGCGGTAGTGCTGCTGCTGCAGATCGAGCAGGGGCCGCAGCTTGGCCTGGATCGCTTCGAGCTGCTGCAGGGGGGTGAGGCCGTCGTCGCTGAGGGTGGTGAGACCCGCCTCCTGCTGTGATTTGAGGGAGGCCACCCTCACCATGAAGAACTCATCGAGGTTGTTGCTGAAGATGGCGCTGAACTTCGCCTGCTCCAGCAGCGGTGTGTGCTCATCGAGGGCCTGGGCGAGCACCCGCCGGTTGAAGTCGATCCAGCTCAGCTCACGGTTGATGTAGAGATCCGGCGCAACGACGGGCTCGCCCATGGGGTTGTTCTCCGGCGGTGCCGACGCGACGCACCCGCCCGATTCCTCCCCGGCAACGTAGCAATCTCACTCCGTCGGCCCGAGTGTTCCCCCTGCTTGACCCGGCAGGCCTCCCGCCACCAGCAGGGCCACCCCCGCCATCAGCACGGTGCCGAACCAGAAGGGGCTGCTCCGCCCCACGGTCTCGTAGGCCAGGCCCGCCAGGGGCGGCCCCACGAAGCCGGTGAGGCTCTGCAGCCCCTGCAGGCTGCCCAGGGCCGCCCCCTGGCTGCCGTCGTCGAGCCGGCGGGACACCAGGCTCCGCAGGCTGGGGGTGACCAGGCCCGTGCCGCCCGCCAGGATCGCCAGCGCCACGAACACCTGCACCGCTCCACCTCCGCCGGGGGAGGCCAGCAGGATCAGCAGGAAGCCCGCGATCACCAGCCCCAGCCCCGCCAGGGTGAGGCGCCACTCGCCGAAGCGGCGCACCAGCGGACCGATCAGGCCCCCCTGCACCACGGTGGCCACCACCCCCACCACCAGGAAGGCCAGGGCCGAGGTGCCGGGCCCCCAGCCGAAGGCCTGCTTGAAATAGAGCACCAGCACGGCGGTGAAGCCGTTGAAGGCCAGGAAGAAGAGAAAGAAGGCCGCCCCCAGCCGCCGCACCGGACGGTTGGCCAGCAGGCGCACCAGCTGGGCGAAGGGCTGAAGATCCCGCTTGCGCGGCAGGGCCGTGCGCGCCTCCGGCGGATGGGTTTCCGGCAGCAGCAGGAGCACCACCGCGAGGTTCACCGCCGCGATCAGGGCCGCCATCAGCAGGGGCACCGTGATCCCGAATCCCGCCAGGGCACCCCCCAGGGCGGGTCCGAGGATGAAGCCCAGCCCGAAGGCCACGCCGATCAGCCCGAAGGCCCGGGCCCGCTCCTGTGGCGCGGAGATGTCCGCCAGCACGGCGGCGGCGGTGGCGGCGGTGCCGCCGCTCATCCCGTCGATCAGCCGCGCCCCGAACAGCAGGGCCAGCGGCCAGCCGGTCGCCTTCGCCCCGGGCCAGAGCTGATCCCAGGGGAGGGCCAGGGTGAGGGCGAACAGCAGCAGCCCCAGCAGGGAGCCGGCCACGCACACGGCGATCACGGGGCGCCGGCCGTAGCGGTCGCTGAGGGCGCCGATCAGGGGGGTGAAGCTGAACTGGGCCAGGGCATAGCTGCCGGCCAGAAGGCCGAGCACGCGGCCGTCGCTGCTGAAGCCCGCCAGGAGGTAGGGCAGCAGCGGAAACACGATGCTCTCCCCCAGCCGGTCGTTCAGCAGGGTGAGGAAGGTGGCCAGCAGGGTGGATGGTTGCGTCCAGCGCACGACGGAACCCGGATGGCAGGACCCCTCACCCTCCCACGCGGCTGCAGGCAAACTGGGTGAGCGGCTGGAACGGCAGGGATGGCCACGGAGCTGGGCAGCGCCGGCGAGAGCACGGCGGCACGGGTGGCGATCGCCGCCACCGGTTTGCTGCTGGTGGTGTTTCTGGTGCTGCATCTGGCCGGAGTGGCTCTGGCCCTGGGCGATCCGGCCCGCTTCGAGGCCTGGGCCACCGCCCTGCATCAGCTGCCCGTCCTCCCGGTGCTGGAGGGTGCCCTGGCGGTGGCTGCCGCGGGCCACGCTGCCCTCACCCTGCGGCGGGTGATGCGCAACCGCCGCGCCGTGGGTGCCCAGCCCCCCAGCCTGCGCCGCAGCCGCCGCGCGGCCGCCGGAGCGGGGGAGGCCCTGGCCGCCGCCGCCGCCCGCTGGGCCCCCTGGAGCGGAGCGCTGTTGCTGGCCTTTCTGGTGGTGCATCTGCTGCAGCTGCGCTGGCATCGACCAATGGCCGGCGCGGAGCTGGCGGCCCTGGAGGCGGTGCTGCGCTCCCCGCTCAACTTCTTCCTCTACGGCGGCGCCGGGATCGCGGCGGGGCTCCATCTGTTCCATGGCCTCGAGGCGGCATACCGCAGCCTCGGCTGGCTGGAGCCCGCCCGGCGCGAACTCCTGCGCCGGGGCGGCCGCTTCCTGGCCCTCGCCCTCGGGGGCGGCTTCGCGCTGGTTTCCATGGCGCTTCCCCTGGTGGAGGCCCTCCGATGAGCCATCCCCTCAGCCATCCCCCCGCCGGCCGGCTCGATCCCCGCCTGCCGAGCGGGCCGCTGGAGAGCGCCTGGCAGCGCACCCTGGAAGACCTGCCCCTGATCAGCCCCAGCAACCGGCGGCGGCTGCGGGTGCTGGTGGTGGGCAGCGGCCTGGCCGGGGCTTCGGCCGCCGCCAGCCTGGCCGAGCAGGGCTACAGCGTGCGGCTGATCACCTACCACGACAGTCCGCGGCGGGCCCATTCGGTGGCGGCCCAGGGGGGCATCAACGCCGCCCGCAACTACGCCAACGACGGCGACAGCGTGCGGCGCCTCTTCCGCGACACCGTGAAGGGGGGCGACTTCCGCGCCCGGGAGGCGGGCTGCCACCGGCTGGCGGAGATCAGCGGGCGGATCATCGACCACTGCGTGGCCCAGGGGGTGCCCTTCGCCCGGGAGTACGGCGGCACCCTCGCCAACCGCAGCTTCGGCGGCGCCCAGGTGAGCCGCACCTTCTACGCCCGCGGCCAGACCGGCCAGCAGCTGCTCTA
>JBMLOS010000032.1:0-3013 GCA_049242845.1 Prochlorococcaceae cyanobacterium
CATCGGCGAAGAAGAGGTATTTGCGGTTGGCCATGCTCTCGCCGCCGAAGGCGGCCTCGAGGTTGGCGTGGGTGTTTGGGTTGGAGAGATCCATGGGGATGGAAAGGGGGAAGGAAGAGGCTGAAGAAGCGGGCTGAAGGAGCGGTCGGCAAGAAAGGGCTGAGGGAACAGCCTGCAGGAACCGCGGACGCCCGCCGTCCGGGGTGAACCGATGCAGCCAGCTTAACCGAAGTCATAACCACTTCGCTTAAGCTGCGATCAGGGGGAGGGCCTGCGCCCCGTGCTCCCCGGGCTCAGTAGTTGGCGCCGCTGCGGCGCTGGTGCACAGCCGTCACCCCCTGCGGATCCAGCAGACCGCCCTGCTCCACCTGGGCGTAGAGCAGCCAGTGGTCGCCGCATTCCATCCTCTGCTTCACCGTGGCCTCCATCCAGGCCAGGGCCTCCGGCAGGATCGGCTGGCCCGTGGGCGTCTCCTGCAGCTCCAGCCCCGCGAAGCGGTCGGCGCCCGGGGCGAAGGGCTTGAGGAACTGCCTCATCGGCCCGCTCTCCCGGCCGGCGGCCAGCACGTTGAGGGCGAAGCGATCGCCGATGTGGAGCAGGGCCTCCACGGCCCGATCCTTGGCCACGGCCACCGTGAAGCCGGGTGGGGAGAAGCTTGCCTGGCTCACCCAGCTGGCCACCATGGCACCGCTGAGGCGGCTCTGGCCCTCCCCCTTCACGGTGGTGAGCACGCAGAGCGAACCCACCACCCGGCCGAGGGCCTGGATGGCGGGGCCGGTGCGGCTCTCCTGCAGGCCACCGCTGGGCGCACGCCGCTCGTTCCTGCGCTGGGCGGCGCGCAGCTCCCGCCCCAGGGCCGTGCCGGTTTCCTCGATCGTCTTGATCGCGGCGGCATCGGGGCTGAACTTCACCTTGATCGGCTCGAAGGCGAAGCGGAAGCCGCCGTCGTGCAGCTTCGACTCCAGCAGATCGAGGGCTTCGCCGCTCCAGCCGAAGCTGCCGAACACCCCCACGGGCTTGCCCCGGTCGCCTTCCGCGAGCACCGTTCCCAGGGCCGACACGATCGGCGTGGGGGCATGGCCCCCCAGGGTGGGGGAGCCGATCAGCAGCGCATCGCAGGAGCGGATCGCGGCCAGGAGCTGCTCGGGCTCGCTGAATTCGCAGTTGATGCTCTCCACCCGCACACCGGTGAGGGCCACCCCCCGGGCGAGGGCATCGGCGATGGCGGCCGTGTTGCCGTAGGCGCTGGCATAGAGGAGGGCCACCGACAGCCTGGAGCGGGTCTGGCCCTCCCCCCAGCGGCGGTAGTCGCTCAGCAGGCTGCGCCAGCTCTCGGCGATCGCCGGGCCGTGGAAGGGGGCGATGGTACGGATCGGCAGGGTGTCGATCCGATCAAGCACCATCTCCACCTGCCGGGCCATCGGCGCCATCAGGCAGTCGTAGAACCAGCGGCGGTCCTCCTCCGTGCTGCTGCGGTTCGCCTCTGCGAAGCTGTCCACGCAGATGTGGGCGGAGAAGAACTTGCTGCTCATCAGCAGGCCGCTGCTCTCCTCGAAGGCCATCAGGGCGCCGGGCCAGCGGGGGGTGGGGGCGGGGATGAGCCGCAGGCGCAGTGAACCCCCCAGGGGACGGCTGGCTTCCTGCCGGATCACATCGATCGGAGGCAGGGGCAGGGGCTCGGCCGGTTCGGGGCTGCCGGGCCGGCGCTGCTCCCACAGCTCCCGGACCAGCTGGGCGCCGGCATTGGAGGCCACCAGGGCCAGGTTCGGCCAGCGGGCCGCCAGGGCCCGCAGCAGCTCCACCCGGTTGGGGTTCACCACCCCCACCACCACCTTCAGGGGCAGCTCGGGCGGCACCCGCTCCGCCAGGGCGGCGAAGAAGGGTTCGGCATAGGTCATCCCCGGCGGGTGGATCAGTACCGGGGGAACGCCGTGGCCATCGGCGGCGGTGCCCGCCTCGAACAGGAAGCTGTTGGCGGTGGTACCACGCTCGAGGCCGTACTCCACCTCGAAGCGCACCCGCCGGGGGCTGAGACCCCGCAGGCAGACCAGGCCGGGTTCCACCGGCAGTACCAGCACCCGCCGATCGGCGGCAGCGGGCTGCAGCGGGGCTGCCGTGCCGCTCAGGGAGGCCGTCATCAGTAGTGGTTCCCCACCTTGCGGTGATGCACGGCGGTGGACGCCCGGGTGTCAGCCACGTTGCCCTCCTCCACCTCGGCGTAGATGATCCAGTGGTCGGGCCCCTCCATGCGCTGGGCCACCCGGCAGCCCAGGAAGGCGAGGGCGTCGCCCAGCACCGGGCCGCCGGCCGCCACCCCCTCGAGCACGGACACGCCCGCGAAGCGGTCGGCGCCGGGCGGGAAGCGCCGCAGGAAATGGCGCAGCAGGGGCTGGTGGTTGTCCTCCCGCAGGATGTTGAGCACGAAGCGATCGCCCACCTGCATCAGGGCCTCGATCGCCCGGTCCTTGGCCACCGCCACCGTGAGGCCGGGCGGCTCGAAGCTGGCCTGGCTCACCCAGCTGGCCACCATGGCGCCGCTGCGGCTGGTTGCGCCGTCGCTCTGCAGCGCCGTGACCACATAAAGCCCGCCGCTGAGCCGGCCGAGGGCCTTGTCGAGGTCGCCATCGAGGGCCTTCATCGCGGCGATGGTGCGGGCCTTGGTGAGCAGCTGGCCCAGGTCGGTGCCGGCCTCCTCGCAGCGCTGGTAATCGGCGGCGCCAGGCACCTGGCGGATCCGCAGGGGTTCGAAGGCCTGCTTCTGGTCGAGGCCCCGCAGCTGGGAGGCCACCGTGTCGATCGGCTGGTCGTTGCCGCCGAAGGCGTCGTAGCAGCCCACCCACTGCTTCGGCTGCAGGGCCGCCAGCAGGGTGCCGATCGAGGCCTGGAGCTCCGGGTCGGGATCGGCTGGCCAGGTGGGCACCACCACGGCGCTGGCCTCCCCCACCAGGGCCGAGAGCTCCTGGGCATCGGTGGCGCGCAGGTCCACCAGTTGCACCTGGGCCTCCGCCTTGCC
>JBMLOS010000033.1:0-5297 GCA_049242845.1 Prochlorococcaceae cyanobacterium
CTGCCGCATCTGCTCCCTGCGTGCCGGGGCATAGCTGCGCCAGCGGCTGTACACCTTCGCCAGGCGGGAGGCCGTGATCGGATTGCGCCCATCCAGCAGGGCGATCTGCTCGGCCAGAAAGCGGTAGCCGGCCCCATCGGCGGCATGAAACACCGGCGTGCTGCCCGCCAGACCGCCCAGCACGGCCCGCACCGAGTTCGGCGCCACCGGATCGAAGCGGGGGTGCGCCAGCAGGCGGCGCACCCGATCGATCCCGTCCGCGAAGGGGGCGGAGGCCTCCAGGGAGAACCAGGCATCCAGGATCACGGGCCGCTCCTGCCAGCGCTCGTAGAAGGCATCCATGGCCTCCTGCCGCCGGGGGATCGGATGGTCCTGCAGGGCCTGCAGACCCGCGCGGGCCAGGGTCATCGAGGCCCCGCGCACCGCCTCGCAGGCCTCCTGCGCCACGCTCTCGTCGCCGGCGGCGATGCGCCAGCTCCAGATCCGGCCGGTGAGGCGGCGGGCACCGCTGCCGCCGGGCCAGGGCTGCTCCCAGGCCTCGCGGCAGCGGGCCAGGGTGCGCTCCAGCTGCTCGGCATGGGCCAGCCCGAAGCGGCGCTGCAGGGCCTGCCGGGCGGCGAAGAGGGCCGGGGGATCGGGCTCCTCCATCGCCTCCTCCAGCTCGGCCATGCCGGGGGAGGCCAGCAGCACCGCCCGGCTGGCCTCCGAAAGGGAGGGATCGGCAAGGATGCGGCCGAAGGCATCGAGCAGTTCCTCCTCGAGGGCCTCGTGGGGCTGGCCCGTGGCCCGGGCCACCACGGCCTTGCGCAGCAGCACCTGGCCCGCATCCCAGCGGGCGAAGGGGTCACTGTCGCAGGCCAGCAGATGCACCAGCTCGGCGGTGGAGCGCCCCACCTCCAGCCGCACCGGCGCCGAGAACCCCCGCAGCAGCGAGAGGGCCGGCGGATGGGGATCCGGGGGGAGGTCCACGAAGCGGAAGGTCTGCTCGGCCTGCTCGAGCACGAGCAGGCGGCTGCCGTGGCCCCAGGAGCGCTCCAGGATCGCGGCGGAGGCCTGCTCGGGGCTCTCCCCCTCCAGCCGCAGGGGCAGGGCACGGCCGGCCCGATCCAGCAGTCCCAGCACCACCGGCAGCACCAGCGGCTCCTTGTGGGGCTGGCCGGGGGTGGGCGGCGTCTGCTGGCGAAGGCTGAGCTCCAGGGTGCCGGTGGCGCCATCCCAGTGGCGGTGCACCTGCAGCAGCGGGGTTCCGGCCTGGTGGTACCAGCGGCGGAAGCTCTCGAAATCGAAGCGGGGCCGGTTGGGGGCCGGGGATTCCTCCGCGGCGGCATCCTGCATCGCCTGCACGAAATCGGCGCAGGTGGCCGCGGTGCCGTCGTGGCGCTGCACGTAGAGGGCCATGCCGCGGTGATAGATCTCCTCCCCCAGCAGGGTATGGAGGCAGCGGATCACCTCGGAGCCCTTTTCGTAGATGGTGGTGGTGTAGAAGTTGTCGATCGCCTGATACTGATCCGGCTGCACCGGGTGGGCGGTGGGGCCTGCATCCTCCCGGAACTGGGTATTGCGGAGCAGGGCCACGTTCTCGATCCGATTCAGGGCGGCGCCGTGCAGATCAGCGCTGAAGCACTGATCCCGGAACACGGTGAGTCCCTCCTTGAGCGAGAGCTGGAACCAGTCGCGGCAGGTGATGCGGTTGCCGGTCCAGTTGTGGAAGTACTCATGGGCAATCACACTCTCAATGCGCTCGAGTTCAGCGTCGGTGGCGGTTTCAGCGTCGGCCAGCACCAGCTTGGAGTTGAAGATATTGAGGCTCTTGTTCTCCATCGCGCCCATGTTGAAATGGCGCACTGCCACGATATTGAATTCATCCAGGTCGTACTCGAGTCCGTACACCTCCTCGTCCCAGCGCATCGACCGCTGCAGGGAGGCCATCGCATGGCCGGTGTAGGGGGCATCGCCCGGCTCCACGTGCAGCCGCAGCCGCACCGACCGGCCCGAGGCGGTGGTGAAGCTGCCCGTCACCTCCTCGAGGCGGCCCGCCACCAGGGCGAACAGATAGGAAGGCTTGGGGAAGGGATCGTCCCAGAGGGCGTAGTGGCGCGCTGTGCCGGCCGTGCCGCTCAGATCCCCCGTTTCCAGGCAGTTGCCGTTCGAGAGCAACACCGGGCAGCTGGCGCGGTCGGCCTCGATCCGCACCCGGAAGCGGCTGAGCAGATCGGGACGGTCGGGATGGAAGGTGATCCGCCGGAAGCCCTCCGCCTCGCACTGGGTGGTGTAAAGGCCCCCGCTCACGTAGAGCCCCTCCAGGGTGGTGTTGCGCTCCGGATGGATCCGCACCCGGCTGGCCAGGCGGAAGGGCCGCTCCGGCGGCTCGCTCAGGAGCAGATGGTCGGGCTCCAGCCGCCAGTGCTCCCGGGGCAGGGGCTCGCCGTCGAGCCGCAGCTCCAGGAGCTCCAGCTCCACCCCCTGCAGCACCAGGGGACCCTGCCCGGCCCCCTCCCCGGCGGCCGGATTGGGGCGGAAGCTCAGCTCCGCCTCCACCTCGCTGTGATCGGCATGGAGCCGCACCGTGAGATCGGTGCGGTCCAGCAGGAAGGAAGCCGGACGGTAGTCGGCAAGGCGCACAACGGCCATGGGCGGGAAGGGGAGGTGGGGGCGGAGGGAGGCCGCGGGTCTACTTGGCGGTCGGCTGGCCGGCTCCAGCTCCGGCTCCACCGCCGCTGCCGCTGCCGCTGCCGCCACCACCCTGCTTGAGGGCTTCTTGTACCCGCTTCATCACCTCCGGCGGCACGTCCTTGGGGCAGATCTCGGAGGCGCCGAGCACGGCCGAGTTCATCGAGCCGCGCCGCAGTTCCTCGATGCTCAGGGGCTTGGTGCCCACCTGCTGGATGGCGCCGTCGTGCTGGCCCTGGATCAGCTGGGCGATGGTCTCGCCGGCGATCCCCACGGCCTTGTCGAACTCCACCCCGGCGGCCCGGGCGATGCAGACGTTCACCGCGGCGATGCGGGTGTAAAGGGACATCTCCGCCTCGGTCGCCGGAGCGGCCAGCGCTGCCGCCGGGGCGAACAGCAGGGGGATCGCCAGCAGGGGGGCCGCCAGCCGGGCAAAGGAGTGCAGGGAAGGGGAAGTCAAGGGACTGCCGTGGTGAACGTCCATGCTGCTGTACGGATGCGTCTGAAACCTTGCCGGGGGGTGACGCAATCCCGGAGGCGTGCGGATTCAGTGCAGCAGCTGATCGCTGACGCTGCCGGTCTCGAGGCGGATCTCGTGGTGGGTCTCCACCAGTTCGAGGTTGCCGTCCGACCAGGAGTAGATGGTGCGGGCCCGGTAGCGGTCCTGGTCCACCAGCCGGATGTACTCGAGGATGTCCCAGGTCTGGTAATGAGACTCGAAGATGAGCTCGTGCTCGTCCACCTGGCGGATCTGGGAGCGGGTGGGCATCGAGGAGAGATAGCCACAGCTGCGGCGCAGCTGGTGGCCGCAGAGAAAGGCGTTCATCGTGCCCTCGCGCACGTAGCGGGGCTTGCGATCGAAGAAGTCGTACTCCTTCTCCGGCCACCAGGTGAAGCGGTAGGCCGCCTCCCCCTCGATCAGCTCACTGAAGCCCTCCACCCGCAGGAGCATGTCCACCCGGAGCACCTCATCGTCCGGGAAGAAGTACATGCGCCGCGAGCGCCAGAGGCCGAGGTTGCGGTTGAACCACCGCCGCAGGCTGCTGTCGAGCTGAATCCTGCTCGGTCCGGACATGGCGTACCTCCGTGGTGCGGGGTTGGAAACCCTGGAGCCGATCTGGGAACGCAGGATCAATGAGGGGCGAGAGACGCAGAGCGGGCGGCTCGCTGCCTCAGTCCTAGCGGCGGCGCCAGGAACTGACCAACGCCATAGGGTGGATCCGTCAGGCCGGGATTACGACCGTGGTGGCACCCGACCCCCCTTCTGCGCCCCTCCAGACCCCCTCGGCCAGCTCCTTCGCGGGAACCGCCGAGCCGGCCGGCGCATCGCCGCTGCAGGCCAGTGATCCAGCCGGGGACAGCAGCAGCCTCCACCTGCTGCTGGTGGCCACCCGGCAGCACCTGGCCGGCTCCGACCTGCGCAACCTGCTGCGCTACATCCGCACCGACGCCGCCGCCCATCCCCTGCGCCTGGAGGTGGTGGATCCGGTGGAGCATCCCGAACTGCTCGAGCTGCACCGGCTGGTGGCCACACCGGCGCTGGTGAAGCTGGAGCCGGCCCCGAAACAGGTGTTCGCGGGCAACACCCTCTGCCAGCAGGTGCGCAACTGGATGCCGCGCTGGCAGCAGATGGAGGTGTCGGCCCAGATGGCCCTGCACCTCGATGCCCCGATGCTGGACGGCAGCCGGACGCGGCGGGAACTGGAGCTGGAGGACCAGCTGCTGGTGCTGCGCCAGGAGAACGAGACCCTGGCCGAGCGGCTCAAGAGCCAGGAGAAGCTGCTGCGGATGGTGGCCCATGAGCTGCGCACGCCGCTCACGGTGGCCAAGCTCGCCCTGCAGAGCCACCTGCTCGGCCAGATCGACGAGGAGCGCTTCCTCGATGTGCTGCGCCGCCGCTTCGACGACATGGAATCCCTCTCCAAGGAGCTGCTGGAGGTGGGCACCACCCGCTGGGAGGCGCTGTTCAACCCCCAGCGCCTCTCCCTCGGCCAGGTGGCGGCCGAGGCGATCCTCGAGCTCGAGAAACTCTGGGTGGGCCGGGAGGTGGAGCTAGACACCGACATCCCCGCCGACCTGCCGGATGTGTTCGCCGACCAGCGCCGCATGCGTCAGGTGTTTCTCAACCTGCTGGAGAACGCCTTCAAGTACACCCCCGGCCAGGGGCGGGTGAGCTTCCGCCTCTGGCACCGCACCAGCCAGTGGGTGCAGGTGAGCGTCTGCGACAGCGGCCCCGGCATCCCCCAGGACGAGCAGGAACGGATCTTCCAGGACCGGGTGCGCCTGCCCCAGACCTCCGACGGCGCCTCCGGCTACGGCGTGGGTCTGGCGGTGTGCCGCCGCATCGCCGAAGTGCACGGCGGGCGCATCTGGGTGGTGTCCGAGCCGGGCCGCGGCGCCTGCTTCCATGTCACGGTGCCGGTCTGGAATGGCCAGATGCGCGCCCCCGATCCGATCGAGGAAGGGGCAGGCTCGGCCCTCCCGCCGGCGCCGGGATTCGGCTTGACGAAGGGTCCGTCCGACCCGTAGGTTCTGTTCATCGGCGGGGCGGCAATGGCCGCAACCACCGGCATCCAGGCCCCCATCGTCTAGAGGCCTAGGACACCTCCCTTTCACGGAGGCGACAG
>JBMLOS010000034.1:0-3417 GCA_049242845.1 Prochlorococcaceae cyanobacterium
TGGTAGCGCTTCAGCTTGCGGGCATTGGGATCACCCAGCAGCAGCTTGAGCATGGGACGCAGACCAACCGTTAGGGGTCACCTTACCGCCGCCCCCCTGCTGGCCAGGGGCGGCCGGAGGCGAGGATTCCGACCATGCGAAGGCAGGTGAGCACTTGAGTTCCGCCACGATCCGGTTGATCCGTCACGGCAGCGGGGCTCCCAGTCTGCGGCTCGGGCTGGGCCCGGGGCTGCGGCCGGTCGGGGCGGTCGCCCAGCTGCGTCGGTTGTTCGATCAGGAAAGCTTCTGGGCGGCGGGGCGCCGACCGGAAGGCCTGCGGCGGATGCTGCGGGGTAGTCAGGCCGCTGTGAGCGCCTGGGAAGGGGACCGGCTGGTGGGCTTCGGGCGTGCCACCAGCGACGGGGCCTACCGCGCCGTTCTCTGGGATGTGGTGGTGGCTGGCGACTACAAGGGCCGAGGCCTCGGGCGGCGGCTGGTGGAGGCACTGCTGGAGACTCCAGCGCTGGCCCGCACCGAGAGGGTGTACCTCATGACCACCAACAGTGCCGGTTTCTACGAACGACTGGGGTTCCGCTCGAAGGAGAGCCAGAATCTGATGGTGAAGGAAAAAACAAGCGGATGAAGAGATTCGAACTCTCGACCCTCTCCTTGGCAAGGAGATGCTCTACCACTGAGCTACATCCGCAGCGGCGGCGCTGTCGGGAACCCCGTCAGACGAAACCGGCCGGCTCTCGCCGACCGCAAAAGCATGCACCACCGGGGGGCCCTTGGGCAACCCCTGACCTGCTCGGGCACAACCCCTTCAGGCTAGTAGCTTGAGCCGAATGGGCGATCCTCTTCTGGGCCTGCGGGCCGACACCCTTGCAATGCTTCGCCGCCATGGCCTTCTGAGGCTGTTGGTGGAGCGTGAAACCGTGGCCGAGGCTCTGGCTGGAGAAACCCTTGCTCCTTCCGTTGCGGAGGAGGCCCGTCTGCTTTTCCGCCAGCAGCGAGGACTCGACAGCGAACAGGCCATGGCGGCCTACCAGACCAGCCAGGGGCTCCGCGCCGAGGACCTCGCCTGGCAGATAGAACTGCCCGCCCGGCTCAAGCAACACGCCCAGGTTCACTACAGCCACAAGGCGGAAGCCCGCTTCCTCAGCCGCAAGAGCGAGCTCGACAAGGTGGTCTACAGCCTCTTGCGGGTGCAGGACGGGCTGCTGGCCCGTGAGCTGTACTTCCGCATCAGTGCCGGCGAGGCCAGTTTCGCCGACCTGGCGGCCCGCTTCAGCGAAGGGCCCGAGAAGGCCACCAACGGCATTGTGGGTCCGGTGCCGCTCACCCAGGCCCATCCGGTTCTGGCGGAGAAGCTGCGCATCGCCTCCCCTGGGGTGCTGATGGAACCCTTCCCGCTGGCGGAGTGGTGGCTGGTTGTGCGCCTGGAGCGCTATACACCGGCCATCTTCGACCCAGCCATGGCCGAGCGGATGGCAGCAGAGCTGTTCGAAGAATGGGTCCAGCAGGAAGCCGCCCGTAGGCTTCTGGCCATGGTCGGTCCCCAGTCCTCCGCACTTTCGGCATGACCCAGACGCCTGCCGCTGTCATCGGCCGCCACCCGGCGTTCCGGGATCTGGGTGAGTCCGCCCGTCAACGACTGGAGAAGCAGGCTCGCTACGTGAGCTTCCGGGTCGGCCAGCCCCTGCTCGACGGCAGAACCCTGCCGGCCCAGGTGTTCGTGATCCTCCAGGGTGAGGTGCGTCTCCTGGGGATGGAGAGGGGCCGTCTCAGCAGCCTGGCCCGACTGGGCCCCGGCACGGTTCTGGGCCTGGCCTCGCTGTTGCGCGGTGCCCCCTGCGAGAACATCAGTGCTGCCACCGAGGTGGTGGCCACCACCCTGCCCGACGAAGAGGTGGTGCGTCTCCACCGGGAGGAGGACAGCTTCCGACACTGGTGTGACAGCCATCTCTGGCCCGCCGAGGTGGCCGCGTTGCTGCAGGTGCTGCAGAGCCGCAGCCCGCGCAACGAGGACTCCCTGCTTCAGGTGCTGCCCTCGGCCGCCCAGGCGGCCCGGCTGGTGCCGGCCACGGCCCAGGCCCTCGAACGCGAGGGGGCTGAGCATGGGATCTTCCTGGCCAGCTGCACGGATGCCGGTGGGGAGATCGGCGATCCGGTGGATGTCAGCCAGCCGCCGGCCCCGGCAACCGGCGCCTTCCCCCTTCGCCTGATCGCCCTGCCCTGGGCCCTGGTGCCCGGCACCGACGCCCATGCCGCAGCGGTCTCGTCGATGCCCGACCACAGGGGGGAGGAGGTTGAGCTCCCTGAGGTGATCGACGCCGCCCCCGACCTGCCGGTTGGCAGTGCCCTGGCGTTCGGGAGAAGGCCTGGCACCCCTCCGGTGAAGCTGATCCGTGGGGAGGGAGCCCTTCAGGAAACCCTGGCATGCTTCCAGATGGTCGGCCGGATGATGAACCTGCCCTTCCGCCGCGATGCGATCGAGAAGGTGCTGCGCGACGCCCTCCGCCGTGGTCAGGGGCCGAATCTGCAGCTGGTGGGCCAGCTGGCCGCCAACCTCGGCCTGCATGTGGTGGCCGCCCAGGTGCCAGCCTCGATGGGAACGCGCCTGCAGGTGCCGGCGCTGATCCCCTGGAAGGAAAGCTTCGCCGTCGCGGTCAGCAGCAACGGCAGCGGTCTCACCCTGGCCTCCCCCCGCGATGGGATGCTGAACCTGCGCCCGGCGGAGATCGAGGAGCGTTTCCCCTCCGGCATCGAAATGCTGCTGCTCGACCGCAGCACCACGACGCCGCAGGACACCTTCGGGCCGGGCTGGTTCTGGCCGGCGCTGCAGCGCTACCGCGGCGTGCTGCTTCAGGTGCTGCTGGCCTCGTTCGTGGTGCAGCTGTTCACCCTGGCCAACCCGCTGCTGATCCAGATCATCATCGACAAGGTGATCACCCAGCGCAGCCTCGACACCCTGCAGGTGCTGGGGATCGCGCTGGTGGCCGTGACCCTGCTGGAGGGGCTGCTGGGCAGCCTGCGCACGTTCCTGTTCGCGGAAACCACCAACCGGATCGATCAGCGCCTGGGCGCCGAGGTGATCGATCACCTCCTGCGCCTTCCCCTGGGCTACTTCGATCGCCGCCCGGTGGGGGAGCTGGGCTCCCGCATCGGTGAACTGGAGAAGATCCGCAACTTCCTCACCGGCCAGGCCCTCACCACCCTGCTCGATGCCGCCTTCTCGGTGATCTACATCGTGGTGATGGCGCTCTACAGCTGGTTGCTCACGATCGTGGCCCTGGCTGTGCTGCCGATCCAGATCGGTCTCACCCTGCTGGGCGCTCCCCTGTTCCGCCGCCAGTTCCGCCAGGCCGCCGAGGAGAACGCCAGCACCCAGAGCCATCTGGTGGAGGTGCTCACCGGCATCCAGACGGTGAAGGCCCA
>JBMLOS010000035.1:0-7452 GCA_049242845.1 Prochlorococcaceae cyanobacterium
TGGCCGCGGAACTCCAGCACCCGGGCCAGCGAATCGCCGATGATCGTGGAGCGCAGATGCCCCACGTGCATCTCCTTGGCGATATTGGGGCTGGAGAAATCCACCACCACCGGCGCCGTGTCCCCGGCGGCGGGCACCCCCAGGCGGGCATCGCCGAGACGCTGCTGCACCTCCAGGGCCAGCCGCTCCGGCCGCAGGGTGAGGTTGATGAACCCGGGTCCGGCGATCTGGGGCTCGAGGCACAGATCGCGGAAGGCCGCATCGCCCCGGAGCTGCTCCACGATCGCGGTGGCGATCGCCCGCGGCGGCTGCCCCAGGGGCTTGGCCAGGGGCAGGGCGCCATTGGCCTGGAAATCCCCGAATTCCGGCTTGCTGGCAGGGGCCAGCTGGGGATCCAGGGCCTTCCCCGCAGCCGCGGCCGCAGTGGCAGCCTCGGGGAAGGCCCGCTCCATCGCCGACCGCAGCAGGGCGTCAAGGGTCTGGGCGATGCGAAGCATGGTGCGGCCTGCCGCCCCGGCGAGCGGCCCTCAAGTTGACCTGATCATCCCCCTTCAAGTTCTCGGCGGACTTCCTCCAGGGTGAGCCGCTCGAGGCCGAAGCCCTGCAGCGCCGCCAGCACGGCCGGAGTGCGCTCCGCGGCCGGCAGGTGGCTCACCTGCGCCCAGATCGTGCTGCCGATCGGCCCGATCGCCCGCAGCAGGACCTGTTCCCCATCGGGAGCGGCCCGCTGGTTCCGCGCCTGCGGCGGCGGGGGCGTGTCCGGTGCGGAGGGGGGGGCGGCGGCGGGGGCGGGGGCCGGCAGATCGGGCAGCTCCTGCAGCACCGCATCCACGGCGGCCTCCGGAACCGAAGCCTGCAGCAGCAGCTGGCGGCAGCGCAGCAGATCCGCATGGGAGGCCGCCTCCAGTTCCGGCGTGCAGATCAGATCGGCGATCGGTCCGATCGCCTCGCGCAGCAGGGGAAGCAGGCGCTCCCCAGCAGGAGCGGAAGAGGCAGACGGGCGCGGCGGGGCGGAGGCGGGGGAGGGCACGGAGGCAGGCGGCACCGCGGGGGGCGCCACGGCGGGAGCCACAGCCTTCTGCAGGCGCTGCAGGGCTTCCTGCACATCCGCGCGCGCCAGGCCGGCCGCCACAAGACGCTGCTGCAGGGCCGGCAGCTGCTGGGGCGGAATCAGGCTGGGCTGGCTCTCCAGCAGGAGTTCGACCATCGGTCCGTAGGTGGTGACCAGCTCTGCGTGCAGGGCCGCCTTGCTCACCGCCTGGCCCCGGCCCGCTCCCGCCGGGGCACCCGCCGCGCCCGGCAGCCCCTGGGGCTGATCCAGGAGCCGCAGGGCATCGGCGGCCTGCTGCAGCCGGCGGGCGGGCAGATCCTCGAGCAGGGGCTCCAGCCAGGCCACCACCTCCGGCTCCAGCCCCTGCAGGAACCAGCGCCCCTGGGCCTCGTCGTAGAGGCCGGAGGGATCCTGCCCGGTGTGGAGCGCCAGCGCCGAAACACCGAGGGCATAGAGATCCGCGGCGGGGGTGAGGCGCCCGAAGCGGGCCCGCTCGGGGGCGGAGAAGAAGGGCCGCCCCGCCTCCGACAGCGTCAGCCCCGGACCCGATCCGGGGTTGCGGCCCTCCAGGCGGGCCTTCATCAGGGAGAAGTCCACCAGGAAGAGCTGGTTTCCCTGCAGGCCCGGAATCAGATTGGCCGGATGGATGTCGCCATGCACGAGGCCGGCGGCATGCACCACCTCCAGCACCTTGCGCAGGAGTTCCGCCAGCCGCTGCTTGCGGCGCAGCAGATCGAGCGAGCCCTGCAGGGAGGGGCCGGGGATGTACTCCTGAATGAAGCAGAACAGCCCACCCCGGGCGAAACCATCCAGAACCCGCGGAATGCTGGGGTGACGCAGTCGGTCGAGGCAGGCGGCCTCCACCTGCAGGGCCTCCACCAGGGCCGCGGAGGCGGGGATGACCTTCATCACCGCCTGCCGCTCCCGCTGGCGCTCCTGCAGCAGCAGCGTCTGCTGCAGGGAGGAGCGGCCCAGGGGGCGCACCAGCTCGAAGGGGGTGTCCTCCAGCAGGGTGGCCAGCTGCACCCCCTGGGACTCGGCCACATCGCCGGAATGGAGCAGCAGATCGGCATCGAGGCAATACACCTCGATCGGCGCCGGCAGACCCTTCAGCTCCAGCGGACCGAGCGAGCGGGCCAGCCGCCGGAAGCGGGGATCGATCAGCTCGTAGGTGGAGCGCACGAAGGCCACCCCATTGGGCGGACTCACGGTCTGCAGGCGTGAGGCGAGGTGCACCCCCTGCCCGAGGATGTCATCCCCATCGGCGTAGATCTCTCCGGTGTGGAGGCCGAAGCGATGGGCCAGCGACTGGCGGCTGCTGCGGCTGTGGAGCTTCTGCACCACGGACTGCACGAATTCCAGGGCCTGGGTGGGTGCGTCGAAGGTGGTGAGCAGCCCATCCCCCAGCGACTTCACCAGGGAGCCACCGTGCCGCTGCAGCTCTTCGCGGATGAGGGTGAGGTCTTCCTTGATCCGCTGGATGGCGATCAATTCATCCGCGAAGATCTTCACGGAGGAATCCACCACATCGCAGAACACAATCGCCCGGAGCTGGCGTTCCTGCACCGCCATCACCGCACCGGCTCCTCGTGGGCGGACTGCTTCCTCCCGTAGACCGCGTAGGGCTGTCCCTCCAGCGGCAGCTTCCACGACTCCACACTGTTCACCACACTGCGCAGACGCCGCAGTTCCTGCGGTTCCGGCAGCGCACCCGCCACATAGCTGAGGTTCGCCGGCAGCTGGGAGGCGCTGGCATCGAGGCTCCGCAGGAAGGGCTGATGATCCGCCGCCACGAGGCTCTGGCTGAGCACCAGGGCGCCGAGAGGAATCACATGGATGTCCTCGTGCAGGCGCCGCACGTCGGGGCCGGGATCGGGCAGCGCCGCATCCCAGGGGATCACATCTAGCTTGCCGGCGCGCAGCTGCTCCAGGAGCTCGTCGTAGCCGAGGGCGTAATGCACCGAGGCCAGCGTGAGGCCGTGCAGGTTGTAGAGCGGCAGATAGAAACCCGTGAGCGACCCCTGGGGCAGCAGACCGAGCCGGGCGCCGCGCAGCTGTGCCAGGGAGGTGTAAGGGCTGTCCTGCCGCACCAGCAGCTGGGAGCGAGAATTGCCGCGGCGGCCCAGGGGACGCACCAGGTTGTAGCGGTCGTCGCCGGCGCGCTCCAGGGCCAGGGCCGCCAGGCCCGGCGGCAGGAAGGCCGCATCCCAGCTGCTGCGCGTGAGGTGGACACGGGCCTGCTCCGGGCTGGCGACCGGCTCCAGCAGCACCTCGCAGCGACTGGCGGCCATGAGCAGATCACGCAGACGGCTGATCTCCGGGTCGGGGAGCACCGCCTGTCCGGCCTGCCCGCGCCCCTCTTCCGCTCCCACATACCCCACCCGCAGCTGCTCGTTGTCGCCGCACAGCCGCGCCTGCTGGGCAGGTTGTCCCCCGCAGGCGGCCAGCAGCAGGGCCGCGCTGCCGGCGAGAACGGATCTCCGCGTCCGCAGAGGCAGCGGCAGGGTCATGGGCGCCCCTGGCGGTCCTTGAGCATCTGCATGGAGATCGCCAGGCTCTGCTTCATCCGCTCGAAGCTGCGGGCCAGCAGACCGATCTCGTCCTGGCGGCTGCGCTCCTCGAACGACACCGAGGCGGGGGTGACACTGGCTTCCTCCGCCTTGCGGCTGATCTCGCGCATCGGCTGAAGGATCAGCTGATTGAGCACGGTGTTGGTGATCAGCCCCACCCCAAGGAAGGCCACCAGGAACAGCAGGGCGGTGGCGAACAGTGAGCGGTCCTTGGCCTCGAACACCGCCTTCTGGGGCACGGTGACGATCTGGGCACCCACGATTTCATTGAGGTTCCAGCCGAAGCCGCTGCTGTCGCCGTAGGAGAGCAGCTGGCTGGCTGGCGCCCTGGCGGGCGTGGAGTGACAGACCAGGCAGCTTTCCTTGGTGACCTTGATCGGCCGGGCCACGAAATGCATCGAACCCAGCGGTGTGGTTCTCTCGCCGGTGATCACCGGGAGCGCCGGATTGCCGCGGAAGCGCTCGATCACGGCGGTTTCGAAGGAATCGGCCTTGTCGCGCAGGTTGGTGGGATTGAGGGCCGCCTCGCGGTAGGAATACTCGCGGTAGTCGGGCTTGGTCTTGAGATAGGAGAACACCGTCTGGGCCGAATAGCTCGGCACGGCCTCCGGGCGGAACACCCCGGGCCCCTCATTGATCGGGGCCACGATGGGATTGACATCCTTGCTCGTGTATTCCCTCACCGCCAGCATCGAATCCATCAGAAAGCTGGCGCGCTGATCGATCAGATCCCGGGCCTGCAGGCCGAAGAGCTGATTCAGCAGCAGCACCGCCGCGAGGATCGAAACCGCAAAGATCAGGCTGAGGGTGATGGCCAGCTGCCTGCGCAGGGGCCGCTTGCCGGAGCCCAGCGTCAGTCCCTGGAGCAGCCTGAGCTTCATGGGGCAGACGGATTCACCTCTACAAGGTAGGGATCCGTTCCGCTGCCGCCCAGCGCCGGTAGCGTTCTCTGCACAAGGGCTCCCTCGGGGCCTTCAGGCCCGGGCTGGGGGTTGCGGGGACTACCGGGGCTGGCGCGGCGCCGCGAGCAGATCCTGCAGATAGCCGCTCAGGGTGAAGCTGCGCTCGGAGGGATAGGTGATGTCGGCGATGCGCCAGCGGCCATCGGCCCCCTGCTCGAGCAGGTAGCGCAGGCGCACGGAAGGATCCTCGGGGCGATTGCGCAGGCTGGCCCGCACCGCCACGTCGGCCAGGAGTCTGCCTTTCGGTGCCGGGCTGCAGCCGAGCACCCGCGCCGCGTAGGTGCTCACCTGGGTGCCGCTGAAGATCACGAAGTCCACGTAGCGCCCGTCGGCAGGCTGCAGGGCATAGGCGCGCCGCAGCTCCTTGTAGAGCGGCGCGGTGAAGCGATCCCGCTGGCTGGAGAGATCCATCGGGCCGCGGCGGTCCTGCTGGAGGATGTGCCAGCGGTAGAGGCCATCGAGCTGGGCGGTCACGGCCGCAGGGCAGGGCCCCGGCTGCGCCGCGAGCGCGGCGGGCGCGGTGGTTGCCGCCGCCAGGACAGCGGTCAGGCCAGCCAGCAGAACGGAGTGAGGCAGACGGCCCATCGGGGACGGCGGCAGCATGGATCCACAGCCTGCCACCAGCTCGGCAGCAGGCATCAGGCCGGAGGCAGCAGCAACCCGAGCAGCAGCCCGGCGCTCAGCAGGGCGGCGATGGCCACGGTGGCCGCGACCCTGAAGCGGCGATCAAAGCGAAGGAAGCTCCGCACCTGCCGCTCCAGCTCCGGATCCTGCAGCTCCCGCAGCCGCGGGGCCAGCTCCTCCAGGGGCCGGATCCGCCGGTAGCCCTTCGAGTAGCCGATTCCGCCCACGTCGGGGCGCAGATACAGCAGATTCAGCGCCGCCACCACCCCGGCGCAGAGCAGCACGTAGAGCACCATGCCGCCCGGCATCGTGAAGGGGCCCAGCGGAACGGACTGCTGCAGCCAGGAACTCCGCGTCACAGGGTCACCATGGGGAAGAGAGGCGATCGTCGCCGGCATCCGCACTGCAATCCAAGAGCATGGAACTGGCTGATGTGGTGTTCTACGGACGCCTGGGGCAGCAGGCGCTCGCGATGTTCAACCTGGAGGGGGAGCAGGAGCGCTGGCGCAGCGCCCGGGTGCTCGATTGCCCCGGGGGGCCCGGTTCGCTCTCGGCCCTGCTGCGGGGCTCGGTGGGGGAGATCGTGGCCGTGGATCCCCTCTACGCCCTGCCGCCGGAGGAGCTCGAGCGGCGGGCCCGGCATGATCTCGAGCGCGCCCTCGCCCAGCTGCGGGTGAGCCCCACCCTGCGGCCCGATTTCGATCTGGAGGCCTGCCGCCAGGAGCACCTCGAGGCCCTCGACGCCTTCCTGGAGGATCGCCGCCGCCACCCCGGCCAGTACCTCCGCGCCGCCCTGCCGGAGCTGCCCTTCGCAGACGGCAGCTTCGATCTGGTGCTCAGCGGCCACCTGCTCTTCGCCTATGCGCCGCTGCGCGACGGCGGGCTCTCGAGCGGCAGCGGCTTCGATCTGGCCTGGCACCGGCGCGCCCTGGCCGAGCTCTGCCGCGTGAGCCGGCAGGCGGTGCGGCTCTATCCCGCCCACACGATCGAGCGCCTGGCGCGGCGCCATCCCTATGCCGAGATCCTGCTGGCGGAGCTGCCGGCGGGATGGCGGGGCCGGTTCGCCTCCAGCCGCTACGACCAGGGCCACGACGGCAGCACCGATGCCCTGGAGCTGGAGCGGATCACTCCTGCGGCCATTCCGGCTCCCGACCCCGGGGCAGCACGTTGAAGCGCTGCCGCACCTGCTCGAGCGGATCGGCGAAGTGCTCCCACGGATCCACGGCGGCCAGCAGGTCGGTGGTCACGTGGGAGCCGTGCTCGAGCCCCGCGAAGATGCGATCCACCTCGAGCGCACCGCGCTGGCCGGGAATGAAGGGGGACACCCCGAAGCCCAGCTCGAATTCCGCCAGGGCGAACATCAGCAGATAGAAGGGATCCGCCCGCTCGAAGCCGGCCTGGAACCCGAGCACCGCCCCCTCCTCCGCCGCGGTGGTGCCGTAGCCCCCGAGCACGTGGCAGCAGTCGTGGTGCATCACCGGCGGGGGCGGCCCCCCCACCTCCCCCGGAAAGCTGAAGTGGTTGCGATCGATGAAGTGGGCGTAGGCCCGCCCGAAGCTGCCCTCCGGATAGGAGCGCAGGGCGCGGTAGCGCTCGGCCATAGCGGCATCCCCCTGGCCCAGCAGCACCCGCGCCACCCCCAGGGCCCCCGCCAGCCCCTCCTGCCGCAGGGTGGCCCCCGCCGCGGCGGCGATGAAGCCCCGCCGGCCGATGTCGAACCGCACCAGCGCCAGGCGGTTCTCCATCACCTGGGCGAAGGTGTGCACCGGGGCCGGGTCCACCGCCAGGGCGGCGGCCGTGCGCTCCAGCAGCAGCCGGCGCTCGGGCGTGGGATCCCCATCGAGCAGGGCCACCAGGGTCATGCCCCGCAGGATCCGCTCCCGCCACTGGGGATCGGGATCCACCGCCCGCACCCGCTCCGCCAGCTGCTCGGGCGTGATCGGGGACAGGGAGTCGAGGTCGAGATCGATCCGCAGCAGGTGATCCCGCACGCCGCGGATGGCGGCGAGGGCCTTGGCCGAGGGCTCGCCGCCGCAGCGCGCCACGGTGAGCAGGGCCGCCAGGCCGGCGGAGCCCACGGCGCGGCGCTGCTCCAGGGGCAGCTCCACGGAGAAATCGATCATCGAGCGGCGGCCGCTGCCTTCAGGGCTAGCAACGGTGGCGGATCTCAGGCGCTCAGACCCAGCTCCCGCTCCATGCAGTCGAGCACCACATCGGCCACCAGCTGGATGCGGTAGCGGCAGTG
>JBMLOS010000036.1:0-3749 GCA_049242845.1 Prochlorococcaceae cyanobacterium
CGGATCCTCGAGCGGCCCGAGCCGGTGGATTATCTGGTGGTCGAAACCACGGGCCTGGCCGATCCCCTCCCGGTGGCCATGACCTTCCTGGGGCGCGACCTGCGCGAGCAGACCCGCCTGGATTCGATCATCACCCTGGTGGATGCCGAGAACTTCGGCGAGGAGGTGCTGCAGGGCGAGGTGGGGCGCGCCCAGATCGTCTACAGCGACATGCTGCTGCTCAACAAGTGCGACCTCGTGCCCGAGGAGCGTCTGCAGGCGCTCGAGGAGCAGCTGCGGGCGATCAAGACCGACGCCCGCATCCTGCGCTCGGTGAAGGGCGAGGTGCCCCTGCCGCTGCTGCTGAGTGTGGGGCTGTTCGAGAGCGACCGGGTGGTGGCCCGCCAGAAGGAGGAGCAGGCCCGCGGCGATGCCCACAGCCACAGCCATGACCACGATCACGGCCACCACAGCAGCCACGACCACGAGACCAGCCACGACCACGGCTCCTTCGACCACGACCATGGCCACTGCGTCCATGAGCACGACCACGCGCATGATCACGGGCATGACCATGGCCACAGCCGTCACGGCCATGACCATGACCACGGTCATCATCACCACGATCACGCGCATGATCACGGCCCGGCCGATCATCAGGCGATCGAAGGGTTCACCTCGCTCTCGTTTGCGGCCGATGGGCCCTTCGCCCTGCGCAAGTTCCAGAATTTCCTCGACAACCAGCTCCCCGGCGGGGTGTTCCGCGCCAAGGGCATCCTCTGGTTCAACGAGAGTGAGCGCCGGCATGTGTTCCACCTCGCCGGCAAGCGCTTCTCGATCGACGACACCGACTGGCCGGGGGAGCGCAAGAACCAGATCGTGCTGATCGGGCGGGATCTCGACCACGACCTGCTGCGCCGTCAGCTGCAGGCCTGCGTCGCCCGCGATGCCGGCAAGGGCTTCGGCTGATCCGGCCGGGCCGCCCTGCGTCTGTCTCCCACGCTTCAGTGGGGGCCTCCGGCGGACGGGATACTGAACCTGCACAAGGGTGCTGCCCCCGCCCGCGGTGGCCTCCCTCTCCCGCCTGAACCTCCGGCCGGCTGCCGGCCAGGAGCCGCGCCCACCCTGTTCCCCTTCTCCGTTCTCCCCTCTCCGCACCGGCCCCGCCCGGTCCTGCCATGCTCCGTTCCTTCCCCTCCACTGCGCCCCGCTCCCTGCTCCTGGCCGGTGCCGCCGGCCTTGGGCTGAGCCTGCTCTCCACCCTGCCCGCTGCGGCCCATGGGGTGGCCTCCACGGGCCTGCTCGGCGGGGCGGCCCATCCCCTGATGGGCCTGGACCATCTGCTGCTCCTCGTGGGCGTGGGGGCGGCGGCCTCCAGCCTGGGGGCCGATCTGCTGCTGTTCGCGCTGGTCGGTGCGGTGACCGGTGCCCTCCTGGGAGCGGGCGGCATCCAGATCCCCCTGGCTGAGACCCTGGCGGCCCTGGCGGTGGCGGGGGTGGGCCTGCTGGTGTTCCGCGCCCAGCGTCAGGGGCGTCCGGCCCTGCTGCCTTTGGTGGGTACGCCGCTGGCCCTGGCGGTGGCGATCCATGCCCTGCTGCACGGTCAGGAGGCGGCGGGCCCGGCCAGCTGGTGGCTCGGTGCCGCTCTGGCCTCCGCCGCCGTGGTGCTGGTGAGCTTCACCCTGCTGCGCCGTCTGCCGCCGGTGTTCACCACCTTCCTCGGCCTGCTGCTCGGCCTCTCGGGCGGGCTGCTGGCCCTGGCTCCGCTGGCCTGAACGGCGCCCCAGCCCTGGGCGGAAAACCGCTTCGATCGCTACACCCCGCCCGTTCAGGCTGGCTACGCTGAGCCGACAAGCGCCGCGATGCCATGGCCGAACTTCTCCTCTTCAGCGGGGTGCTCGCACTGTTGGGCCTGGCCTACTGGCTCACCCTCGGCTCGGACGACGACCAGGGCGGCGGCGGCCTGATGCAGCCGGTGCTCGTGCCCGTTCCGGTGCGCCGCCAGCGCTGAGACCTCCACCCCTCAGACCTGCAGACCAGAGCCCATCCCCACGATTGTCCCTGGATCCGGCTGGCCCAGAGCACACTGCCTACCCGCTCCAGGCAGTTCACCCCAGAACCTGCATCCCTCCGGCCCGGTGTGACATTGGTCACATCGGGCCGCTTCATTTGTGCGCCAGCGCACAGCCGGCCGCTGCGTAGGGTCCGGATGCACCCTCGCTTCCACCGCGCCGCCGCCGCTTGCCCATGCCCCCTTCCGAACGATCCCGGCGTCTGGCCTCGCTTCCGCTTGTGGCCGGGGTGGTGGCGGTGCTGGGGGCCGCGGCGGCCGCCTTCCTGCTGGTGCCGCGCCTGGCCCGCGGTCCTGCCCCCGAGATCGGCGTCTACTCCGGCCGTCACTACAACACCGATCAGGAGCTCTACCGCCGCTTCACCGCCCAGACCGGCATCCGTGTGCGGTTGCTGGAGGGCAAGGACGATGCCCTGATCGAGAGGGTGCGCAATGAGGGCACCTCCACCCCGGCGGATGTGCTGGTGCTGGTGGACGCGGCCCGGCTCGACAAGGCGGCCTCCCAGAACCTCTTGGCCCCGGTGCGCTCTGCGGGCCTCGAGCGCGATGTGCCGGCCCGGCTGCGGGATCCGCAGGGCCGCTGGTTCGCCCTCACCCGCCGGGTGCGGATGGTGGTGGTGAACCCGAGCTGGGTGGATGCGAGCGCCATCCGCACCTATGCCGATCTGGCCTCTCCGGCCCTGAAGGGGCAGCTCTGCCTGCGCAACAACCGCAGCGTGTACAACCAGTCGCTGGTGGCCGACCAGTGGATCCAGAAGGGGCCGGCCGCCACCCGCCGCTGGGTGGAGGGCATGGTGGCGAACCTGGCCCAGCCCTTCTTCACGGCGGACATCCCCCTGGCCCGGGCCGTGGCCCGCGGCGAGTGCGGGGCCGGCCTGGTGAACAGCTACTACGTGGCCCGCATGCTCTCGGGCGCCAGCGGCGCCGCCGACCGCAAGGCCGCCGGTGCCCTGCAGGTGGTCTTCCCCGACCCCGCCCACGTGAACGTGAGCGGCGCCGGCGTGACCCTCCACTCCCGCCACAAGGAGGCCGCCACCCGGCTGATCGAGTTCCTGGCTTCCCCCCGCGGCGGCGTGGGCTACGCCGAGGCGAATCTGGAATATCCCCTGCGCGGCTACGGCGACAACCCGATCCTGCGGAGCTTCGGGCCCTTCCGCGAGGACGCGGTCACGGTGCAGCAGATGGGAGAGAAGAACCGCGAGGCCGTGCAGCTGATGCAGGCCGCCGGCTGGTCCTGATCGGTTGTCCGAGTCCGAGTCCGTGGTGCGCTCCTTGATCCCTGCTCCCTCCGCCGCTCCTCCCGCCGAGGATGCCTCGCCTGGAGTGCTGGATCCCTCTGCCCTTCCGCCCGATCCAGGGGCAGCCGCCGGGCCGGCGCTGCTGCCGCGTTCCCCCTCCCGCCGGCCCCTGGTGGTGGGGGTCTACGGGCTCTGCCTGCTGGCCCTGGCCCCGCTCGGGGCCCTGCTGTTCTTCGCCATCACCGGCGACGGCAGGGGTTCGCCCCTGTTCGATCTGGGACCGGCCGGCGGGCAGCAGCTGGGCCACACCGTGGCGCTGGTGGCGCTGGTGGGGCTCTGCACCGCCCTGCTGGGCACCGCCAACGGCTGGCTCACGGCCCGCTGCCGTTTCCCCGGCCGCCGCTGGCTGGCGATCGCCCAGCTCGTGCCCCTGGCCACCCCGGCCTACCTGCTGGCCGCCA